>PCXZ01000015.1 GCA_002762985.1 Candidatus Woesearchaeota archaeon CG10_big_fil_rev_8_21_14_0_10_44_13 | reverse complement strand
AGAGCAGAAGATGCAGAAAACGCTCTTCAACTTTTCATGCTAGGCACGAGACGCCACGGGTTGAGCGAAGCGAAACCCGTGGTAGTTCACAGCATGAATTCTGCGGATTAAGGGCAGTTGTTACTCAAGAGTAATAGCTGTTCCGAAACATTTATAAAGAAGAGATTTTACCTCTCATAAGATGAGGGTCAAACATACTAACATCGGGAAATCCGGCAAAAAAGCAATAGCCAATGACCTGGAACAAAAGCTTATCAGCCTGACAGGATACGACTATGCTTCTGTAAACAAGAAATCTGCAGATTATGATGAGTTTGTCAGGAGGATAATAGGTTTCTGCAAAAAGCCGTCAAGAAATATAGAGAAGAAGAAAGTCCTTGACATTGCAAGGGAAAGAGGCGGTTTCATAGGCATGAAGAATTTCTACAGGCTTTCCGAGTTTATGAAAAGCGAGACCGGAGAGATTTCTGAAATAAGCCTTTACAATCATACAGAAACGATAGAACAATTAAGGACGACAATCATAGATTATATAACCCGAAATACCCCAAAAGAGGCCATAGTCTATATGGTTTCTTTTGAAAAGGATAACGGGAAAAAGAGAAAGATAAACAATGTTCTTTTGCACAGGGCAAAGAACAAATATTCCGATGAAAGACTGGTAATCCATGGGTCCGATATGCCTGTGGATAAAGGCATCATGCAGTTTTATGTAAAAGAGAAAGACGTGTTTTATGCCTTCCAGATCGATGTAAAGAGAAAGACGCCCGAGGAATTAAGGGCAGAAAAAGCAGAGAATGATGGCTGTTCCTGGCCAGGATATACTGCTGTGGTAAAGGCATTATTGGGCTGTAAATATCCTATTGAGTTCCAGAATATTGTTACTTCAGAAAAGAGTTAATCATTCTTTCTCTTATTCCTTCCTCTGCTCTCCACTTTTTCAAGCCTTTGCATGACAAGCTCTGAATTTATGCCGTGCTCCTTGTAGGCGTCCAATGCCGTGTTGAAGCATTCCTCGAAGATGAGGTAATGCTTCGATTCCAATGCCTGCTTCAAGAGGTGAAGGTCTACTGCCTTGTCCTCTGCCTTGTCAGAGATGAAGCTCAATCCGAAATCTATGAAATTTATCCTGTTTGAACTGTCAAGCATCATGTTTGATGTCGTGAGGTCGCCGTGGATTATGTTCTTGTTATGCAGTTCTGCAACCCTTCTTCCGATCTCATTGCTGAATTCCAGGTGCTTCTCATGGAGGACATCCTTCAGGAGGACGCCGTTTATCTGCTGCATCCTTATCTCCATGCTCTTGTCAGAGAAATCTGCGAGCCTTGGGCTCGGGAAATTCATCAATGCGAGCCTTTCCAGAAGCCTTGCTTCCTGCCTTGTCCTGCATTTCCTCAGCCTCATGTCTATCAGAGGGTGCCTGTAGGCCTTCTCGAACCTCTGCTTGAGGATCTCTCCGTTCTCAGCGAAGAGCTTTGCTTCTGCGCCTTGTGCTATTAGGTTCATTGTGGAATGGATTAGAAAGGGTCTATTTAAATATGTTTCGGGAAGATGGTTTCATTTCAGCCGTTCAAATCCCCCAACAGTCAACCCAGCCTCTTTTATGATCCTGTTTATTGTGCCTTTCTTCATCTCCGGATGAAAGGGACAGTGATTTTTAGCGTCTTCTCGCCGTCAAATTTCTCCAGCCTGACATGGGAGCCTTTCTGCCTGACGGCAATGAACCCTGCTCTTTTTAAACGCCTGATGACTTCAATCCCAGAAATAATCGGAAGCTTCATACTGATACAATCAGTTTTTCTCCGGCAAACTCCACAAGTTCATTAGTATCGGGCTCCAGATAAAGTTCAATTGCTTCTTTTATGTTCCTGATAGCTTCTTCCTTTGTTTCTCCCTGGGAGATGCATCCCGGCAGGGAAGGGACATGGGCCGTATAGCCTCCTTCTTTCTGCGGTTCCAATACAACTGTCAGTTTCATAGTGTTATATATGCCTGAACTAATATATAAATATGATGTTTTAAGGCCGTGATAGCCTTTGATTGTGCAATATCCCATCAATAAGAAAAACATTTAAAAACAAACCTCTTTTTCACAGCCTTAACAGCCCCGTAGTCTAGCGGTCAAGGATAGGAGGCTCTGGACCTCTTGACGGCGGTTCAAATCCGCCCGGGGCTATCAGAAGGGACTCCGGTTGCGAGGCAATCGGGGTCGCCTACTTCTTCAAAGTTTTCTAATAATTATAAAAACATCAAAACATTTATATTCTTTACGGGCAGGCAATCCCCATGATCGCCTGGATAAAGCGGAGCCATATCAATTTAGCAGTGATCTCTTTCCTCGCTGTTTATTCCCTCATCCAGCTTGCAGGATTGTCCGGATTCTATCCTTATGGCTGGGATGAAAGCGTTTACCTCCAGGCCGGAAGGTACATCATCTCAGGCGGCAATGACGGGTTTTTGGAGAACCTTAGGCCGTTATTCTTCCCATTGATGCTAGCCCCGTTCTCATACAGCATATTCATGTCAAGACTGTTCGTGCTGGCCTTGTCCATAGCGGCATTATGGATAGTCTACAAGATTGCAGGAAAACATCTTGATCCCACATTGAGCTGGATACTGCCCGTCATCATGGCTGTCTTCCCTTTCTATTACCTAAGCTCGAACTCGATATTGACTGAGATTCCCGGGCTGTTCCTGCATGTCCTGTGCATATACCTCTTTTTCGAGAAAAAATATTTTTTCTCAGGCATGACTGCATTCCTTGCATTTTTCACAAGGTTCACGTCAGGGATTTACCTTCCTCTGCTTTTCATAGGTGTCCTTTTCCTAGAGAAGAGGAAGGACATGTTCAGGAGCGCATCGATGTTCATTCTCGGCGCAGTCGTCGGCTCTTCTTCATTCCTTGTGAACACCTATCTTTTCTATCCGGAGACAAAAGACGTTTTCATAGCGACAATATACCCCATTCTCAACCAGTTCGGATTCATATTCACAGGCGATGAAGGCCTGCTTTTCTATCCCGGCTACATGCTTAGATGGACAGTGCTCAGCGTATTTGCGATAGCAGGCATATTTTTCATCTTAAGGCCGTTCATATCAGGCCTTATCAATGGAGAGAAGACAGGGGATCCATTGAAAAAGAAGGTCATTGTGCTGGCCCTGGCCCTGCTGCCATTCTCATACCTTCTCATCGCCCCGCACAAGGAGATCAGATACCTCATAATCATACTGCCCTGGATAGCGTATCTTATGTGTTTCGGCATTGCAGAGACCATAAGGCTGATCATGAGAAATATCCCCAAAAAGCGCAGGAAAACGGCTTCTGCAGCGATATTCATCGTGCTAGCTTTCATGTCCTTAAGCATGATCCTTGATTCAGCAGCCCTTGTCAGGGAATTCTACTATGCGCCTGAACAGCTTTACGATGACTATTATTTCGCATTGAAGGGCCTGCCGCACGACAATAAGATCCTGACTTCCCTCCCGATGATACAGACAGGCGCAAGGATAGTGATAGGGTATTATGACACGGGATATTTCTATGAAAAACTGAATCAGGACGATTATGATTATGTATATTATACGACTGAGTGGCTCCCGTGCGCAAAGGACGACCCGGGCTGCCTGAAGATCAGGGAAAGCACGCTGGACAATCTTGAAAAGAATTATGCATTATATCTGAATTATTCTTTCTATAATTCTGATTTCCTAATATATTCAAGGAAGGGATTGGGCGGCAATATAATAAAAAGATATTGACCATGCCCATCAGTTCTCAATGTCATGACCCTATTTCTTGTAAATGGATGGGAAAAGTCTTTCCAAAGGTGATATGCCCCCTATAATGGCAGAAGGTTTATTGAACAGATTATGCATGCTGTTTTTCATCTCAAGCTTCTTTATATATCCTTCCCACTTCATGTACAATGGCATGAAACCATACTGTCCTATCGTCTCTTTATGTTCTTTGATTATTATATCGAATGCAAATCTGCTTTTCGGCTTGAATCCATGCTTGTTGATGCTTGTCTTCTCGAGCTTTTCCACTTTTTTTATGTACTCTTTCCTTGCGCTCTTTGTAAGTCCGCTGAGCGGAGTATCTCTGCTTCCATCCTTCTGCAAAAACCTCGCATACGCAAGATACAGCTTGAATTCATAAGGCAGGCTTTCAATCATCCTGCTTGTCGTTGCCATAAGGCTTGTGTTGCTGTAGCCTGCTGCCGGATCTATATTCATCACCTCATCGATGCTTTTTACGCCTCCTGCAGTTATATCAGACAGTATCTTATCATATTTTGTCCTGATCTTTTCCATAGGAGCCGCTAACTCAGTTATCGGGCCGTTATCAAGCTCGATTGCCATGCTCGGCATGAACCTTTCAGACAATGCTCTCAGGAACTCGTGCAGATTCCCCGCCCTGTTTATCTCCACCAATGAAGTAGGATGTTTCACATCTAAATATATCGCAATAGTCTCGCTCAGCAAGGAGGTAAGCACAAGGAAATCCTGGTAGATATCATTCGGATTCTTTACGAATCCCGGCTGCCTCTTGACCTTTTCCCTTATCACATTCTGCGTAAGCTCGATCCTTGTCCTAAGGGGGTTCCTGCAATCCTTCTTCTTCCTCATCCTCTCCTTAAGATCCCCTACAGTGACATATTCAAAGCTGTTCTCAAGCTTCTCTTTCGGCATGTGGTCGAGGATATGGCCGATGCCTTCTGCCACAATGCCTTTATCTCCGTTTTCTGAGCATCTTGATCGCAGGGCCTTCATCATGCTGTCCCTTTCAGCAGGCGCAAGGTAAAGTATCTTCTTGAGATTCTCTGAGCACCACATCATCCCGCTCCTTATCCCATTGTATTCACGGTACTGCCTCTGCATCTCTTTGTCCGGAACGACGGCGCCGTCAACTATTTTGTAATACCTCTCAAAATGGCTGTCGAGCTTCGCCAGCCTTGCGAAATTCTCCCAATCCTTGGGAGCTACAACATCCCCTCCGAGCCATGCATAAAGCTGGTCATCGCCCACAGTAGGCTCAAGTTTCCTGAGCTCTGAGACCATCCTGTTCTTCTCGGCCTCTGAGAAATCATCGCCTCTCATCCTGTGGATTTTCTCTTCAAGATCATCTTTCCCTATGACACCGAGATCAGCCATGCCTCTTGCGATATGGCATCTGAGATTAGGGGTATATCTTCCGTCTGCATTCTCGAAGAAAGTGTTTTTCGGCACAGCATATCTCTCCCACTGCGGGTCCTTCAGGAAAAGAGCATCAAGCTTGTCAAGAGCATCGATAATCAGCGGTTTAAGGACAGGCACGACATCCGAATCGCTGATATTCCCTCTCCTTAATGAGAGCATCTCTCCTGGAAGCCCTTTGTTCAGGACAGGCAGGGTTTTCAGCATCTCAATTATCTCTGAATCCTCATCCATATTGCACCTATCGATCTTTGATACCTCTGATACTGCTTAATTTTTGATATTAAAACGGACTGAATAACATCTAGAACCTCTTTTGACTGCAATAACGGCAATATATATGGATTTAAGCGGGGAGTTTATAAAGCTTTTCAAAAACCTATTACAGAAACATTTAAAAACAAAAACAGCAAGATAAGCTCAAAAAGAGGCATAATTTGGCAAACGAGGACATCATCAATTACATTTCTAATGAGAGAGCCAAAGGCACACCTAAAGAGACTATAAGGTCCAATCTGAAATCTGTCGGATGGCAGGACAATGACATCGAAAGCATGTTCAGCAAGGTTTTCGTGAAGCTTGAGGTCCCTGAAAAACCAGATGAGCCTGAACAGCTTCAGCAAGACCAGCAAACACAGCAGACAAAGCCCGGGCAGACCAAAAAAAAGCCATTAAAACTTATACTTGCCGTCTTATTCATCCTGATCATCGCAGGAGCAGCCGCCTATTTCTTCCTTTTCTATTCTTCATGCCCCAAGCTGGCGCCCCCAGCCGACCAATGGAATCCCGTGTTAATGGCGCATTCATGGCAGAACGAGAACAATGTGGAGGATGTCCTTGACCTGAACATGAATATAGAGCAAGGGGCATCAGGCGCAATTGCAGCAGGAAACCGATGGAAGAATTACCTGGACTCATTCGATTTCAAGGATTATGAGGTCGTGCACATGCAGGACAATGAATACCTCTGCTGGAAAGGCAGCCCAGAGCTTGAGCAGGACCCCTCATACAATTACTGCAGGGTATCATTGAGGAAGAAAGACAGCGCAGATGAGAAGACAGTATTCGCTGAATTCGAGACACTGGACAAGAAGCCTGTTGAAGTGACAATGCCTTCATATTCCGGATTCAGCAGCATCAGTTGGGCATCTGCAGACATAAAATTCCTGAGATCATACTGCCCTAAGCCGGATATTGCAGCCCAGACACAGGCCAGCAGGATCAAGGCAGGGATAGACTTATTCAGCCCGGGGGCCATCCGCGAAGAGCATCAGCTAACCCCGACGACAACTTCCATGAACATAACCAACGGCATGGGCGCAGACATCACATTGATAAGGATGAAGGCAGGAGAATGCGAGAGGAATTTCACCAATGATGCGATCAAGGACAAGGGCACGATGACTTATATTCTTGAAGGATGCAGCAATGGCAAAGAGGGATCACAGCTGCTTGCCAATATCACGATAGATTATGCCGATGTTAACGGACCGCATCAGTTCATCGGAGTTATAAACTCGGAGATAGTCGCGGAAAAAGAGGAGGAGTATGAAGAAGGCGAAGAGACCATTCCTCTTACAAAGCCATGCGATGCGTGCATAGGCCTTGTATATAATCATGGAGGCCCATCATCTTCTGTATGGTCTGGCTCTGAATACGGGCTTGCATGGTATAATCAGAGGACAGACAATAACATCTTGTATTTCATGAGGTTCAACGAGGCAGGCAACAGGACAGGCAGAGAGATTAGATTAGCAAGCTTTCCAGGGAACGCGAAAAGGCCATCTGTTGCATGGACAGGCTCAGGTTACAATATAATATGGCCAGTGGGCCCATCCCTTTACTTCATAATGACCGACAATGAAGGCAATAAGCTGAGCGAGACGGACATAAAAGACCAGTCTGCAGGAGGCTCAGGCGCAGAGATCGATTCAGCTTCAATAGCATGGGCTGGCAATGAATCAGGGATTGCATGGAGCGAGAGCGACAGCAAGAGCTATTTCGCAAGGTTTGATCAAGAGGGCAACAGGATAGGCTCTGATATGGATATAGGGTATGGCTCGTCAAGCTCTGCAGCAGCAGTTTGGATCGGCATGGAGTATGGAGTAGGATGGATAGAGTCTACTGCAGCAGACAAGAGGGATTATCTTGTGAGGATAGAGAACGGCGAGAAGATAAGCACAGTGAAGCTTGAAGGGGATCCCATCTCATGCCAGTATCTTGCATTGTCCTGGGCTGACTCAAGGTACGGCCTTGCATCATCATGCGCCCTCAAAGGCTATGATGAGCTGCATTTCACAAGGATACATTCCACAGGCGGAAGGGAAGAGATGATAGAGCTGGACCAGGCAAAGGCCAAGGTATCAAATTCGAACGGGGCATCAGGCCATTATGCGAAGGATCCTTCGCTCTTCATGACTTCTGATAACTACGGCGCAGCATGGAGGGACAACAGGGACGGCAATGATGAGATATATTTTGCCCTGATAGATGCCTACAGCGGCTCTATCATTGAGAAAGAAGCGAGGGTGACGGATTCATTGCCTGAATCAGGGTATCCATCGATCATCAAGACAGATTCTAACATCACTTCTGAATATGCTGTCTCATGGACAGAGAAGGACGGCGAGAAGCAGCACATCTATTTTGCGAGGATCAGCTGAAAATCCATAACTTTTATAAACAACATCTTTGAGTTATATCCCATGGCAAAACAAAAGCTTGATCATTTCCTTAAGAATCCGAAAAAGGCCATTTTCATCCTTGCAATACCTGCTATGATAGGCATGTTCGTCCAGGTCATGTATAATATAGTGGATACTGCCTATGTAGGAAGGCTGGGCGCAGAGGCCATCGCAGCCTTGACATTCGCTTTCCCTATCTTCTTCATACTGATATCGTTCAACTCAGGCCTCGGCATGGGCATGAACTCAAGGGTTTCAAGGTTCCTGGGCGCTAAGGAGAAAAAGAATGCAGAGAACACTGCAATGCACGGGATATTATTGTCTGTCGCTGTTGCGGCGCTGATATTCGGTTTAAGCCTCATATTCATCAAACCATTGTTCATGCTTTTCGGCGCAGAGGACAGCGTGCTCAATATCTCACTGGATTATATCTCCATAGTCATGTACGGCATTTTCTTCATGTTCCCCACTTATATGATAGCGATGATCTTCTCGGCGCAGGGCGATACAAGGACTCCGACGAAGATACAGGTCGCAGGGCTTGTCATGAACATAATCCTTGACCCTATCTTCATCTATTCCCTGGATTACGGCGTGAATGGCGTAGCTATCGCGACAGTGATATCTATCTTATTCTCTTTCCTTGTATCGCTCTATTACCTGAAGAAAGGCTCTTATCTCAAGCTCAGCATGAGATCTTTCAGTTTCTCCCCGAAACTGATTTATGAGATATTTGCAATCGGATTGCCTGCAAGCCTGATGATGATATTGATATCGATCTATGTCATATTCATAAACAGGCTGATGGCCCATTTCGGGACAATATATGTGGCGGCTTTCGGGATGGTATCAAGGCTTGAGAGCGTGATAACTATGCCAGTCGTGGCTTTTTCAGTGTCATTGCTTACGCTTGCAGGGATGTTCCACGGCGCTAAAAGGTTCGACCTTATCAAAGATGTCACTTCCTATACTATGAAGGTCGTTGTGGGCTTTACTCTTATTTCTGGGGCCATATTCCTGGCATTCCCTAAGGTCTTTTTGATCATATTCACAGGCGATGCTGAGCTTCTGAGGATAGGCGCTGCTTATCTCAGGCTTGATGTGCTCACGTTCCCATTGATGGCCATAAGCATGATAATAAGCAGGGCTCTGCAGGGCATGGGCTATGGTTTTCCCAGCCTTGTGATACAGGCAGTGAGGATTTTCATAGTTGCATTGCCTCTTGCTTACCTTTCTGTCTATGTTTTCGGCTTCGGCTACCTTTCTGTCGCAGTGGCGATGGTTCTTGGGGGCATTGCTTCGAGCGTTGTTGCGCTGGTGTGGTTCGAGGCGAAGCTGAAGAAGCTGATAGAGATGCATAGGGTGCATGTGGGGTGAGGGGGGAGTTTGTGTTTTCTTAGGTGGAAACTATGATAATTTTGGTTCTGGTCCATGTAGAACTGGTGGGTATGGTCTTGCTTTTTGGGAAGGAGCTAGCAAACAACCTGGAGAAATCTAAATACCTACTTCATCCTATACTCTTTCATCACATTATGTTTTTCTAACAAATATTTCCTCACTTTCTGGCGCCCCCAATGGCCTTTATGCCCCCTTCTTCGTATTGTTATGTGGCTTGCGTTGATTATTATTCTAAAAATATCATTTCGTGTTGGTTTACGATGATGGGTTTGTTTGAATTTATGAAGTAATTTGTTGAACTTTCTGTCCGCCTTAGCTTTTACCCTTGCAGAAAGAAACAGTTTTTTCTTAAGAGGAAATATTATCTTCAAAATCCTGAATATGATATAGATTCCAATTACCCCTAAAAGAATATACAACAGATTTATGTCTCCCATTTAGATAAAACCATATTTAATATATATAAATGTTCACAACTACACGCCTTCACAATCCCTCCTCCACCCCCCCAGCCCATCATCCAAAGAACCCGCTTTGTACGTGATCACCGCTCTCTCTTCAATGAAAAGCCCGTTGGGCCTTATCCTGTTTGTCAATCTCAACATCCCATCAACAAAGAACTCTATTCAGCATAGACATCAGATATCCTGGCATTGACCTTATGGTATCTCAGGAGCTTTATCACGTCCTCCCTGTTCTCAACAGGCACCATCACTGAGCTCTTGCCTATCTTCCTGCCGCCTGACTTCTCGACAAGCCCCTTGTATGATTTATCATTTATCCTGACACCATACATCTTGTTCAGGAATGCCCCCCTGTTCTCGCCTATGCTGTCCCATGAGATCATTGAATATTTCCTTCCTTTTACATCATAAGAAGAATATGGTCCGTAAAGCACGATGCCTGTGCTTTCTATGCTCTTCTTGAGATCTTTCCACTCTTCCAGTTTCCCGATGATGAGATTTATCTTATTATCCGCTTTTTTGGCCTTGAAATACAATGCTTCCCTGCTTTCATAGAAATCATCAAGCATCTTTTCGATGATTTTTGTGAATTTCTTATTCTCTTTCTTGATCTCTATGAAAATGTCTATGTCGCTCTCTTTTGTCGCTTCTCCTCTGGCTGCAGAGCCGAATAATATTATCCTTTTTATATTGCCCATACCACCGAGATTTGCAAGGAGATATGATGCAAAATAACTGGCATAGGCCTTAAGCATTCTCCGCCTCCTTCTTGAACTTCAAGAACTGGCTTATCTTTTCCTTCAATTCATCATCTGACACTTTCTTGCCGTAAGCAAGGCTGTTCCTTTCCTTTTCGAGCGAGTATGCGGTTTCCAGGAATCCGTCAATCTTCTCAAGGCTGTCAATCTGGCAGGTAATCTGCTTTGAAATGAGGGTCTTGGCATTCTCCTTCTTTTTTTTCAGCCACAGATGGTTGATTTTTGCCCCGGATTTCAGCACCACCCTCCTCTGCAGGTAATCCTCGATGATGGAGACAACCCCTAATGAAAGAAGGAAAGCGAGCCTTCTCTGGTGCGCTGCAATCCCTTTTGGATCCTTTAAGGATGATTCTATCTCATCTAAAACCTCTTTGATTATCTCTTCATTTTTCCCTGTCATCTTAAGACACCTATCTGTATTTGATTAAGACACCTGACTTTATAAATATTATGTTTTTTATTAAGACAATTGACTTAATCTGATTAAGACATATGTCTTTAATTCAGTTTACTCTCAGAGAAAAACAAAGTCTTTCGTTTTAATAAGCCTTTGCCAGAAAAAACAGGAAGGTTTCCGAAAACGAGCATGTAAAACCGAAAGAATTCCGAAAAAACGAAGAAAATCCGGAAGATTTACGGCTGAATATTTTTTTATGATAATCTTTTCCACCCGCTTCCTTCCGCCCCGTCCTCCCCCCAGCCCATCATCCAAAGGGATATCCTTGATCTTCATAACAATCTCCTGACTTCTCTCTCTAATTCTTCCTTGCTTGGCAGATACAGCTTATACTTCGATACAAACATCTTATTCGACATCCCTGCAGCTGCGTACTCCGCCTGCACTTTATTCTTCTCAGTGCAGAGTATTATCCCTATCGGCTCATTGTCACCCTCTTTATTCAGTTCCCTCTTTACATAATTGAGATAGAAATTTATCTGCCCGGCATCTTCATGCCTGAATTTTGAAGTTTTCAGTTCAATGACAACATAGCATTTCAGATGGATATTATAGAACAGCAGATCGATATAGAAATGGTCATTGTCGATCGTAAATCTCTTCTGCCTTGCGACAAAGCTGAACCCCTGCCCCAGCTCAAGCAGGAACTTCTGCAGGTCATCCAGGATCCTTGTCTCAATCTCTTTTTCAGTGTACGTCTTTCTCTCATCCAGATCAAGGAATTCAAGGATATACAGGTCTTTGATCAGCTCCTCGGTCTTTGATGGGATATTCCCTCTCCTTTCATATCCTATCAGGGCTTTCCTGTCTTTGCTCATGAGCAATCTTTCATAATGGAGGGAATACATCTGCCTCTTCAGGTCCCTGACGCTCAAATTCTCGGAAATGACATATTTTTCGAAATATCTCCTTTTTACCCCATCCTTTATCTTGATCAGCTCGCAATAATGGGTCCATGACAGCCTGAAGAATTCGTCAGTCACTGACTGACCAATCTTATCTTTATAAACAGTATAGAATATCCTCATATTCTTTAAAGCAGTCAGGCTGAATCCTTTTCCGAATTCTTTGATCAATTCAACGGATAAACTCTCAATGAGCTTTTCACCATATCCTGCTCTTTTCCCGCCTTTTTGCTCTTCTTCAACAATTTTCCTGCCGATCTCATAGTAAGCTTTTCAGCATTTCTGCATTCACAGCGTTAAAAGCATCATATCTCGCTTTACGGATTATTGATTTGATATCTCTGACTCTGATAAAAAACTCACTTTTTCCCATATCCCTATTTTCTATAACCCCTTCCCTAAAAAACCTCTCTATTGGCCTGTTCTCTAAAGGGATATCTTTGATCTTCATTAAAACAATCAATTTTTCTTTCTTTTTATGCCTTCCTCTTTTATACCGGAACCTTTCCGGAATCATGCATTTTTTTCGGAAGATTTACGGCAGCATATGGTGCTGTCAGTAATCACCCCTTCCAGCATCCCCTTACCTTGCTGACCCAGCTACACTCTCTTTCAGTACGGGGCATTTTCAGCTCGCCTCTTGCCCTGTAGAATATCATCGTGTCTGTAAATTCTTCTCCGGCTTCAGGCACACGCCTTAAATAGCAAGTTCTTGGGCCGTTGTTTTTTGTTGCGAGGATCAAGCTGCCCGTTTCAATGAGATTATAAACTATCTCCCCCAGTGTTATCTTATCCTTGGGTGAAGGGTGGCAGCTCTGACCGTGCTCCTGGAGCCACAATAAACGGGCTTGTGTCTCGGGGCCGTAATTCTCCCTGTCTGGTATTGCAAGATATGCTGCTGCGACCGGCATAAGCTTTGGCCTCAATATCTGCCTGCTGGACCTCGGTGCCTCTTCAATCTCAGGCCCTTCAGCAAACAGCCCCTCATGCAGCATCCTATAAGGTGCCTGGTTCTTGTCTGTTACGAATGATGCGCCGTACATGTTATGCCATGAAGAATATAACATCTATATAAACTTTTAGTTTTGTAACTCTACAAAAGTAGTCAAAAACATTTTTCTATAACTTCAAATCAAATCCAAGCTTAAGGAAAGTATTTATATAAAGCAGATATGATATATAAACCAGGAATGGAGGTTATAACATGACATTGAAAGAGCAGATTGGAAAGATAAAGGACAACTGGCTGCTTGTGCTTCTTGTTGTCGTCCTTCTGGGCGTCTTGGCGTTCGGAGGGGGCAATGTAGGCAGCAATATAGGCGGCATAACATCGGCGAAGATGGCATCATTGGATTCTTCTTATGGCGGAGGATATGATGAGTCAGCGAGAAGTATCTCAGCGCCCTCGGCGATATATTATGACCAAGGATTCGCGCCTGAAGAGACAGACAGGAAGATAACGAAGACAGCTTATCTGTCGACAGAGACCGAGAGAGGCGAATTCCAGGATGCTGACAGCAAACTTAAAGCGATAATCAAATCAAGCGATTCTTTCTTATTGAACGAGAACGTCAACAAGTACGGCGAATCTTGGAGATCATATTATTCGGGCTCTTACAGCATAAAGGTAGAGACAGGGAAATATGACTCGATCATAACCCAGCTCAAGGAAATAGGAGAAGTGCAGTCATTCTCAGAGAGCGCAGATGACATAACCGGCCAATACACTGACCTTCAGACCCAGCTAGCTACAGAGCAGGAGAGGCTGAAGAGGTACAGGGAGATGTATGCAGAGGCAGAGAAGGTCGAGGATAAGATAAACATCAATGACAGGATATTCAATCAGGAGACTACAGTGAAATATCTTGAGAAAGCCATCAAGAACGCAGACCAGCGCGTGGATTACTCAACGATACAGTTCACGATAACAGAGAAGCAGTCAGGATTCATGCAGATGGAGTTCGTGAAGCTTTCAGAGCTCATCACGAATTTTGTGAACAGCCTGAGCAGCCTGCTTGCGTTCGTGTTCAGCGTATTGCCATGGGCGATAGCCATACTGGTAGGATGGCTTGTCGTGAAGAAAGTCAGGGGCACGAAGAAGTAGATTTTTTCTTTTATTTTTTTTCTTTTTATCTACATATAGCTGTCAGCGACATATATTTAATTCCCACGAAACATTTAAAAATCAAAACACCCGAATAACCCATAAAAGAGGGTAAAATGGCAAAAGAGGCAGTAATCATAGGCTCTGACCACGCAGGCTTCAGGCTGAAAGAGGCACTGAAGAAGGCTTTCCAGAGGAAGATTTCTATTGTTGATATGGGCGCTTATTCCACTGACCCTGTCGATTACCCTGACATCGCGAAGAAAGTTGCGAAGAAAGTAAAGGCAGGCAGGGCAGAGGGCGCAAAAGGCATCCTCATCTGCGGCTCTGGCACAGGGATGTGCATCGCTGCGAACAGGTTCAAAGGGATAAGGGCAGTAGCTGCCTACGATGCATACAGCGCAAGGATGTCAAGGCTTGACAATGACTCAAACATATTATGCCTCAGAGGCAGGAATTTCAGTCCGGCAAAAGCCAAGGGCATAACGAGCATCTGGCTCAAGACAGGATTCTCAGGGAAAAAAAGGCATTCAAGAAGGATAAGGAAACTCGATAGATTATGATACAATAGGCACCCTGATACTGGATGATACTGAAAAATGGCAAAACCCCCCCAGATAATACCTTCGATACTTTCAGCAGAGCGCAAGAGGCTCCAGCATTATGTCGAGCTTATCGAGCCGCATGTCAAGGCGATCCACATAGACATAATGGACGGGAAATTCGTCCCCCAGGAGAATTTTTGCCCTGAGACAGTCGAGCTGCTCAGGACAAGGCTGCACAAGGAAGTCCATCTTATGATAATCGATCCTGACAGGGAAGCAGAAGATTATGCGGCGGCAGGGGCAGACACAATAATAATACATGCAGAGCTTTTTGATGATCCGATATCGCTTTCAGCAGCGCTGAAAAACATCAGGAAGCTGAAGACCAGGGCAGGCGTCTCGATAAATCCCGAAACACCAGTATCAAAAATCAAGCCAGTCATCAAGGACGCTGACCTTGTGCTTGTGATGACAGTGCATCCAGGCAGAGGCGGCCAGGACATGATCCCGGAATGCCTCAAAAAAGTTAAAGAGATAAGGAAGCTCAGCAAGAGCATCGATATCGAGGTCGATGGCGGAATAAACAAAGACACGATAAAATATGCAGTTAAAGCAGGCGCTAACAGATTGGTTGTCGGATCTGCGATCTTCTGCCAGGAAGACCCTGTCGATGCGATAATATCCATGAAAAAACTGATCGAATAATATGAAAATCAGCGAAAAGACGATAAAAAGGCTTGAAGAGACAGCAAGGACAATCCGTCAGGACGTAATAAAGATGGTCACGCAGGCAGAGTCCGGGCATCCAGGCGGATCCCTTTCTGAGACGGATATGATAACTGCATTGTTTTTCAATGTCATGAGACACAAGCCCAAAAACCCCCAATGGGAAAAAAGAGACAGGTATGTGCAGTCAAAAGGGCATTCATGCGAAGCATTGTACTCTGCGATGGCAAGATGCGGTTATTTTCCGACGAGCGAACTGAACACATTCAGGCAGATAAGGAGCAGGCTGCAGGGCCATCCCAGCAGGGCTGATCTCCCTATGATAGAAGCATCTACTGGCTCATTGGGCCAGGGCCTGAGCATAGCGATAGGCATGGCTTTGGGCCTCAGGATCAGCGATATCAGGAGCAGGGTCTACTGCATGATAGGGGATGGGGAGCTTGATGAAGGCCAGGTCTGGGAGGCTGCAATGTCTGCAGCGCATTACGAACTTGACAATCTCTGCGCGATAATAGACAATAATGGATTGCAGATCGACGGATGGAATGAGGAGATAATGAACACAGCGCCATTGCCTGACAAGTTCAGGGCATTCGGCTGGCATGTTATCGAGATAGACGGCCACGACATGAGCGAGATCCTTGGCGCTTTCCACGATGCAGAGAGGATGAAAGACAAGCCTACTGTGATAATAGCAGAGACCATGAAAGGCAAGGGCGTGAAGTTCATGGAGAACAAGGTTGAGTGGCACGGAAAGGCCCCTACTAAAGAGCAGGCTGTGATTGCGCTGAGAGAATTGAATGGTTAATTTTTTGTGATGGTGCAAAAACAGCCAATATAAACATCTAAAAACAAAACAATCGACTGAAAATAAAATAACCTATAAAAATCAGATGAACATAAATAATCCCATCAGAAAAGCCATGCGAGACGGCTATGGAGAAGCCATTGTCGAATTGGCGAAGAGGAACAAGGACATAGTCGCGCTCACAGGGGACCTGGCTGGCTCTTTGAAGCTGGACGAATTCAAGCTGAGATTCCCTGACAGGTTCTTCGAGATAGGCATTGCAGAGCAGAACATGATGGGGATTGCTGCAGGCCTCGCCTCAACAGGGAAGATACCTTTTGTCTCATCTTTTGCGATGTTCGTCGCAGGCAGGAGCTGGGAGCAATTGAGGACAGCAGTATGCTATGCGAATTTCAATGTGAAGATAATAGGGAGCCATGCAGGGCTGTCGAACTCGAGGGACGGCGCTTCGCACCAGAACCTTGAGGATTTCGCCGCATTGAGGGCGATTCCAAACTTGATTATCATAGCGCCGTGCGATTACAACGAGACGAAAAAAGCGGTCCATGAGGCAGCAAGGATCAAAGGCCCAGTATACATAAGGTTCAACAGGAGCGAAACACCCATACTCACGGAAGAGAAGGGCAGGTTTAGGGTGGGAAGAGCAGAGACGCTCAGGGAAGGGAACGATCTTGCCATAATATCCTGCGGGGCTATGGTCTATGAATCATTGGTTGCAGCCCAGGAGCTTGCGAAGAAAGGCATCCATGCAAGGGTAATAAACATGCACACGATAAAACCGATAGACAAAGAGGCGATAATACTTGCTGCAAAAGAGACAAAGAAGATAGTCACAGTCGAAGAGCACCAGGTGAATGGCGGATTAGGCGGGGCAGTCGCAGAGGTCCTCAGCCAGAATTCCCCTGCAAGACTGAAGATAATCGGCGTGAAGGACAGGTTCGGCCAGTCAGGCGCCCTGGGGGATGTGATGAAAGAGTACGGTCTCACGAGCGAAAGCATAATAAAGGAAATACACGATTTTTACTGGAAATAAGATGAAAAAGAAGCACAGACAGAAAAAAAAGAAGCAAGCTAAGCATATTAAGAAAGCTAAAAAAGCGGAAGTGATAACTGTTCCTAAAGTCGCTGAGCAGAAAAAATCCGATCCCAAAAAAAGGGTTATCCTGGTCATAATGGACGGAGTCGGCGTAAGGGCATCAAGGAAAGACAATGCTGTGAAGCTCGCGAAAACGCCAAATCTTACGCTCATGCAGAAAAAATACCCTTCAGGGCTTCTTGATGCGAGTGCGCATGCAGTCGGTCTTCCGAAAGGCCAGATGGGAAATTCTGAAGTCGGCCACATGACCATAGGGGCAGGCAGGATCATACAGCAGGAGTATATGATAATCTCAAGGGCAATACACCAAAAAAAATTCTTCAGGAATAAGGTCCTGGTAAATGCATTCAAATCGCCCGGCAGATTGCACTTGATGGGCCTTGTGTCCGACGGCGGGGTCCATAGCCATATAGAAGACCTTCTGGCGCTGATAAAGATGGCAAGGAAATACAAGAAGCACATCAATGTGCACGCATTCCTCGACGGAAGGGACACAGAGAAGAAATCAGCTGAAAAATTCCTTAGGCAGACAGAAAAGGCCCTGAAAGGCATAGGCGAGATTGCTACAATCTCAGGAAGGTATTATGCCATGGACAGGGATGAGAGATGGGACAGGACAGAGAAGGCATACAACTGCATAACGAAATCATACTGCATATTCGGAAAAGACCCTTATCAGGCATTGAATGATGCCTATACTCGGGGCGAGTCGGATGAATTCGTCAGCCCAGCCTTGACTTCCCCCAATTACCACGGGGTTTCAGACGGCGATACAATGCTTTTCTTCAATTTCAGGGAGGACAGGGCGCGCCAGCTCACAAGGGCTTTTGTCGATGAGGAGTTCATGCATTTCAACAGGCCTAAGAAGAAAGTCAATTTCGTCTGCATGACAAGATACGACAGCAGCATAAAAAACATAAAGGTTGCTTTTGAGCAGCAGAAGCCCAATGATCTCCTTGGCGAAGTGATAAGCGATGCAGGCCTTAAGCAGCTGAGGACAGCAGAGACAGAGAAATACGCACATGTCACATTCTTTTTCAACTGCACGCACGAATCTCCATTCAAGGGCGAGGACAGGGTCTTGATACACAGCCCCCATGTCGCGACTTACGACTTTAAGCCCGAGATGAGCGCATTTGAAGTGAAGGATGCAGTCGTGAAAGGCATAAACTCAGGGAATTATGATCTCATAGCCGTGAATTTCGCGAATGGCGACATGGTAGGCCATACCGGGATACTTGAAGCGGCGATAAAAGCGATGGAAACCGTGGACCAATGCGTCGGAGAGATAGTCTATGCAGGCCTGAAGAAAGAATACAACATCATAATCACTGCAGATCATGGAAATTGCGAGGAGATGTCAGGCCCTCATCAGACAACGCACACATTGAATCCTGTTCCTTTCATCCTTGTCTCTAACAGGAGATATAAGATAAAGAAGAGGGGCGCCTTGTACAATATAGCTCCTACGGTCCTGCAGCTGGTCGGCCTGAAGAGGCCGAAGGAGATGGAGAAGTCGATGATAGTCAAATGAGGCATCAGCATGGTTTTCAGGATATATGCCCCTTCCAAAAACCCCAAGGAATCATTCATCACAATATCTGTTATTGTGTTTGCAGGAATCCTTGGCTCTATGTTCATAAGCGTTTATTTCGCTATTGTCGCCCTGCTGTTCTGGGTGCAATACACAGCAATCCTGTCTTATGTGCAGTTCTCAAAAAGGAGAAGATATGAGATAACAAGCTTCACAACCTTCATTCTCAATCCTCATTTCAGGTTCTTCATATTCTTTTTTATAGCGGTCTTGGGCATAGCATCGATCTTCTACATGGCACCATGGATAGCTTATGCTGCATTAGCGGCATGGTGGCTGTTTTCTTTGAACTTCTACAGGCATTACGCCAAGTTTAAGTGACAGGGTATATATCTTATTCAGAATCTCATCTCTTCCATAGAGTCCACATCAATCCCATACTTCTTATAGACATCTATCATGCACATATTCCCTATATCCTTCCCTCCCAGTCCCAACAATCTCAATCCTTCCCTCACTCTCTTCTCGCTCTCTGCCTCGATCTCAAGCAATGCAGGCACCTTGGGCCATGTGTCTATCGTGAATTCCATCCCTTTCAGCCTGAACATCCTCCTTTTTGATTCCCTGTAATATCTTGCCTTGAAATTGATCTTCGACAGGAGATCATATGCCTTGTCAAAATCACCTATCTCAGTCTCGATCTCCTCTGTGTCAGATATGCCTGAGCCGCTCTTCTTCTTGTATGCAAGAGTCACATTCTTCCCATTGTCCCTGAGCCTTATCCATTCACGGCCCTTCGGATTCATGTCAAAGACCCATCTCCTCATCGTGACTTCCTTCTCTTCCTTCGCACCCAATCTTCTCAGCTTCCCCTCAATCTCATTGACATCAATGTCAAGGACCTTTGTTTCGTGCTCTGTCGGCATTTTCTTCCTGTCAATCTTCTTATTTTTTCCCTGCCGCTTTCTGTTTCATCTCTTTCGGCTCCAGCTTCCTGAACATCTCATCATCGAACAGCCTCGGAGGGAAGCATTCCTGGGCGCCTTTCTTCGTGAAAGGGTAATCCCTGCAGACCTGCGGCCTTGCATGATATATCCTGCAGAACGTCTCGCCTTTATGCAGGCCGAGGAAATGGCAGTAGTAATTCTTCATCCTTATCCTTTTCCTGCCCAGGGCATCTGTCTCGACAAAATCAGAATCATCATAGCCGAGCTTCTTTATCCTCTCTATATCCTCTTTTTTCAGGAGGACTATCAATGTGCAGCAATAGCCGCAATTCCGGCACTGGAACCTGTCTTTTTTCTGGAACATAGGCCTGTTTTAGCGGGAATCAATTTAAATTTATTGCTTTTGGGGGTGTAAGGATGAATAGGACGAATGAGAGGATAGGTTTGATACAACCTTAAGATATGTCCCTGAACCCACATATATCCTTATGTGCCTTTCTTATACGCTTTAATCAGCTTAAAACCTGCTTTAAACTCTTATTATAATCGCCACTGAACGATAGTAAAAAACCGAAAGATTTATAAATAAGGGTTTCCTGAACCCCTGTATGTGGTTATTTTAAGATGGTAGATAAAAAACTAGTACAAAGGATAAGGGAAGCTCCGAAGTATTCTGATAAATTCATGGTATTGAGGAGAGTAGTCCCTGAGCTTCTTGACACAGCAGCAATAGGCGATAATGATAATAGTCTGAAGAGCGAGAAAGAAGAGGAGGAGATCAGGCTGATAAGGTATATTGCGGGAAAATTGGCAGGGATAGATGCAAGAACCATTGATGACATCAATAATCACCATGATGAGATGTTAAGGGCATTGAACAGCCAGAACAGAATGTATGAGGATGCAAGAGCTTCAAAAGACCCGGCTATGATAAATGAAGCAAGGTTGGGCCTTATACTTGATGTCATAAACTCCCATCATTCAAAGGCAACATTGGCAGATTTCCTTACTGGCATGAGCCACGAAACTTTTAGCGAGGTTCATCATCCTATTCTCACAAGCATGATATCAGATATTAATCCTAATCTGGGTTATCTCTTAAGACAGGACAACGACCTGGGTATAAAAGACATCGTGGATACAATGAGGTATGTAGAAACTTCAGCAAGAGAGCCCAAGATAAGATATAGCAAGGATTCAGAACTCAGCGAGAACCTCTTCATGTATTGTATGCAAGAGGCAAAATCAAATGACGGCAAGCTTGACAGCTATGAAGCCCTGTTATTGATAAAGTATGCGAAGGAGCTTTTTGATTTCACGGACGAAGAGATACGCTCATTGGTAGTCAAGATGAAGAAGGAGAACGAGCTGTTGGCAGAATACACAAGAAATCCCAGGAACCTCCCAAGGCTTAAGCTCACGACTGATGTCGAGAAAAAAGTCAGGAGGAACATACTCAAGTTCATCGATATAACAAACCATGCTTTTGAGGACAATAATCTCTCGACTCAGGAAGAGGAGATATGCAGGACAACCGCAAAATATCTTGGTATAAGGACCAAAGAATCTTACAGCAACCTAATCAACTATTGCAAGAAGAAGGTGATAATAGCGAATGGAAACACTCTTGTTTCAGATAATCTTGCACGCATCCTGAACAAGACGGCAATAACTCCTTCAACAATACCAATAGGCAAAGTGATCGATTACATGAAAAATAACCCTCCCCCGATCGCAGTCATAGTCGATTTGGATAAGGGTGAAGAAGCTGCAGAATTGATACTAGATCTGAAGAACAACCAGGATTTCCATGGAAGGATCTATGGGTTATCATCAAAGTTCAGGCCGCGAGAGAAGGAGAATTATATCCGTACATGGGGGGTAGATATGTGTTTCTCTCCTTACAATGCGACAGACATGAAGAATTACATAACCAATGATTTCGGGATCAAGCCAAGAAAAAGTTCTCAGCGTTAGTCAGTCTGGCCGGTTAAAATAATAAAAACCCGTCTCAATAAGTTTAAGCTATGCCTGCTTATAAATCAAGCACAGCCTTCGCCAGCTTGTCCGGATCATGCCTCAGAAGATCCTTCTTTGTCATGAGATTCGCGCCTATCACTTTGACATTCAAATCATCGAACTTCTCAGGATCATACTTGACCCTCTTAGAACCCTCTTCCTGGTATTTCCTGTACAGGCTTTCAGGAGCTTTCTCAGTGTTCACAATGACATAATCGAGGACTTTTTTTCCGAGATATCCAACAACCTTCCCGACATGGTCTGATGCGCCGTAATTGTCAGTCTCCCCAGGCTGCGTCATCACATTGCAGACATAGACTTTCTTCGCCCCTGAGCTTCTTATGGCTTCAGGGATCCCCTTGACAAGGAGATTCGGGATTATCGATGTATAGAGGCTTCCAGGGCCGAGCACTATGACATCCGCTTTCTTTATTGCTTCAATGGATTTTGAATATGCCTTTGCACCGGGCTTCAGGAACAGTCTCCTTATCTCTGACTTGTACTTTGTCTTGTGCTCTTCCACATTCGGTTCCTGCTCGATCACTTTTCCGTTCTCAAGCTCTGCGCATAATGTAGTATGGTCCAGTGTCACAGGCAATACCTGGCCTCTTATCGCGAAGATCCTTCCTGCCTCAAGCACTGCCTTCTCAAAGCTTCCTGTGACTTTCGTGAGCGCCGTTATCATGAGATTCCCGAAGCTATGGCCCGTAAGGCTTGTTCCTTCCCTGAACCTGTACTCAAGAAGTTTCGCCATCAATGGCCCTGAATCTGATAATGCCACTATGCAGTTCCTTATGTCGCCCGGCGGAAGGACGCCATATTCATACCTCAATCTCCTTGAGCTGCCTCCTTCATCAGACACAGAGACCACTGCAGTTATGTTGTTCGTGTAATCCTTCAATCCTCTGAGTATGCTGTTCAATCCTGTGCCGCCGCCGATGACAACAACCTTGGGCGCATTCTCCAGCTCAGCATACCTGTACAACAGGCTTGTGATCTTCCCTTTCTTTTCAGGGATGAGCGCATTTATCAGGAATCTTATCAGATGGACCAGGCTGAATAGGATGAAGATGAGCGCTATGCCGAACAGTGCGAATTCTATTATCAGCTTTGGATAATACTTTGAGACAGGCAGTCTCAGCAGATTGCTCAACTGCATGTTCAGGATGACTATGAACCTGTCGAATTCCTCGCCGAAAGTCACGAGAAGGAATATTATGAAGCTCGCTATGCCTAAAAGAAACATCAGGATCCATCTCTTAAGCCTCATGCCCGGTGCCAGGAGCTTGATCATAACATGGAAAATAGGAAGGATGTTTAAAAAGGTTTTGGAACAGTGGGCTCTGCCTAAACGAGGGTTAGCATCAATTTGTGAGGCTCTATCGATAAAAATAGAATATTCCTATAATATAAATCCAGAAATATAACTCCAGAAAAACCTATTTCTTCTTTGTCTCTTCAATAACTATCCTGCATTTGCATGCGAATTTCTTCGAGGCTTTTTTCAGCGCGACCTTCGCAACTTCTATGCCTGCCTTGTCGACATTCACCTGAAATATGGTCTGGCCCTTCCTTACCTGGGCAGCGGAGCTTATGACTTTTCCGAAAGAGTGAGCCATGCCTGTGCTCAGCCTGTCTGCTCCTGCGCCGGCAGCCAACGGGTTTTCCCTGAGGAAATGGTGCGGATATACCCTCACTTTCATATAATAGTTTGATTTCCCAAGCATACCCTCAAGATGCCTGTTCGATGCCTGTCTTGCAGACTCTATCGCATTGTGCCTCAGCTGAAGGTCAGAATCTGACAGGAGGAGCATCTTATACTCGAATTTCTTGTTCTGCTCGCCCATATCGAATCTTGTGATGGCTATGGCAGGATTCGCCTTCACATAGGATCTTTCCTTGTATTTGGACTTCCTTGTATAGGGCCTTTCAAGCTTCCTATAAGCCACTCCTTTCCTTATTCTTACCATAACTTGCTGGGAAATGAGGGTATTTAAAAAGGTTACGGATTTGAAAACCTTTAAAAACAGGCCTTTATTACCTATATTTATGCCTAAAACAAAAGAGCCGAAGAAAGACCAAAAGAAGGAGATAGGCATAACCATAAAGAAAGAGGAAGAGTTCGGCGAGTGGTTCAGCCAGATCATAACGAAAGCAGAGCTTGTCGAATATACTGACGTCTCGGGCTGCTATGTCTTCAGGCCCAATTCTTATTCGATCTGGGAGAAAGTCCAGGCTTTCATGGACAGCGAATTCAGGAAGCTTGGCGTAAGAAACGCATATTTCCCGCTGTTCATACCAGAAAAACTCCTCAACAGGGAGAAGGAGCATGTCGAGGGGTTCACTCCTGAAGTCGCATGGGTGACCCACACAGGGGAATCAAAGCTGAGCGAAAGGCTTGCGATAAGGCCAACTTCAGAGACAATAATGTATGACTCTTACAAGAAATGGATAAGGTCCTGGAGGGACCTCCCTCTGAAGATAAACCAGTGGTGCAATGTCGTGAGATGGGAGTTCAAGAATCCTGTACCGTTCATACGTTCGCGCGAGTTCTTGTGGCAGGAAGGCCATACGGCGCACAGGACAAAAGACGAGGCAGAGAAAGAGGTATTCCAGATACTTGACATCTATGAGAAGACATACAATGATCTTTATGCGATGCCGTGCATAAAAGGCTTCAAGACAGAGAAAGAGAAATTCGCAGGGGCATTATATACCACAACAATAGAGATTTTCCTGCCGAACGGAAAATCAGCCCAGGCCTGCACATCACACTGCCTGGGCCAGAACTTTGCAAAGGCATTCGACATCAGTTTCCTGGACGAAAAAGAGGAGAAGCAGCATGTATGGCAGAATTCATGGGGCTACTCGACAAGGTCAATGGGCATAATGATATGCATGCATTCAGACAACAAGGGTCTTGTGCTGCCTCCGAGAGTCGCATCGACACAGGCAGTGATCGTCCCGATCACATTCGCGGATTCAAAAGAGAAAGTCCTAAGCAAGGCCAGAGAAGTGAAAAAATGCCTGGAGTCGGAGGGCATATCGGTTGTCCTTGATGACAGGGACGAGCTTACGCCCGGCTGGAAATTCAATGAATGGGAGATGAAGGGGATACCTCTCAGGATAGAGGTAGGCCCCAAGGATGTCGAGAAAGACCAGGCAGTCATAGTCAGGAGGGACAACGGGAAGAAGGATTTCGTGAAGACGGCTGATCTCGGGAAAAAGGCAAAAGAGGCATTGGAGCAGATGCATAAGGACCTTTATGACAGGGCGTTGAGATTAAGGCAGGATAATGAGGCAGAGGCTAAGGAATTCCATGAGCTCACAAAAGCCATAAAGGACAGGAAGCTTGTGAAGGCCGCATGGTGCAGCAGCACTGAATGCGAAGAGATGATAAAAGACAAGACAGGCGGCGCAAAGATAATCTGCATACCTTTCGGCAAGGACATGGACAGGAAAGAGGCGAAAGGCAGGTGCGTCTGCTGCGGAAAGCCAGCAAAATACGAAGTCTATATCGCGAAGAGCTATTGAAAAAAAGCATTGAAAACAGGTCATGTTTATTAAAAATAATCGTCTTTTTTAAGGCAAGAATCTTCTAAAGAAGCATATTCCCAGATATTGTCATTCATTCAAACCCGCAGGTTCACATCCTCCAGATGACTTCCCCTTTCTTATGGATTGATTTTATCCTATGCAGCGGGATGAAGATCTCCTTTCCGCCCTCATGTATGAGCAGCATGCTTTTCTCGAACTGCTTTATGTCATCTGCCCTGATATTGACATCTTTCTTGTTGAGCTTGTCGTGATAGGTTATCATGTAATCCTTCTTTTCGGGATGAGACTGGATCATATGCAGCACGTCAATAACCCCCTTTTCCAGCCCGCCCAAAGGGTCGAATTCCTTGAATATCAGGCCCGAGAATGTGAGGATTGCAAGCCCAAGGAAAAAGCTCAGCTCTGGCCTGTCCAATGGAGAAGGCAGTATATCTATGCCCCCCCATATCCCTCTCCAGAAAAGTATTATCCCTATCGCACCAATTAATGACCATAAGAAATGCTTGTCAGATTCCCTTAAACCATAAACCATCTTATCATTGCCTCGTTTCCCTTAATCTAACTCATATAATCTTCAACCACTATAAATATTTTCCGTTATTTGGCATATCTCTATCTTTTCTTATTGGTATTTATCCAGAATCCATGCCCAATCCCTGTCCAGTTCACATGGGCCTATATTTTGCCTTATTCCCAAGCTCTTCCTCTATCCTGAGCAGCTGATTATATTTGGCAAGCCTCTCGCTCCTGCAAGGGGCCCCTGATTTTATCTGGCCTGCGCCAAGGCCGACTGCAAGGTCTGCGATGAAAGCATCAGAAGTCTCTCCGGACCTATGGCTCACCATGACATTCCACCCATTGTCCATCGCAAGCTTGGCAGCCTCCATCGCTTCAGTGAGCGTGCCGATCTGGTTGACTTTCAGCAGCAATGCATTGCACAATCTCCTCTGGACAGCCATCCTTATCCTTGCAGGATTCGTGACAAGCAGGTCATCGCCAACTATCTGGACTTTTTTGACAAGCCTTTCCATGAGCTCGCTGTATGGCGCGAAATCATCCTGCTCGAAAGGGTCTTCAAGGGAGATTATCGGATAATCATAAAGCAGTTCCTCATAGAATCTTATCATCTTGTGGCTCTCTATCGATCTGCCGTCGACATTATACTTGTGGTCCTTGTAGAATTCCGATGAAGCGGCATCAATCGCTATCTTGACTTCATTGCCATAGCCTAATCCGTCGATTGTCTTCACAAGAAGGTCAAGGGCTTCTCTCACGCTGCTGAGGTTAGGCGCAAAGCCCCCTTCATCACCCACATTCGTTGAATCCTTGCCGTATTTCTTTGAGATGACCTTTTTCAGCTCATGATATGTCTCAGCACCGAGCCTGAGGCTCTCAGCAAAAGTCTTCTCCATAGGAGCAATCATGAATTCCTGGAAACTCAGCTTGTTGTCAGCATGCTTGCCTCCGTTTATCACGTTCATGAAAGGGACAGGCAGGATGTTCTTCCCTCCGAGAATCTCATACAATGGTCTCTTCTGCACAAGCGCAGAGCAGCTTGCGCATGCAAGGCTCACGCCGAGGATCGCATTTGCGCCAAGCTTTGATTTGTTGTGGGTGCTGTCCAGCCTGAGCATGTACTCATCTATCTCCTGCTGCTCCCTCACATCCATGCCCCTGAGCTTTTTTCCCAGGATATCATTCACGTTTGCGACTGCCTTCCGCACGCCCATGCCATTGTATCTCTTCTCTCCGTCCCTCAACTCAACGGCTTCATGCGCTCCCGTAGAAGCTCCGCTCGGCACTTCTTCACGTGCCATGCATGTTTTTGTATAGACATCGACTTCAATAGTAGGATTTCCTCTGGAATCCAGAATCTCACGCGCTTTAATCTTGGTTATCTTGCTAGGCAAAGCCACTATCGCACCTCTTTTTTGTCTGATATGCGGAAAGGGATATTAAAAGGTTTTGTTTTTGTTGCTTTGTGTAATGAATCTTAAAAAGTCTGGCTTTATACACAAAATGAGGATTTTTTACATAGATTACATTAACTTTATATATGAAACCCCTATAAAAGCTATATATGGAAAAAGAGGGGAGGTATTTAAAGCCAGTTAGCGACCTGCTCAAAGAACTGAATACTTCTCAGGCTGGCCTTTCGGCTCAGGAAGCCAATAGAAGGCTGGCTGAAAACGGCCCCAATATAATAACTGAAGAGAAAAAGATCTCTCCGCTGGGCATATTATTGAGGCAATTGAAGGGGAATTTTGTCATCTACATACTTCTTTTTGCAGGCATCCTCTCTTATATAGTGGGTGAGAGATCAGAATTCATCGTGATACTCATACTTGTCGGAGTTATAATACTTGTGGGGTTCCTTGAGGAATACAAGGCCTCGAAAGAGATGGAAGCCCTGAAGAATCTTACCCCCCTGAAAGCCAAAGTGAAGAGGGACGGGGCGGTTGTCGATATACTCTCGAAAGACCTTGTCGTCGGTGATATCCTTCTGCTTGAGAGGGGGATGATCGTGCCAGCAGATGCAAGGATAATCTCCCACAATAATATTCATGCTGACGAATCGACCCTTACAGGGGAATCATTGCCCGTAGTGAAGAGCGATCTGCAGATAAGAGAGAAAGCGCCATTGGCAGAGCAGCGCAACATGGTTTTTGCAAGCAGCCAGGTAACGAACGGCAATGGCCTCGCAGTCGTTGTCGCGACAGGCAAAGACACAGAGATAGGGAATGTCTCGACAATGATCAAGGGCGTCGGCGAAGAGATAACTCCGCTGCAAAAAAGGCTTGACAGGCTCAGCAGGCAGATCTCTTATGGTGTGCTTGTCATCTGCTTGATACTCCTCATTGTCGGCGTTATGAGGGGTGCATCATTCACGAGCATGCTTCTTGTCGCGATAGCGGTCGCCGTCTCAGGGGTCCCGGAAGGCCTTCCCACTATCATCGCAGTGACGCTCGCATTGGGAGTCAAGAGGATGGCGAAGATGAACACCATCATCAAGAGGCTTCCTGCAGTCGAGACATTAGGCACATGCACAGTCATATGCTCTGACAAGACCGGGACATTGACCCAGAACAAGATGGTCGTGGAAAGCATATTCACTATAGGCGCAGAAGTCGATGTCACAGGAGAGGGATTCGATCCGAAGGGATTGTTCCTCATAGAGGGAAAGAACATAGATCCGACAAAGCACAAGACGATCTCAAAGATACTTGAGATAGGCGTGTTCTGCAATAATGCTGATATGAAGAAGATTGGCGAGGAGTGGGGCATCGAGGGAGAGCCGACTGAAGGGGCATTCATCGTGCTGGCAAAGAAAGCAGGCATGGAAAAGAAGGAGATGCACTCGAGGTCGCCAAGGCTTAAAGAGCATCCTTTCGATCCAGTAAGGAAATGCATGAGCACTGTGCATGTAGTGGAGAAGAAGAAGATAGTATATTCAAAGGGCGCCCCTGAAATACTGCTGAAGAAGGCCAAGTTTTATTTCCAGGACGGGAAGATAAGGCCGATGACTCCCGCAGTATATAATGCAGTCCTTAAGAGACAGGATGAATACTCATCAAAGGGCTCAAGGGTCCTGGGATTGGCTTTCAAGGAGCACAAATCAGACAGGTACGAGATCCAGCATATCGAATCAGGGCTTGTCTTTGTCGGGCTCGTGTCCATGAGGGATCCTCCTGCGCCGAACGTGAAAGAATCCGTGAAGATGTGCAAAGAGGCAGGGACAAAGGTAGTGATGATAACCGGAGACAACAGGCTGACTGCAAAGGCTATTGCAAGCGATCTCGGCATATATTCAGAAGGCGACAAGATCATCGAAGGGCCTGAACTGGACAAGATGAGCGATACTGATTTCTCGCATATAGTCAATAAGGTGACGGTATATGCAAGGATGACCCCGAGGCATAAGCTGAGGATAGTTGAAGCGCTCCAGAAGGAAGGCCACATAGTCGCGATGACAGGGGACGGAGTGAACGACGCTCCTGCATTGAAGAAAGCGGATATAGGCATCGCCATGGGGAAAAGGGGGACTGATGTCGCCAAGGAAGCAGCAGAGATGATAATCAAGGATGATAATTTCTCTACGATAGTCAATGCGATAAAGGAAGGGAGGACGATCTACCTGAACATACAGAAGTTCATATATTATTTCCTTGCCTGCAATATCTCAGAGGTCCTGCTCGTTTTCATAGCCGTGATGATAGGGATGAACCCCCCGCTGACTGCCATAATGATATTGTTCATCAATCTTGTCACAGGAGACCTTCCTGCCCTGGGCATGAGCGTTGAGAGCGCCCCTGACGAGATAATGAAAGAGAAGCCGAGAAACCCGAAAGAGAGCATACTGAGCGATTATCTCATGCTGAAGACCGCCCAGGTTGTGCCTTTGTTCGTCTTAGGCACCATACTGTTCTACATGTGGGAGATCGTCATGAGGCACGGCTCATTGCAGAAAGCCCAGACAATAGCATTCCTCACGATAATATTCTTCGAGCTGTTCCACGTCTTCAATGCGAAGAGCTGGGAAGAATCAGTGTTCTCGCTGAAAAGCCTGAAGAACATCTACATAAATGCAGGCATAATCTATTCGATACTTTTCACTATGCTTGTGGTATATTTCCCTCCGGCGCACAAGCTCTTCGAGACAGTGCCCCTGTCGCTTTCAGAGCTCGGCACGATAATCCTTGTCGCTTTCGGCATAGTGTTTTTCATGGAGATACAGAAGACAGCGATAAACTCAGAGATAAAGGAAAGGGAGAAGATGCAGATCACTGAGACATGAGATGCCTGTATTAAGGGTGGGCAGGGATAATAAGGGATAATATGTTCCGATAAAGAAATAGATTTTACGCAGTGATGGTTCATGGGCACAACGCAAAATAAACTGGGTTTGATGTCTTTCTTCGTATTTGTGATGCTCTCATCTGCAGCCTATGCCCAGACGAATCCGATCGAGAGGGCATTATTCGCAGTAGGAGGCATAGGTCCATTGTATGCAAGATATTTCTATGCCATCGACTCAGTGATGTATGCGATAATACTTATCGGAGCAGCGCAATACGCCCTGCATAAACAGTTTGAAGGAAGGGCAGGCAAGGCGATGATAATAGGCTTGGGCTCTTCTCTCGCGATTGCAGCCTCTTTTTTTGAATACAAGCAGGGCGCCAGCGGATTCAGGCTGATAGGCGGGTTTGCGCCTGTCGCTGCAATACTCACATTGGTGCTGTTCTGCATATTCTTTTATCGGCTTTTTACAGCTATAGGGGCAAAAGGAAAGATTGCAGCGAAGCTGATGTACTCGATAGGCTTCTTCTACATCAATGCGCAGTTCCCTGCCATAGGCAGATGGGCCATGAGCAAGGGAGGATGGCTCGCCTTCACATGGAGCATAATGGAGGCATTGGCAATAGTGCTTTTCATATGGGGCATGATCGAGGTGATATCATGGTTCGTAAGCAGCGGCAAAAGCGATACGACAACCCAGAGAGTGCAGCAACCTCCTCCAGCACAACCAGAACCTCCAGAACGACAACAAACTCATGCTCCTCCATTGCAGCATCAGCCTCTTGAGCCTGCCACACATACGGCCAGGCAGCAACATCCTCCAGCCCAGCCAGAACCTCCAGCAGGATCGCAACCTCCTCGTGGGCCAGCTGATACTCCTCCGCGAGCTCCGCCAAGAAGGTCTTTACGTACGCAAACACAATCAAGAACATCTCCATGGGGCCCAGCAGGACCGACAAGGCCTTCAGGCCAGCCCTTCATTCCCCCATATTCGCCTCCTCCGCCTTTTCCTCCTTCAAGCCCGAATATCCCCATCCGCAATGAGGAGCCAGCGATAATGGAGCAGTTGAGGCAAGAAGCAGAGTTAAGGGGCGAGAGTGAAAGGAGAGAAAGGGAGGATGAGGTCACTGAGATTAATCTGTCCGAATATGCAGACCCGCTTCTTCGAGGACAGACTGTCCAGATACAAGTCTTTGACGGGAGGCTCGATATAAGTTTCATCGCTGATGAAGGGTTTATTAAAATAAATTCTTTAGAAGCAGACTTGGATGTTGTGAGCGGAAATTATGCATCCAAACAACAAAGAATAATAGTGGGCCCATATGAGGACACAATCATCAAGATCGGACAGCTCAAATATAAGTTCATATTCAACTACAAAAAAATCCTTGATTTCTTAAAACAGGCCGAAAATGCGATAAAACAAAAAGAGAATCTCATAGACCATCTCAGGGAGATAAACAAGGCAAGAGCGAAAATAATCAGGGAACTCCAGAAGACGCATTTCGAGATCCTGCCTGAGGTCAGTGATAGCACAAGCTGGGTCTGGCTCCATGATGAAGAAAAGAAGAATCTGGACAGATTCGCAACATCTTTCAACAATCTACAAAATCTGGATAATGAACTGGCAAAAAAATTGAACGATAATCATGAACTGCTTGTTGCATTGTCGAAATTACACCAGCTGAACTCAAATTTATATGATAGATGGACTGGGCAATTTAAAACTTCACAAAGCACCCTAATCACGTCATCCGCAGTCATAAATGGGATAAACAATGCCCTGCCTGATGCAACAGCCAGGAAAAGGCTTGACAGCACCCGTCCAATGAAGAGTGTCAGCGGCCAATTGTTGTATCTCAGGGATCTTCTGATAAAAGATGTCGAAGGCCTTGAAGAATTCCTCGACAACGAAAAGAAGGCAGACAAGGATTATATAACTGAGCTAAAGGAAGAGCTGAAGGCAGCAGAAGAGAAATTCTCAAGGATGCAGCGCGAGAAGAGGCAGCAGGCATCATCAGCCTCAGCCCAGGAAAATGCAGTCCATGACACAGGCAGCGGTTATTCGCCGGGGCAGGGAGGGGAGAAAGAAAAGGAAGAAGAGAATCAGGCAGAAAAGAAGAAACAGGCAGAAGCTGAAGAAAAGAAAAGAAGAGAAGAAGCTGAGGAAGAGAAGAAAAGACAGGCAGAAGCTGAACAGGCAGAAAAGAATGCAGTCGAGCTTATAGTCCAGGCCTGGCGGAACTTTTGGAAATTGGACGTTTGGAAATTGGACAATAGTAACTATAGTAAATAACTTTAATTTTCGTAAGTTTTAAATATAAGTGCCACTTCTAGGATATAAAGAGGTGATATTATGTATGTTACAAAAGGAAATAGTTTTCTGTCAGGAGTTTCTTTGACACAGATTGAGAAAAAGTATGGCGAAGAGAATAATGCTAAAGCAAAAATCCGCCTGCAATGCGCAGTACTAAGAAAGAAAGGAAAGAACATCCCCTTTATCTCCAGCGTAACAGGCAAAAGAGAATCGACAGTAAGCGATATTCTTAGACGATTTGAGAAGAGAGGCATAAATGGCTGTTATGCTATAAAACAGAAAGGGCAGCCAAAAAAACTCTCTCCTGCAGAGAGAATTAAGCTGAAACGAATACTGGGCAGATCCCCTCAAGAGCAGGGATTGCCTTTTGTTGTATGGACGATAAAACTTGCGAAGTACTTCATAAAACATCAGTTAAAGACTGAATATGTGACTATGCAGGTTCATAGGATAATCAAAGAATTAGGTTTATCCCTGCAGAAGCCAAGACCAGAACATATCAAGACAAATAAAAAACTCCAAGCGGAGTTTAAAAAAAACTTCGACGAAGAATTAAGAAGCTTGTGCGAACAGGATATGCGATCGCCTATCTTGATGAAAGCATCTTCGCATTAACGCCGCACATAATAAGAAGTATTTTCCCAAAGGGTTCAAGGCCAACGATAAAGATAATCAACAACCCCCATCAAAAACTGTGCGTATTCGGAGCGTTGTTTGATGGCAAAACAACGGTCAAGATTAGCGATAAGATAAACAGCATAAAATTTCTGTCATTTATCAAGCGGCTGCGTAAGCATCACAATAAATTGTGCATTGTCGTCGACAATGCAAGGTGGCACTTGACCAAGAAAGTGATGTCATTTATCAAAGAAAAGGGCATAAAGATTATACGTCTGCTTGCCTATTCCCCAGAATTGAATCCCATAGAACAGTATTGGAAAAACGTCAAGAATTGGTTAGCGACAAGAATCTGGTCAGACTTA
>PCXZ01000022.1 GCA_002762985.1 Candidatus Woesearchaeota archaeon CG10_big_fil_rev_8_21_14_0_10_44_13 | reverse complement strand
ACGTACATATTATCACCTCTGAGAACTGAGAAGCAGCACTGATATATAAAACTTACGATAATTAAAGTCTTATGCTATACATTTATTCACTCCTTTTATAGCCATATGCCATTTATAAATTTACTTTTCTTTGCGCCCTTCTTCAATATTCGCATCCACCCTCTCCCAATCCATCTTCACCTTCCCTTTCAATGTCTGCCTTTTATCTTCCTCTTAATGAAGGCATTTAAGGTATGTTCATAGGAATAATCTAAAGGAATATCGTTGCCTTCAATTTCTAGATATACCCCTTCCAGATCATTCTTTATAGAAAAAGAGATAAACTTCCATTTAACCTTATCTTTGCCATATAACTCATCAAAAATCCTGTTTATTGCATCTGTCTGTTCTTCCTGCTTCTTTTTGCTGTATTGATTCATTAAACAGAAATCAAATGAATCAAGGGATTTTAGGGTGTCTTTATAGAGGAATTTTATTACCCCTTGTTTGAAATCTTTAAATGAGTTGTATTTGGATACATGCTCAAATAAATGCAGTGGTTTTGCGGGTTTTGACCAGATCATGTCATTCTTTGCCTTAAGCGCTTTGGTTAAGTCATCGTATCTCTCATTGTTTTTCTTGATTTGAGATTCTACTTTCAGCAGATTTTTTTGGTACTTTTTCTTCTGTTCTGGAGTCAATTTTGAGTATCTTCTGAGCCATTGCCAGTAAGAGAGCTCATGTCCTACAAAAAAAAGGCCATAGCATTTTTTAGAACAAAAATGAAGAGTTTTATCAAAAAAGTACAGCCTAATGGACTTTGGCCCGAATTTGAAGGTTTTTTGGCATGTTTTGCATTTCATAAGCCAAGTTGAACTAAAAGGTTTTATTTTCTTTACTTTGTTATGGGTGTTACATCCCCAATTATTGAGTAAATCTTTTTTGGACTTCATTTTGCTTGCCTGAACCCCTCTTTCGCTAGGATTTTCTTCAGATCCCTTGCTTTGAGATATTCAGCCAATGTGGACATGTTTATCTGGTAATACATCTTGAAAAACAATCCTACTGCCACAATGCCTAGCGGGATTAACATCCATAGTGTCCAAAGCGGAAGAAATCTATTGGGTATCTTGTGGGCAAACATAAGCAAGCCTGCAACAATAACTAAATAGAATGGCATTAGCAATGTAAACAGCAGATACTTCAAGGTTTTGTTTATTTCTTTCATGTCATACCCCAATGCCACTTCCATCGAAGCGCCCTTATCCCCAAACATAGTTATCTCTGGGTCATACCTTATCCTGACTTTCCTTATTGCCGGCCTTTCGTCTATGATCCTTAACCTGACATTGCCCTCTTTTTTCTTGGGAAAGTCATCTGCTATCTCGATCATATAATCATATTCTTTGCCGTTCTTTACAAGCGTTCCTTTTTCTAGTTCAGTAAATTTTGACATTTTTCAGCTACCTCCTTATGTTTTGCCCTGAATTCCAGGACTAATTCCCTTTTCCTGGGAATCGAATCGATATAATAGTCAGCCGTATCAACAAAGGCCCAATCAATCTTTTCTCCTGCTTTCACCACCTTTTTTAACCACACTAAATCCTCTATCTCTGGCTGGGGTTCCTCGCCATATTTCCTTATCACCCATTGCTTAAGCACCATGAGGGTTTTTATCATTTCAAAATAACCTTCTCTATATCCTTGGGTTTTACGCCGATTGCCTTTGCAAGGATTTTTCTCCTTATTGTCAGCGTTTTCTTTGATTTGCTATATTTTAAAGGCAGCGTTTTGTTCTTGCGCTTCTTGCCTTCTTTGAGAGCAATCTGCGTATTATTTGTAGCTTTTACAATCCCATAAGGGGTTGTGTTTTCCACTATGAACTTGATGTCGCCAAAACCCAATTTTCCATCAAGCATCGGAAAAATATCCTCAAAAAAAGGAATTTTAGATGTCGTTTCTGTCCCTGTCAATGTTATTATATCACCCTTCACAACAGCCTTCCCCAGCAATCCCTGCTTAAGCAGATTTTGAGGGATGCTGACATGAATGTCTTCTCTTGCAGGAGATATAATGATGATTTTTGCTTCCTTGGGATCTGCCTTTTTCACGCTGACAGTTTCGCTGATGCCTGTTTCGGCATTTCTTCTTGTGATGCCGTCCATCCTTATGAGGTCCATGCCTTCATCGCCGAGATATCCGCCAAATAATGTGGCGACTGTCGCTTTTTTGCCTTTTATCATGACAATGTCGCCTTCCTTTGCACCCAGTTTGGCGATGATTCCGCTGTCTATCCTGACTATTCCCTTGTTTATATCATCATGTATCGCTTCAGCAACTTTTAGTTTCATCTTTCTCACCTTTCAGCCTTATTATCGCCGCTATAAACAATCCTATAGCGAGGAATATCAATATAGTTTTCATCACTGCCAATGCCAGCAGGACGAAACCTCCGGCTATCCAGTGCGTTGGGTTCTTATAATCTATCTTGTCCGCATATTCTGACATCTGTTTCATATTATTACCTCCTTATTTTTCTCAAAAACAAAAAGACATTGAAGACCACTGATATCAAGAAGATTGATTCAAAAGCATATATGATCCATCCATAATTCATGAGATACTCATAATTGTGCGACAGGATCCATAGGGCCAGCAATGATGCAGTGATAGGAAGCACAAGGTTTATCTTCTCATACCAGCCCAGTCTTTTTTTCAGTCTCATTTTTCCATCCTCTTTATCCATATCCTGATCTCATCATCCTGAGGGTTCTTGCATACGAAGCAGCTCCTGCAGAACGTAAGACATATGCAGTCGCAGCTCGTTTCGTTTGAATCTGCGATATAGCGGTAATCATCCTTCTCGCATTGTGCTTTGCAGCTTGCATCGCAGTCTCCGCTGTTGGGCAGGATGTGCCTTTGCCAGCCGAGGGATCCGGTCGCTACCCTGTATCTCTCCTTATAGATCACCTTTGCAAAGAGAGGGATCATTATTATGGCGAATATGATGAAACCCACAAAGAGCGTTTTCACGAGTATCTTCTCATGCTTGTCCATCTTCTCTTCCTTTGACTTCGACCAAGAGAGGTATATGGCAAAGATAACAAAAGACCATACGACCGTAACAAAGACCGAATACCCAAATGTGCCCCAGTTCATTTTTTCACCTTCTTCCTTATCCTTTCTTTTATCGCTGCGATATCATCATCGACATGGATAGCTGCAACACACATTGCTATCGAAACTATGATGAATAAGTAAAACACATTCGAATACTGCCTGAAAACAAGCGTCAGTATCGCTGCGATCAGGGACGCGATACCTATGAACCGGACTATATTGGCTATTTTCATATCAATCAAGCCTCTCTATCGTGACCCTGATATGGGCCTTTTTCGGCTGTTTCATGTCCTTCACTTCATATATCTCATCAAATGCGCTGCATATCCAGGTCGTGACGCAGCTGTCTTCAATCTCCTTGAACCTGTCCCTGTTCCTGAAGTCCATGACGTTAACTTCTTTCATCTGGCCGATAATCAGTTCAAAATCCCATATCCCTGTGACATAGCCCTTGAATTCCTTTACAATCTTCTTCATTTTTTGAGCATACTCCTGCATTTCTTGATCTTCGGCTTCGGCCAGTCAGGGATGTTCCAGCTTCTCTTGTGGCTCCAGACGAGCGCTGCCACTATCCCCATTATCTTGTCGTATTCTTTTAGATTCCTGCCTTCATGGACTTTCTCTGTCCCGTCATCATAAGAGTAGGTTATTCTGATTAACTTCTGTTCTTTCATTTTTTCGCCTCATATCGGCCATTGTGATGCTATAAGCAGCAGAATACAGTCCAATCCTATGATCCCAACAAAAATCAATACAAACAATTTTTCTATGCTGAGCCTTGTGAAGCTCGCTATCACAAGGACGATAGCGACAGAGGTCACATTTATCATAAAAATGACAGCAGGGTCCACATGTTTGATAGAGCTTATCGTCAGCATCATCATTGCCATCAATCCGAAAATTAAGGCGATTGCCCCGATGATGGAGCCAGTCCCGATTTTCTTTTTCCGTCTCATTTTCCCGCCTTCTTCTTTATCCAGTCCTTTATCGTCAGGATATTATCATCAAGACTAGGGTATGCAAGCATCAGTAAAGCTGTGCCTATGACCAGCAGCGAGAACACAATTCTTGAATATGGCTTCCAAGCGGATACCAATATCCCCACAGATACCAATATACCCCCTATAAACCTGATGTTCTCTGCTATCTTCATCTTCTCACCCTATTCTTTATCCAGTCCTTTATCGTCAGGATATCATCATCAAGACCAGGGTATGCGAGCATCAATAAAGCTGTGCCTATGACTAGCAGCGAGAACACGGTCCTTGAATACGGCCCCCATGCAGATGCCAGTATCGCTGCTACCACAAATAAGCCTCCAATAAACCTGACAGTTTTTGCTATTTTCATTTTTTCTCCCTTCCAGCCTGTATCCCGAATATCCTCTTCGCGTGATTCAATCTTTTTTCTATCGCCTTCGTATCATGTTTTACACAATGAAAATCATCATTGACTTCCTTTTCCTCGACAAAATCGCACCACACTCCATACTGTTTCTCCCTCAGCTCTGCAATCTTCTCGTTCAATGAATCCATCTTCATGTCTATTCTCATCATCTTCTTGGACAATGCCTTGAAATCCTTTATCTTGAACACTGCTGTCTCGCCCGGCCATCTCTCTTCTTCATCCTCATTGAGCTTCCTCACCCAGAACGAAGGCTGCTCAATCCTGAGGTCGAGGATTGCTGTTATTGTTTTTTGTTTCATGTTTTTATCTCCTTATTATTTTCTTGTGCAGCGGAGAGCTTACTACTCTGTATTTTACCCCGTTGAATAATGTCAGGGCATCCATATACTTCTGCAGGTCTTTTTCCTTCAATCTGTCAGCTTTGATCACCATTTCCCAGAAACCATCTTCATCTTTGTACACGCTTGGCAGTACTTTCTTGTTGTCCTCTCTGGCTTCTTTCAAAGTCATTATGGTCACTTCGCAGCCTTTTCTCTCAGAAGCCATGTCTGTCCATGTGATAGGGTTCTTTTCTTTTTCTGCAAGTTTAAAATCTGTATAATCCCATACCTTGATTGTTTTTTTCTTTCTCATCCGAACACCTCAATCCCAACATCTTTCAGAGCTTCATTGATATTCTTGTATTCCCTGTTCTGTTTGAGCCAAACCTTGAAGACAAGCTCGCCTTTGCTCCAGAACATCAGGTGATGGTCGAATACCGGCTTTCCCATGAACTTCCTCCTGTCATGCATGTACTCTATCCAGTCGCAGAATATCCTGCTTCTTTCCCCTATGTTTTTATGCCTGATAAGGGCGTTCAGCAGGCGCTTGTTCCTGATCATGTCTTTCATTTTCTGGGTACCTTCTTGGCATGCCTGCGCCTTTTCTTTATGGGAATTTCCTCATCCTCATCATGACGTTCCCCTTCAATCATCATTATGTTTATCCCGGGAAGCTCGTAACTCAGGGAATGCTTTGCAGAAACCCATGATCTCGGCGCATACCATCTTGTAGCGACCCATCCTGTTTCTTCTATGAAGATATCGCCTGCCATGCTGCCGATGATATTCAGGAGTGCCACTTCAGAGATATGCAGCCTGCCGCTGTCAGGGAAGATGAAGAAGCCCATGAATCTATCCTTGTCTATCTTTTTGATAAGTCCACCCATTATTTTCTTGATATCTGAATGTATTCTCCTTATGCTCTTGTCAGGGCTGAAATGATACTTCTCTATGGTTATGTCATAGCCCTTGATTTCTTTCAGGAAAGGCTTCCATTTCTTATTGTCGCGGAGCCTTCTGCCTATCTCGTCAACGATGAATTCCGCATATGGATGCACGCCGCACATTCTTACCGCCTCCTTCTGTCCTGTTTCATTCTTTTCCTCCTAACTCAAGCCACAATTCTTTTTTTCTCTTCTCATCTTTTCTTTCCTCATTTGAAAGCTCTTTTGAAATCTTCAGATGTTCTTTCTTATCCTCAAACAATCTTTGTTTTTCTGTCTCATATTTTTTTGAATCAATCTCTTTGAGCATTGCCAGATATTCTTTCTCATATTGTAATCTCAAACCATGGAAATGCAGGTTTGCAGCCATCCCGCGCGGAGGCCTTCTTATCCAGTTCTCCAGCTTGATGAGGTCTTCAATATACTCAACATATCTTTTGTCATTCCAGCTCTTTCCTTTTATTTTGTTTTTTATGAAATCAGAGATTTCTTTCATCTTCTCACCTTATTGCTTTAGTTTAGTTTTTTGTTATATCTTATTTTATCAAACATCATATCTGAAATATTTTTTTGGCTTGTAGCTCCTTAGCTTTCTTGACCTGAAAATCCCAAACTTTTTTTCACAAAACTTCTTGATTTGTTTATACTCTTTTTTTGTAAGCGGCAATTCTATGCTATAGCACTCACATTTACGCTTGCGTTTCTTTAATGCCATGATTTCTCTCCTTTCGTGCTGTTTTGTAGCCTTTTACTTACAATGAATTCCTGACATGGATGTACGCCGCACATTTTGATCACCCTTAGGACATATAACTCCTCTTGCTTATATATTATAACCCCATGTAAGACAAGTCTTATTCCTATAAGACTAATCTTTATGATAAATAGCTTTTTATATTAGCTTAGGCTACCTTCAGATATGGGTGTCACAATAATAGCAACATTGTTTTCTTACGAGCCTGTAATAGCCGGAGTTACAAAGTTTGGGGCAGACAGGCTGGTGCTTCTTGTCGATAAACCACCCTTAAAAGAGCAGGAAGAGGCTATAAAGAAGGTCAAGGAAGCTCTGGGGATATACGTCCAGATTGATATACACAAGACTGAGGTATATGACATTGTCGAAGTTGCCAGGGATGTTGTCAGCATAATCGATAAGATCGACAAGGATGAAACAATACACCTAAATATCTCAGCCGCAAGAAAGACCAAATCGCTCGGCCTGATGTTTGCCGGCTATGCCAGGAGCAGCAGGATCGATAAGATTGTCTACCTGACCAAAGAGGAGAAGAAAGCCATAATACTCCCTAAGCTTTCATTCAATCTTTCAAACACGCAAATGAAGGTTTTGGAATACTTGGAGAAGATGGAGTTTGATGTCAAAAAGATGACCGTTTCCACCAAGATATCAAGGGCGACGATATTCAAGACAGCAAAGGAGCTGAAAGATACTGGATTCATTGATGATGATTATAAATTGACGGATGCAGGGAAAATAGCGAGGCTGTGAGATGGGAGAGGGGAATATGATGGATACAAAATATGAAAACCTTGCTAAAACGCTTACGGACCAGTTAGATGAATTAGTTACATCCTTTGGCGATTTAAATATAAACGATCTTAAAACATTTTATTACGATAATCTTGCTGTCTCATTAAGAAAAAAAGTAAGCACTTCTTCTGGTTTTACAGGAATTCCAGAATATATCCTATTTAGATATGTTTTGAAATATTTTAAAGAAAAACTTAGAATAAAAGAAGGAGAATTAAAAGAAAAAGCGGTTGAAGGACAGAAGGAAGGAGAAGAGAATTATACTTTTGAGTGGCAAGATAAAAATGGCAATAAATTTAAAGTCTCTCATGATTTGGCGCTTAAACGTTCTATGCTCACATCTTCAGAATCAGATTCTTTAAAGTTAAAACCAGATATTGCGATAATAAAAAATGATGAACTTATCGCAGTAATAGAAATAAAATTATGTTTTGTATCGAACAAAGTTTCAGAAGGTGAAAAGAAAAGAATTGATGATCTAACGAAGTTAGGAAAAGATGTTTTGATATTCTATATTTATCTCCTCCCTGATACAATACCCCAAGAATACAAAGATAAACCTAATGAACACATAAAATTTATACAAGATGATCAAGAAAAAATCAAGAATGCAATACGTTTAGAGTCTGCTCTAGATTTAATAAGAATGAGATTGGAACAATGACCTCCCTAACATTTTACGGCGGAGCTGGTGAAATCGGCGGCAACAAGATTTTATTAGAGGACAAAGGCGCAAGAATATACCTTGATTTCGGCGAATCTTTCGGTTTTGGCGAAGATTTCTTCTATGAATATCTTGCTCCCAGAGCTGCCAATGGCCTTGAGGTCTATTTTGAGTTCAATCTTATACCTAAATTGCCTAAACTTTATAGCAAGAAGATGCTTCAATTGACAGAACTGAAATACCAGAAGCCCGATATTGATGCTATATTTATCTCACATTTGCATTCAGATCATGTTGGCCATCTTGAGTTCATTGATGAGGACATCCCTATCTATATGGGACATGGCACTCATAGGCTCATTGAAACCTATCACAAACTATATCCTCAGCTTTACAATATCGGCGAGCATAACAAGATAAACCTGTTCAAGACAGGCGATAAGATAAAAATAAAGCATTTGGTCATTGAGCCTATCCATGTGGAGCATTCTGTTCCTGCCGCTTATGGGTTTATCATACATACCTCAAAAGGCCCAATAGTCTATACGGGCGATTTCAGGATGCATGGGCCTAGAAGCGATATGACACAGGATTTCATCAAAAAAGCAGCTAAATGCAAGCCTTATATCATGCTGTGTGAGGGCACAAGGATGAGTTCTGATGTTGAGCATAATTACACGGAGAAAGAGGTTGAGGATAAGGTCTACGATATAACCTCAAAGTCAAAAGGATTAGTTTTAACCTATTTCTCAATGCTTAATGCTGATAGGTTTATGTCTTTCTATAAAGCTGCTGTGAAAGCAAAAAGAATCATAGTCATTGACACGAGGTTAGCGTATATCATTGACAATATGAGAGATAAGATTAAGATTCTGCCTGATGTTTTGAGTGATAAGAATATAAAGATATATTTTAGGATCTCAAAATCATGCACATTCTGCGAGAAGGATTATACACCTTGGGAAAGGCCTTACATGAAGAATATGATAAACTATGAGGAAATCTCAAAAAACCCCAAGAAATACCTCATGCACATGGGCTTTTACAGGCTTATGGAATTAGTCTATTTGCAGCCTAAAGACGCTGACTTTATCTATTCTATGTCCGAGCATTTCCTTGAAGGAGAGGACAATGAAGAGCAAAGGCAGATATGGGAGAATTGGATGAAACACTTTGGGATAACGTTCCATAAGGCGCATTGCTCTGGGCATGCGTGCAAGGATGATCTCTTTGATGCCATAAAAAAGATAAAACCTAAGATACTGATTCCTATACATACGGAAAAAGCGGAAGGGTTTAAAGAAGTACATGAGAATGTAAAGATAGTAGAAAAGGGGAAAAAGGCTGAGATTTGACCATATTTATTAGATTATTTTCGGTTTTTTCGGAAGAATTCACAAGACACTGGACAAGGGGGCGTAAGATTTAAATACCTTGTATTATTTGGACATATTTACACAATTTATGAAAGAAAAAGGTGGGAAATGAAAACTAATATTCTTTATTGCAAAAGTTCTGAGGAAATGAAAGAAGTTGATGATGAATCAGTTTCTTTAATAGTCACCTCGCCACCTTATAATATTGATATTATAGCATAAGACATTAATATCCGTTTATTTTTGGTAGCAAATCCTTCTTTCTGAATGCTATTCTCAACTGCTTTTCAAGTTCCTGTATCG
>PCXZ01000014.1 GCA_002762985.1 Candidatus Woesearchaeota archaeon CG10_big_fil_rev_8_21_14_0_10_44_13 | reverse complement strand
AGAATATAAAAACTGCGGCAGCCTTTCAACTGCGGGTCTTCGCTAATCGCTCCGACCGCGCAGAATTCCCGGCTGCGATTAATAAAAAAATCAATGCCTTCTGCCCATCACAAGCGCTATCACAAGTATGAACAATGCCAGTATCACTACGCCAGCGATGATTATTATTGTCGTCTGGCTTATGCCTTCCTCTTTCTTAGGAGGGTTTGCTGAGTAATAGGTTGTTGCAGGCTGAGTAGGCTGTGTGTACTGCACATCGACATTCTGGCCTGTGTCTGTCCCTGTCTGTGTGCCTGTTTGCGTACCGGTCTGCTGTCCTGAGCAGTCCTGGACTGTTATCTGTGTCGTGTTGAACTTCGTCTTCAGGCCATTATTATAATTCAGAGTCAATGTGAATGCATAATTTCCTGCGGGAACGCCTGATTTCAGAGGGAAAGTCTGGGTGTTCTCCAGCCTGCTATCCTCTTCATCATAATTCGAATCAAGGTCGAAGTTCTCGTTGAAATCTATGCCCATAGGCCCATTGATTATGGTGAGGTTGCCCTGCTCGTCAATCTCCCCTATATTGACTATGTCATAATGCACGGTGATGCTCCTGTCGCAGACTATTGTCTTCGGGGTTATATCCAGCTTGTTGAAGAGAAGGTCATGCCTGTCTTTCATCGTAGTGAATGTCTCTGAAGTGTCCTTTGCTGTGAATTCCTGGCTTGTTTTGCTTGCGTTCCTTCCTTCAGCCTCTATCACGACAGTGTATTCCTCATCGCCATTAATGTCGAAAGGCATATTGAAAGCGAACTCCATTCCCTCAGATTTTCCTGCCTTGATATAATCTATCGTATCAGGCTTGAATTTGATATCATCGCCGGAGTCATCCTTCAGCTTCTTGCCGTTCCTCTCGAAGTAGACTGTCACCTTTATGTTCTCTATCTTGGTCTCTTCAAACTCATTATTGATGTCGAATGTGACCTCAGCAGGCTCATTAGGCTTCACTTCATTGCTCTTGCCTGGTGAGCTGAAATCCACATCATCTATGCTTAGCTGTGCTGCTGTGCTTGCTGCTAGTGCAAAAATTAAAAGAATAGCATATATGCCCAAAAAGCTTGTTTTTATCCTGATTTTAACCACCCTTATACGCTGATAAGGGGGTAAATAGGGTAGAATATATAAAGTTTTTGCTATTTTGTAGGGGTTAATATATAATCGGCTTTATTAGAGGGTAAATCTTAACATCTGATTTTTCATGTCATGAAAATTCGAGAAAGCAGATTTTCAGTGTAATTTTCACGTAAGGCTTAATGAATACCTCAGCATTGCGAGCACCTTATAATATGTGAATACCCCCAATGTGGCCCATTTTTCCTGTGTCGTCGCACCGATGACCTCAAAGCCGAAATACCCTCCTGTAACGGGGTTTGTGTTGGCTGTCACGCCTCCGCTTGTGCCGCCGCTCATAAGATCATTCATCTTTTTCGTCCTGATTATGCTCTCGAACTCATTGAAGTCGAGGTCCTGGGGCTTTGTCTGGACATAGACAGCCTCTTCCTGTTTCTTCTTCTCCTCGTATTCTATGAAATGATCGCGGTAGATGTTCGTTGCTGTCTGTAATTTCCCGAGATAGGAGAAAAGCTCGTCTATCCTCTTGTAATCAGGATTAGGCTCTGAAGAAGGGTCTTCCTTGTATCTTATATTGCCTGATTGCCTGCCTGGTCGTTTAGATTTTGATTTTTTTTGTTGTATGGATCCGTCTTTCGCAAGGAATCTCTTGTTTACGAGGTCTGCTATGTCTTTTATGACATCACCATCTTCCTTCTCTTCCCTTCCTTTTTCCTTGCCAGGAAAAACCCCTCCGGCCTTGTTGATCTTAGTTTCTTTATCCCCTGGGCCATCAGGGTCGTCAGTTATCTTGATGTTGCCCTCAAGATCAAAGAATTCCTCAGGGCTCTCTGTAAAGCTTTCTGCGGCAGCCCCAGAACCATTCTCTGCTAAAAAATTATTTACACCATGCTCAAGGCTTAAAACGACCATATTCCTCTTTTACCCCTTATTCCCCAACCCTCTCTTTTTTTGTTGGATATGATATCCAACAGAAAAATATAAATAGTATATAAAGTTTTGGTATATATCATGGTAGGCAATAAACCAAATTTCAATGACCTTGATGTCGTGAGGGCCTTGCTATACCTCGAAGGAAGAGAGGGAAGGCAGGAGCTATGCGCAAGGCTTGACCTGGGTGAGGGCACTGTAAGGACAATCCTCGGGATCCTGAAAAAGAAAGGCCTTATCAGGTCCACGAACAAGGGCCACGTCTTCACAGAGAAAGGCATTGCCCTGCGGAAAAACATATTCGAGAGGATAATACCCCCTGTCGAGGTCAAGCTGCACATCTACAGGGAATACAAGAGGGTTGCTGTGCTTTACAGTTCAGGCAGGAGATTGAAGACAGACTACACCCTGAGGGACACTGCTGTGAAGAACGGCGCAGAAGGCGCGATCATCCTGAGATATGAGATGGGAAAAGGCCTTGTGATGGACCATGATGCAGGCTATTCTTTTGAATATCTTGAGGACAAGTTTAAGTTCAATGAGAATGACCTGTTGATAATAACATTCGCGAATGCGTTGAGGGATGCTGAGAACTCTGCCCTGGCTGTCGCTGAAAGGATTGAAGGAAGAAGTTTTGTTTGAATGTTTTTGTGATTTAAGTGTATTTATTGTGCTTCTGAACAAATAACATATTCTCGTTTTTATTCAGGTTATATCAAATCATCATTATCTGCGGGGGGACCTTGGTCCCCCCCGACCCCCTCCTGCAACGCAACTGGGCTAGTGCTCAGTTGTGTTGGGAAAGAGATCAGTTTTGCAAAACAAAGAAGCGGCCGTGAGCCAGAGATGGTTACGAACAGAAAACCTTCAGTTTTCTTAGTTCCAAAACAAGTTTTGGAACCCCATCTCGAAAGTAACAGCAAGGACCATTTCGCTGCGCTCAATGGTCCGAATAACTTGACTTATTCGGACCACTCCGAACGAAGTGAGGACGTGGTCCTTAATGGCGGTGTCAATGGCCAAGAACACTGTACGGGCATGAGCCGTATCGATGGGTTGTGCTATGGAGGCGAATGTTATGATGATGGTGTTGCAAAAAAGATAAATCTCAACATCAAAAATAAGACAATCATCTCCTCTCATCCAGCACTTTCTTCGCTGCATCTTTCCTGTCCTTAGCCTCGAGTATCGGCCTTCCTATCACAATGAAATCCGAGCCTTTCTTGATTGCATCAGCAGGCGTCATTATCCTTTTCTGGTCATCCTTTGCCCCAAGGCTCCACTTCGGCCTTATGCCTGGAGTAAGAACGACAAAATCCTTGCCGCATGCCTTCTTTATCGCCTCTATCTCATGCGGAGAAGCTACAACACCGTCCAGCCCTGCTTTTTTCGCCAATTTCGCGAGATGCACGACCTGTTCGACGACTGTGCCGTTGATCCTCAGGTCATCATTCAATGATTTCTGGTCTATGCTCGTGAGTATTGTCACACCGAGGACAAGGGGCTTTTCAAAACCCAGCTTCTCTGATTCGTCCCTTGAGGCATCGGCAGCCGCCTTCATCATCTCGAGGCCCCCAGAGCAGTGGACATTGAACATATAAACTCCCATCCTTGCTGCTATCCTTGAGTAATTCGCCACTGTGTTAGGGATGTCGTGGAATTTCAGGTCGAGAAAGACCTTGCAGTTCGCATTCTGGATTGCTTCGACGATATCGCAGCCGCAGTGCGTAAAAAGCGAATTCACCTTGAAAACGCCTACCCCCTCTTTGAGGCTGGAGATTATCTCATTCGCCTCGTCAATATCCGCTACATCCAGCGGCAATACTAACCTGTCTTTAGCTTCGAGTTCCATGTTTTTCACCTGTTTTGGTTGGTTTTTTTTAGCAGCTAATGGAATTTTTGGTTATGCTTCACTCATACCCCATCTTTTTTGCCCATCCTGCTGTGTCTTTGTTCCATTCTAATGCCTTTTCCTTCTCGGCCTGGGTCACATACCTTTCCTTCTCTGCAACCTTCATCAGTACTAGGAAGTTTGTCAGGGTGTGGAGGCTGCATTTTCCTTCTGAAAAAACGCTGCCTGCCTTCTCAAGCTCATAAGTGAATATGGCGATGCATTCATTGACTATTCCACCTGCTTCTCTCACTGTCTCAACAGCAGCAAAAGAGCTTCCGCCGGTGCTTATAAGGTCTTCGACAATAAGGACCCTCTGGTTGTTTTTCAGCACGCCTTCAATCTTGTTGTATTTCCCGTGCTCTTCCTTGTCTTTCTTCAGGTATATCATCGGCAGGTTCAGCCTCTCGGAAAGGATTGCTGCATAGGGTATTCCTGCAGTGGACGTGCCTCCGATCACATCAATGTTGTTGATTCCTATATGGGTTATTATCAGATTAAGCATGTAATCAATCATCTTATCCAGCTTTTCAGGGTATGACATCAGAAGCCTGTTGTCACAATATATGGGGCTTAGGATGCCGGAAGTATACCTGTAAGGCTTTTCCAGATTAAGGGTCACTGCCTTTATATCCAAAAGGATTTTTGCAGCCTCCATTTTTATGTTTTCTGTATGCTCCATTATCGCCTCTTTTCTTGATGCGCCCCACTCCCCTACATTCGCCAGCCAGTTTTCCATCTCTTTCAATTCCGCCTGCGAGATATATCTCTCCTCAGCTGCAACTTCCAGCAACGTGTGGATGTTTGTGAGGGCAAATAGTTTTATTCCTTCTTTTTTTAAGAATTCATCAACAATCCCCAAACCCAGATCAAATATGCTGATGACCCCTTTTATCACACAGCCCTTCTCCTTCAATGCCCTGATTGTGCTTGGTATGTGCTCTTCAGTGCCGATTATGTCCGAAACGATAAGGACAGACGCATTGTCCTTCACTATCCCTTCAATCTGGTTCTCTTTCCCATGCCCTTTTTTTGAAGGCCTCACATAAGCCATGGGTATTTTTGCCCTTTGGGAAAAGTACGCGGTCAATGAAATGCCTGAATGGCCGCTTCCAACCATGATATCAATCTCTTCCCTGAAGAAATAGTTTATGTAATTCATCAGCGAATCAACGACTCTCTTTCTTTCCAGAGGGAAAGAGTTCAGCATCCTGCAGTCAACATATATCGGGCTAAGCATCCCTGATGCATATTTGTAGGGTGCAACTGTATTCAAAGTCACTGCTTTTATTTTGAGGAGTATCCTTGCGGCCTCTTTTTGTGTATCTTCCATCTTATCACCTTTTTTGTTTTTTTATGTTAAAAAAGAGTTGGGTTGGTAATCAACATTGAATTTTTCCCGGTGGTATTTTCGCGCCTGTGCTATGTTATCTTCTATCTGTCTTATTACCTCAAGGGGCTTTTTATCTTTCTCTTCGGCATACCACTTTAGATTTATAAGCGCACCAATATAATCATCTGAGAGGGAAGGGTCTTCTGGATTAAGGTCACGGGCAGCTTTATAATATCTCAAGGCTTTGGAAATACCTTCAAAGCATTTTTTTAGTTGAATGTTTTTTATGTCAAATTCTGCCACATAGCGGACAATCGCATTAGCAAACTCCCCTATCGGGGTGCGGGTGCGGCACAGATTTAGCATTCCCTGCAATGATAACTCTTCTAGAGCCTCTGTAGAAACTATGCTTATCAATGGAGTGAGGTCCTGTTTTTGTGTTCCTTGCGCTATCTTTTCTAAAGCCGCCTTTACTACAGCATCTCTCTGTTTTTCATCGCCTGCCTCTGCTGCGGCCAGATAAGACTTAATCAGCTCTTCCATCCGTTCGCCCCCTAAACACCACTTCTTTACCCTGATTTTTATAAATCTTTCCATGGTCAAACACAACTCTGCCGTTCACGATCGTCACAACAGGCCATCCCTTCAGCTTCCAGCCATTGAACGGGCTCCAATTGCATCTTGTCCTCAAATCACCGTTCCTAACTTCGCCGAACATATTCATGTCTATGATCGTGAGATCCGCATCACAACCTTCTGCAATCCTGCCCTTATTCCTCATACAGAATATCCTTGCAGGATTCTTTGAAGTCATCTCGACAATCCTCTCCATGGTCAATCTGCCCCTGTTCATCGCATCAAGCATTAAGGGGAGCATAGTCTCTTCCCCTGGGATGCCCCCTGGCGGGTTTTCCTTCGCTTTTTTCTCCTCTATCGTATGCGGAGCATGGTCTGTCCCGATTGTGTCGACAGTCCCGTCTGCTATTGCATTCCACAAAGCCGCCTGGTCCTTTTTTGTCTTCAGGCTGGGTATCATCTTTGCGAAAGCGCCCTGCTCATGATGATCCTTCTCTGTGAGGAAGAGATGATGGGGTGTGACCTCGACAAAGACGTTCCTTGCGACCCATTCGCTCTCGTCCCTATACCTTTTTATCGTTTCGATCTCATCAGCAGCGGATATATGGCAAAGATACAGCTTTGTCCCTGTCTTTATCGCATATTGTATCGCTTCTTCTACCTTGGGCCCCTCTGCGTGCACTGCAACAAGCTTTGAATTCCTGAAGACCTGCCTTATGATATCCCTGTCCTCCATCATCATCTTGCCTGTTGAAAGGTTCATGAACAGTTTTGTCCCAGGGATAGGCAGATTGGCGTCATGATTCGCCTTCTTTATCTCCCCGATATTGTCCTTTGACGCCCCGATATAGAAACCATAATTGACTATGCTTTTTTTCGCAAGGAACCTTTTTTCCTCGATATCGAAATAAGTAAGTGTGGGAGGGACTGTGTTCGGCATGTCGAATACAGTCGTGATGCCTCCTGCTGCTGCGGCCATGCTTCCTGTGCAGAAATCTTCCTTGTATGTGAGGCCCGGCTCCCTGAAATGGACATGGGGGTCTATCGCTCCTGGGATGACGAAGTTTTCCTTTGCGTCAATCATCTTTTTCGATCTTATGCGCCTGTCCGTTATCTTATTTATCTTCCCATTGAGGATATAGATGTTCCTTATCACCTCTTCTCCCCTGCTGAGCAGCTTTGCATCCTTAATTGCAAGATCCATAGAACGGCACCTTCTTGCCTGAAGAATCGCGCTTGTACTTGTTGAACTCGAAGATATGCTTCACGATTTCCTTGCCCATGACAGGGCCTTCCTTGCACACCCTTATGCCAAGATTATCGACGCAGCACTGGCCGCATATCCCGAAGCCGCATTTCATGTACCTCTCAAGGCTCAGCTCGCATCTCCTGCCGTGCCTGTCGGCTATGTCGATGACCTTCTTCATCATTATCTCAGGTCCGCAGGCGTATATCATATCCGCATCCTTGGCCTTTCCCGCGAGCAGCCTGTCAAGAAGCTCTGTCGAGAATCCCTTGAAGCCGGCAGAGCCGTCATCTGTCGCGATATGAACATTGACTCCTGCAGATACCATCCTCTCATGATACATTAGGAATTCATTGCTCCTCGCACCCATTATGAAATCGACATTCACCTTCCTTTTCCTCAGCTCATTCGCAAGGAAAGCCAGGGGCGCTGTGCCGCATCCCCCTCCGACAAGGACCGCATTCCTTATCCCTGATGTAGTGAATCTCGTCCCGTAAGGGCCCCTTATACCTATCTTATCCCCTTCTTTCATCCCATTGAAACTTTTTGAGAAATTTCCCACTGCAAAGCATGTTATCGCGAACTTCTCATCATCCTGATAGCTTATTGAGTATGGCTTTTCGTCAACTCCGGGAATCCATACATTGACGAACTGGCCGGGTGATGAATCCAGCTGTCCATAGAATACAAAAGTCCTTGCATCTTTAGCTTCATCGATCACTCTCTTGATCGAGTGGATTTTCGGCTGTTCAGTCATGTGCAATGCCCCTCATGCTCGCTATGCTGCCGTAATTCTCTTTGCCCATGAATTCTTTCACCTCATAACTGACCTTCCTGAAAACGTCGATGCCCCTGATATAGACTCCTGTGCCTATACCCACTGCAGAGGCCCCTGCCATGAACATCTCAACTGCATCATTGCCATAGGTAACTCCGCCCGTGCCTATTATAGGTATCTTATCCTCTTTTTTCATCTCCTTCAATGCAGCATAGATGTCATAGACGCATCTCACTGCAATGGGTTTTATCGCCGGCCCTGAGACTCCGCCCGCCTTGTTCGATAGGATGGGTCTTGCTGTCTCGATGCTTATCACCATGCCCGGACCGGCGGTATTTATTGCGGTTATGCCGTCTGCTCCTGCCTTCACGACTGCTTTCGCGATCTGCGCTATGCTGCCTACATTCGGACTGAGCTTGACTATGACTGGGATCCTGGTATTCTTCTTCACAATCTTTGTCACGTCAGCAGAGATCTTCGGGTCTGTACCGAAAGGCCTGCCGAACTCCGCCTCTACATTGGGGCATGAGATGTTGACTTCGATCAGGTCAGGATTCGATCTTGATATCTCTTTCGCGACTATGCCGAATTCCTTCACTGTCGATGCGAATACTGATGCTATTATCGGGACGCCGGCGTGCTTCTTTGCGTACTCGATCTCAGCGAGGCTTTCTTTTATGCCTGAAGTAGAAAGACCGACTGCATTCACCATGCCCTGATCGTAGGTTATGATGACCGGGCCTGGATGGCCTTTCCTCTGCTCAATGCCGATTGATTTTGTAGTCACGGCTCCTGCGCCGTTCCTTGCCACATTCGCCAATGATGAGCCGGAAACTCCGAGAATTCCTGAAGCGAGGACAGTGGGGTTCAATAGCTTCATCCCGCAAAGCTCTGTTGAGATGTCTGTATAATTGTCCATTTTCCCCAAGCCCTTTTCCTGTCGGAAGGGGTTTTGTTTTCGTTTATATATTTTGTTGAAGATAAAAAGCATTATCGTCGGATTCGTCTGTGTTTGGGGGTGAAAAAGGATTGGGCGGACTAGGAAAAAATTTATAATAAAGTAAAAAAATAGGGGAATATGGATGATAATGAACGATATGAATTCAATCCTTCGGCCGTCATAACTGACCTGTTTTACGGCAATCTGGAGAGGATAGCATGCATACAGACTAGTGAAGGATACAAGGTGGAAGTGGAAATAAGCCGGCCCCATAATGCTGTAAAAAAATATGCCCTATCCGAAGATGAGATACATATTCTCGAGAAGGAACTCGGCAAGCATGAAAGGGAAGAGTATAAATCAACCAAAAAAAAGTTTGAAAGGATAAAAAGCGAGCTCGAAAGGAAGAAGTCAGGGAAAAGCGGACTTTGGGGCAGGATCATTAACCTAACCAAATAAGAAGAGTATTATGCCCTCATTCGTACATGAAATCCAATTCATCAGACCTCACTGTGATCTCTTTCGGCGGGTTCTTTGCATCGAATGCTTTAGGCTTGGTTTTTTCCACAGCGGCATTCATGCTTTTTGTCTTGCTTGCTATCCTCTCCTGGTTTATCTCCATGGCCCTCCTGAAGTTCACATTCCCGCATCTCATGCAGCTGAAATAAGGCCCGAATTTCCCGTCCTTCAGCTCAAGAGTAGAGCCGCAGAGGCATTTGAGATCGTCAAGGCTGGATTCCTTGTGTTTCCTGCAGACAGGGATGCCCTGGGAATTCTTGAACACAGCTTCAGTGCCGCAGAAAGGGCATCTGTTTGATTTGGACTGGCCGTAGCGCTTCGGGATGTACATGAGATACAAAATAGATGCAGGGTTTTTAAAGATGGCGGTTCATGAGAATAAAAGAAGGAAAAAGAGCGCAAACCCAAGAAGGACTGTCACAAAGTTTGCAGAGAATGATATCAGGAAAGAATCCTTGTATCCTGTCTTTAAAAAATGTCTTATTATAGCATAAGACTTTAATTATCGTAAGTTTTATATATCAGTGCTGCTTCTCAGTTCTCAGAGGTGATAATATGTACGTA
>PCXZ01000026.1 GCA_002762985.1 Candidatus Woesearchaeota archaeon CG10_big_fil_rev_8_21_14_0_10_44_13 | reverse complement strand
GACGCAGCCAGGGAAGATCTCAGGCATCGTGAAGACGCAGTTCGGGTATCATATAATCAAGGTGCTGGAAGCGAAATAGGCTCGAAATATTAATAAACTCTCTACTAATTACTGAGTCACACAAAAAGAAGGTGAATAATGCCGAAAAAAGCTCCCATATACCTCTGGACAGGCCAGGGCTGGGGAAAGACCACTTCTGCACTCGGAGCTTCCATGAGGGCCATAGGCCACGGCTATAAGGTAATAATCATCCAGTTCATGAAAGGCAGGAAGGATGAGATAGGGGAATACAAGATAAAGGATCTTCTTGGCAGGAATTACGAGATCCACCAGTTCGGCAGGAAAGGGTGGGTGAACCTTGCGAACACGAGCGAAGAGGACAGGAAGCTCGCAAAGGAAGGCTTCGAGTTCGCGAAGAAAGCCGCAAAGAAGAAGCCTTTCATACTTTTCCTGGACGAGATAAACCTTGCAGTCGCTGCTGACATACTCAATGAAGATGAGGTCCTACAATTCCTTGATGAGATCCCCCTTGAAGTGCATGTCTATATGACCGGCAGGTACGCAACACCCAAGCTCATGGTCAGGGCCGATTATGTGAATGAGATAAACATGATAAAGGGTCCGAAGAAGCTTACAGGCGAGAAAGGGATAGATTATTGAAACGATTCATGCTTCGAATAAATCAAAGAATGAGGTGATTCCATGGCAAAATACAAGATAGAGCATGACAGGGACGGCTGCATAGGCTGCGGAGCCTGTGTTTCGACGTGCGGGAAGAATTGGGAGATGAAGGATGATGGAAAATCAAAGCCCAAAAAAACAAGCATCGATGACAAGGATTTCCAGTGCAATATGGATGCTGCCAAGGCCTGCCCTGTGAACGTCATACATATAATCGATGAGAAAGGGAAGAAGATGATCTAGATGAGAACCTGTCCCAAATGCGGCTCAGAGAAAGTGAGCCTTTTCAGATATATGGGTGTGGAATGCATCCGCTGCACTGACTGCGGCTATGATGAGTCTGTGGACATCGATACAACACCTGACAGCAGGTCCTCACAGAAGGCAAAAGGGCATTTCTCACCTTACAAGGCGGGCGGGAAAGGAAGGACAGCAGCGAAAAAATGAAGCGGTTAAAGCAGTGAAAAGATGATATGGGTCATATTCGCATCAATCGGAGCATTCCTGGATTCAACATACTACATGCTGAACAAGAAGCTCGTGCAGAAGCTTGACATCTATTTTGTTCCTGCGTGCGTTTTCTTCTTCACATTCTTGGCCACCCTGATTATCTCACTCGCAAGAGGCCTGCCTGATTTCAATGCGACTTTCTTCATCGCAATACTCATCACAAGCGCACTTAACATAATCGCGATCATCCTTTATCTTTCTGCGCTGAAAACGACCGATATCTCGTTATGTATACCTTTGATCTCGTTCACCCCTCTATTCCTTATCCTGACATCATACCTCATCCTGGGGGAATTCCCAAGCTATATGGGTATAGCAGGCATTTTTCTCATAGTCTTCGGTTCATACATCCTTGGGTTCAGGAAGGACAAGAAAGGGATTTTAGCGACATTCAAGCACCTTTTAGGGAACAGGGGCGCGCTCTATCTCTTCATTGTCGCCTTCATATTCAGCATTGCGCTCAACTTCGATAAACTCGCGGTCTTGAACTCAGATACTACCTCCTCATTGGCCGCAAAATCCCTTGTGCTTTCAGCGTCATTCATGGCAATCTCCTCTTTCAAGTCAAAGAACAAGCTGGTCATGTTCAAAAGCAGCTGGAAAATGCTGCTTATCGCCGGCCTTGTGCTTGCCGTCATGGACATATGCATAAACATAGCCTACACAATGACACTTGCATCCTATGTCATTGCCATAAAACGAATTTCCATCGTCTTCAGCACGCTTTACGGCCATTTCCTGTTCAGGGAGAAGGGCGCGAAACAGAGGTTTTTTGCTGCCCTTTTCATGCTTGCCGGGGCCGTCATGATAGCTTTATCTTAACAAAACTTTTTTAAATGAACTCCTTTTAACGCCTTCCTACGGGCTCATGGCGGTCAGAAATGGTTACGCTCATTTACTGAAAATGGCTTTGCCATTTTCAGGCCTTGAAAATCCGTAAACGTGATTTTCAAGTCATACACAAACTCAAGTGGGGCGTAAAACTCCGTTTTAGCCCCACGACAGGCCTTCTTTTCCGAAATCTTTATAAAAACCCAACTTGTTTTCCAAGGTTACGGGCTCATAGCTCAGTCTGGTAGAGCGCTCGGCTCTTAAAGCACGGAGTGACCGAAAGGTCGAGGGTTCAAATAGCTGGCGCTTGCGGCAGTAGGAAGCGCCGCTTCGAAAGTCCCTCTGAGCCCGTTTATTATCATAGGGCTCGTGGTCTAGCGGCTATGACAACACCCTTACAAGCAGATCATGTTTTGTTATGAAAGGTGTAGGTCGCCGGTTCGAATATGCTTGAGAACATCAGGCCTTGAGCAGCGGAAGTCCGGCCGGGCCCATCATGATTATTTTTGGATTTGGATTCTTATATTTTGTATGTTTTGTTTCCATGCCTTTTGCACCCTAAACCTCAATCCATTCGCCTCCACCACACAACTAACCTATATGGCTCATGCCCTCTTCTTTGCTTTGCTCAACTAAGCCGCCAACCACCTACATTAAACTATTGGCCGATAGTAACCTTTATATCCAAGTATTATATTCTCAGACCCATGGGGGAGCATTATGATGTTATAATTATAGGCGCAGGTCCGGCAGGACTTGCAGCAGCTTTTGAACTTTCTTCAATCAGCAATCTATCTATCCTTGTGATGGACGAAGGGCAGTCAATAGATGAAAGGAAATGCGCCTCTGTGGAAAACCTCTGCATAGACCACAGGACATGCAACATAACCCATGGCTCGGGAGGGGCCGGACTTTATTCTGACGGAAAACTCTGCCTTGATCCCAAGATCGGGGGTGACATATCAAGGTTTTATGATGAATCAGAAACCAAGGAAATGATGAGAAGGGTCACTGACATGCTTTCCATGGATTCAGAGCCGATTCGTCCAGCCGAGCCCGACAAAAAGAATATATCTTCATGTGTCAATGCGTTTAATGATATAGGCCTTGGTTTCAAATACTATGATGTTGTAAGGATGGGCCTTCAGAGTAGGGTGAAAAGTGTTGAAGCCATTGAGAGATATCTCCATCAGAAAGGTGTGAGATTCTTATTTGATACCAAGGCAATGGGCATCTCCTCTAACGATAGATATGCTGTCAGCACAGGCAGCGATGAGCTTTCTTGTGATTATCTTGTTGTTGCGCCTGGAAAAATCGGCTCCAACTGGTTTGACATGCAATGCAGGAAACTTGGCATTCCCCTAGAAAATAACCCTTTACTCCAGGGAGTGAGGCTTGAGATGCCAAGAGATATAACTCTTAAACTCTCCGAGATAACAGATAATCCACGGATAAGCATGGAATTTGAAAACGGCGATTACATAAAAACACACTGTTTCTCTGACAAAGGAAGGGTTACTATCGCTGACTATGGCGGCATGAAACTTGTTGAGGGGAATTACCTGGAAAACGCAGAATCTGGGAATTCATCTGTCAATGTTGTCATGAGGCTTAATCTTCCTCCTTATATAACTCCCTTCACATTCAGCAGTGGATTCATACAGCTGGTAAACTCTTTCGGCAAGGGAAGGCCGGTTGTGCAGACAGTAGGGGATCTGTCTGATTTTTCTGAAACAAACCCTTCTGCGCTCGAAGACATTGCGCTAAAACCTACATTGAATGACTGCAGATGCGGGGATCTGAGCAAGCTCTATTCTGCATGGTTCGCTGACAGGTTCTCAAAATTCATCCAGAGGATCGATCTTGTGCTGCCTGGCTTTGCTGACAGGAAAAATCTGGTTTTTGCACCTTTCTTTGAATGGTGGATGAGGAAGGCCGATGTTGACAGGCATTTTGAGACAAGAAGGCCGGGCCTATATGCCGTCGGTGATGGCGCAGGGCTCAGCCAGGGGATAATCGCAGCCGGAATGCAGGGAATAGCGTGCGCAAGGGGAATTTCTGATAAATCTTCAGGGCAGAAAAGATTTTTTTGAAGAAAACTTTTATTTGCATCGCTACAACCGCTCCCCTATCCAGCATCGCTGCAGGAAGGGGACGAGAGCAGTGGTTTCGTCCATTGACACCGACAACTAGGACCATTTCGCTGCGCTCAATGGTCCGAATAATTCATCAATCGTCGAGGGGCTTTGCGTAGCAAATGCCCCTCTTGCGTTTGCGCTCCAGATGCGCGTAACCATCTGGGGCTGGAAACCATTGTGGTTTCCCCGCAGATATTGTTGAATTTTTTGTAAGAACATGACTATCTCATCCGAATTAAAGCAGTTTCAGGCGATATCTTTATAAATAAAAAACCAATCTCCCCGTCAAAAGGGGTGCAGCATGTGGCCTTTCAGCAATAAGCCGAAGCAGAGCGAACAGTTCAGGAAGAACATAAAGACCTTGATAAGCAATATCAGCAATCTGGAGAAGCAAGGCATGAAACAGGAAGAGATCGTCGAAAAGCTCAGCAAGGCAGGATGGAAGCCCCATGTCATAGAGCTTGTCATGCACAAGCTGCATATTCCGAACAGCAGCGTGGAAAAGCTTCAGCAGTATGTAGACAAGCAGAAGCTGAAGGCAAGGGACCTTGAGGAGATAAAGGAGACCCTTATGGAAGCCGGCTGGAACGAAGACCTTACTGATGTGGCGCTGGGATTATGATGGATGCTTTTGAAGAGAGATACGGCGAATTTCGAAGAGGCGGTTTTAACGACCCGCGTTCTGATTTAGGGAGTTATTATAAGGCAAGAAGATTTGAATGTTTGCGAAATTCTGCTCAGAATGTGCAAAAAATGCCATACATTCAGCCGGAACTGCACAAGTTAGTGGTAAATACTATAGATGATGTTCTTGTTATCTCTGATTATCTAGTCTATCCAACACCCCGTAGAGATTGCTGATCCTTCTTATCCTGAAATCCGCCTTCTGCCACCTGTTCTGAGGCTTCAATCTTGAATATCTGCCGTGGGCATGGATCATCCTGGCTGTCTTCAACCCCAGCCTTTTCCCGCCTTCTATCTCTGAGTTTGGCCTGTCTCCGACAAGAAGGATCTCATCCTTGCGCACCCCTCTCTTCCCTAGCCATCTGATTATCTCTTTTATATGCATGGGCTTGTTCGATCTGCCTATAGTGGTGTCAAGGACAATCCTGTCGAAATATCTCCTTATCCCCAGCTTTCTTATCTTGCTGTTCTGCTGTCTTGCAACGCCATAGCTCAGGAGGACAAGAATCCTGCCGTCCTTCTTCAGCTTCTTCAGCGTTGGAACAGTATCTTTGAACGGCCTTATCTTCCCTATCCTTACAGTGTGGTATCTGTGATGGCCGATAAGCCTTATCTTCTCTGCATTTTTCCTGTTTTTCTTGTCCTTGTACATCCCGAAATGCTCAAGAGCTTTTGTCGTTATGTTGACATGCTGGCCGTACCTCTTAACTAGCATATCTCTAGTTTTTGCTGCATCAGATTTTTTTATCGGCAATCCGTGCTTTGCCATCTCTTCAAGCGCAGCTATCTGGCCTTTCTTCACAAGCTGGCCAGTAGTGTCCCAGAGGGTGTCGTCCAGGTCAAGTATCAATGCCTTTATCCCTTCTCCTTTCCCTTTTGCCTTCTTTTTTTCCATCATCACACCTTACTTCTTCTTTTTCGCAAAAAAACTCTGCAGCTTGCTCTGCTCTTTTGACTCTGTCTCTTCTGCGATGTCCCTTCCCAGGACCTCAAACAGCTTCTCGACTCCAGGTATGACCTGGTTGTCGATGTAATAATCAGGATCATAATCCTTCTGCGAGACCTCTCCAGGAAGCCTTGCCCTGTCCCTTATCTTCTCCTTGCCAGCGATTATCACATACTCTATCGTTGTTCCAGGGCCGACAGGGATTCCCTGCTTCTTCATCCTGTCAGCTACAGCCACATGAGGGCCATACTGCTCGTATGCATCTATCTCTTTTGTCAGCTGCGTGTGTATTATGACCTTGTTCAGCCCGATCTTATTGCTCCTGAGGTCATTTACTACCTCCTTGACATAATCCATCGCCTTGTCGATGTCTTCTTCCCTCAGTATGATATTTATCACTTTTTCCTGCACTTCTTTCGCGATTAGGCTCCAATTCCTCCTGACAAGCTCAAATCCTCTTATCTTTATCGAATCATCATCAGCCAACAGGGCATATTTTTTCTTTGCCCCATAACCGGTAACCTTTGCGGAGACGAAAATCCCCCTCGGGTAGAAACCCTCGAACTCAAGCTCCATGAGCTCAGGCAGCTCCATGTTTATCTTTTCCACGAATCTCAACGCATCATCCCTCTTCTTGCCCTCGAGCGATAGGAATATGCTGTCAGTATCAGAATATAGGACCTCGAAGCCGTTGTCCTGGGCCTTCTTTATCACCTGCTGTATGTAGAACCTGCCCCATGCTGTCACGGCCTCTGCGGATTCGAATGAATACCACCTTGAGGCATAGAATCCCAGGTAGCCGTAGAAGGCATTCGCCAGTATCTTCAATGAGTATGATCTCGCCTCTAGCATCTTGTCCTTCTTGGATTTCAATATCTCCTTGACCCTCAGCCTTCTCGTTATCAGCTCCTTTATCATCCTTGGCAGGAACTCCTTTGGGTTCCTGCAGAACCATACCTTCTTGCCTTCGACAGGCGCATAATCCCTCTCGTTCTCAGGGCATTTTGCGTTAAGTGTCGCAGGGCTTATGTTATGGGACGCTATTATTGTGGGATAAAGGCTCCTGAAGTCAAAGACAGCTATGTCCTTATACATGCCGGGCTTAGGCTCGAAGACAAAAGCCCCCTTGAATCTCTTTTCGATCCTCTCTTTTATGGAATCATGCTCCGGCCTGTTAGGAGCCAGCACATTGAAACCAGGGGCTTCCTTGAGCAGGTACCACTCGACAAGCTGGCTGAAGCTCATCCTTACAGTGTCGAAGAGCGGCAATGATACTACCTTCACGAGCTCAAGGATGTTCGGAAGGACCTTATCGCATAGCTTGAATGCGAGCAGGGAATCATGCAGGTTGTATTCACAGTATGGCTCCAGCCTCTCATGATGGTTGTCCCATGCGTCTGCGAGGCCATCCAGCTCGACTTCTATCTTCTTGTCCCCGAGCAATTCTTCGGCGACAGAGCTCAGGTCATAATAATCTGTATCAAGAGAACCGCCCATCACGAACTTTATGAACCTGAATATGTCGACATGCACCATCCCGGTTATCTCAACAGCCTCATTCCTGCCTCTTCCGAGCTTTATGCTGGAATGATCCCAACCAAGGTCAAGGTCAATCTTGTATTTTTCAGCCCTTGTCTTCATGTAGGGAAAATCGAAACCATCAGAATAATATCCGACAAGTATATCAGGATTATACGACCCTACTTCCTCCTTGAATCTCCTTATCAGGTCGGCTTCGCCGTCCACAAACTCGATGTAATCATGCTTTGTCTTGAATCTTTTCCATGTGATGACTTTCTTGAATCTCTCGCCATAAAGGGAGACCATCACAATGGGGTATTTGTCCGGGAGTATGTTCTTCCCTTCAGGATTGTAGGTCTCGATATCAAATGCCAGCGTCTTTGGCTTTAGCGTGTCATCGCTGACATGCTCTATCTTTGCAGCCTTGATTATGTAATCGCACTTCACCCTTTCGATTGTCTCTTCGCCTTCGACCTCATGCAGCAGCGCAGGGGTTATCTTCTTGTCTATGAGGTATCTTCTTGCGAACTGGATGTCCGCCTCAAGCACATGGCTCACTTCCTTCCTTTTCCCCAGCATCTCCCTGAAATGCACTACTGCTGCAGGCTGGTTGACTATGATCTTCACTGCCTCAACATCATCTCCGAGGAACTTCTTGCCTTTAACTTCTGTCTTCTCGACCTTGAGCAGGTCATTATCCTTCTTCTCGCTTAGGCCTTCTGCATATTTCCTGAACTTCTCTATGCTCTCGCCTTTCCTGAGCAAGACCCAGAAATAGGGGTGAAAACTGTCATCTATCACGCAGATCGTCTTGCCATCAGCCGCTCTGCCGAATACAAATATGACTGCCTTATTGTCCTTGACCTTATAAGTCACGTCCAGCGGATAAAACTGTATTTTGGGCATATTAAGGGGTTAGGGGGGGTTGGTATTTAAAGGTTTAGGATGGTGATTTGATGGATTTTATGGGATTTAAGTATGTCAAATAGGAGTAATTTTCTAAAGTTTAGGATTGAGGCAATATAAAACAACAATATTTGTGGGGGAACGCCGTTCCCCCCATCCCCCTCCTATACTTTGCTGGGCAAGTGCTCATTTGCACACCAGCTCTAGAACAAAGCAGGAAGGGGACGGGGGAAACCATTTAGGTTACCGACCGGAGCTGGTTACGAACAGAAAACCTTCGGTTTTCTTAGTTCCAAAACAAGTTTTGGAACCCCATCTCGCACGCAACAGCAAGGACCATGCTCAAAAATCCAAAGGATTTTTGGCACGCTGAAAACCAAAGGTTTTCATCGCTTCCTCGCTACGCTCGGAGTGGTCCGAATTACTTAAGTAGTTCGGACCATTGAGCAAAGCGAAATGGTCCTAGCTGGCGGGATCAAGGAACAAGACCCTTGGGGCTGGAAACCATTTAGGGTTTCCCCGCAAATAAGGTAGTATTAAAGTTTAGTAAAACCAATTGATCTGAAACTTAAGAATAACTAACCAACTTATTTACAAATCAAAATAATATCCTTCTCTTCCTCAACCTCATCTTTTATTTCAAACCTTTCCTTAATTTCCTTTAGAATAACCCATTTTTTCCCAGACCTCTTCAGAAAACTCAATGCAAAGACGCAGTCTTTCTTCCCGACTCTTTTCATCTCATCCAATCCTTTGCCCACATCATGGAAATTCTGCAATGCTGTTACTGAAATAACAACATCAAAAATCCAATCTTTGAAAGGGAGATGCTCTGCCTCTGCGCAGACCGGAAAATCGGGCTTTTTCATGGGCTTAGATACGGATCTCTGCAGAAGCTTCATCGCCGGATCCGCTCCGAAAACAACGCAGTCAAAATCTGAAGTTATCCCTGTGCCGCAGCCGACATCCAGCAGTCTCGAGCTTTTCTTTATTTTTCCCTGCAGGGCCTTTTTTATGATCGCAAGCTTCTTCTCCTGCTCCTCCTTATGCAGCTCCTCGTAGCCTGAGGAGATGTTGTCGTAGTAGTTTTCGGGTTTGTTCGCCATCATGCTTACTGATCAACCGCAGCAGTAATATCTTCTTGATGCGTGGAATTCTGGCACACTCAGATCAAATGATCCATCATGTATCCTGCATTCCTTCCCGCTTTCGCTTGGTAGTTGAGGAAACCATGTATCTATCCATCTAGCTTCCATGGCCACAATGGCTTTGTTCCCTGGGCATTCTATGCCCCTTATTTTTGCAACATCAAATCCTGCGGAAGCAGAATACTCACAATAGACATCCCATTCTGTCCAAACACAATCATCGAAAGCAAACTCCCCTCTTATGATGCCAGTAACTTCCAAGTCGTCATCAACGACAACTTTGTTTGCTGTTTTTCCAGCTATGACATCCGCATAAAGCAGGTCATGGAACGGCTTGTCAGTGGTCCATGCAGGTGTGGTTGTCTTTGCGATCACAAACGTGACGCCGAACAGCAGGACAATAAGTCCTGCCAATGCCCAGAAATGCTTCTTTTTCATATTTATCTCAATCTTCATTTTCTCACCTTTTATTTCTTGCAGATATCTTATTGAAAATTGTCGGGGTTTAATACCTCGGACTTCAGTCCGACAATTGTCAAAAACCGCTCTCAATGTATTA
>PCXZ01000008.1 GCA_002762985.1 Candidatus Woesearchaeota archaeon CG10_big_fil_rev_8_21_14_0_10_44_13 | reverse complement strand
TTGGAAAACTTTTGGGCCGAACATATTTTTATGCAAGATTTTATGCGTTACTTATGTCGTTGACTAGAAAACGAATAGTTTTATATACAAGTATGTTATAACACCATTTATGAGTAGTGATGATTATGGTTCTGGATCCGGTAAAAAGCCCATGATAAGTGTAGGGATAGCTGAAAGCTTCATACCTCATGCCACAAACAACATAAATTCCATACTAATCTACAATCTATCCAACTCAATCGATCATGAGAAGACGCTGCAGGCAAGGATGGAGCAGGCAATGAAATACTCCTCATTTGTTGTCGATCATGGAGATATTTTTTACCCCATCTTGGTCAGGGATGATTCTGCCCTCGGGATGAAAATTGACTTCAGGCAATGGGAAGGGGAGATCATAAAACCGCTGACAAATTCCTGCAATAGCAGGGGAATAAGCATGGATTATGTCAGGAACAAGTACAATGCTGCAGAATATCTCGGCGTGGGGGCTGCAGAGATCGATGAACTGATAGAGAAAAACTGGCTGAATCCCATCGAAAGGAATAATCCCGGGACTGACGAAGGCATGCACTTCTTCAATCTTGAAGAGCTCAATCATGTGAAGGCACTTATTGAGAAAGGATATAAGCCTTATGATAAGCAGAGGGAGATATCCAAAAAAGATGCCATGAAGATCGAGAGGGCAAAGCGCGAGTGGGAGAAGAAACTCTCAGGGGCGCAATCGACTGATCGCAAGGCAGGTTCTAGGCAGCAGAGCATGTCAGGACAAGCATGATCATTCAGGGCCATATCTCATCGCCCTGGTCATCAACAGTCTCCTCGTTGAAATTTCCGATATGGCCGCAGGCCCTGCATTCCCGGAATCCGTCTCTCCCTTTCATATGCCAGTCTATGTCCCTTGAGCCGCATTTCGGGCACACTAACACCTTTTTTGTCTGCATCTTAACCTCTCAAATATCTCTCAAATAGATTGCTCTCATGACTGCCAGCCGATTGCCTCAGACTTCTTTCAGCATCCTCTTCATCTTCAGCGCATCACCCATAGGGTCGGGGCTCTCGTTTATTATTGTGATGGAAATATTGTATTTTTTCAGGTATTTGTACAGTTCTCTTATCCTTTCGGGTGGAGTGAGCTCATGGTTCCTCTCCCCTTTTGCAGTGAAATTGATGCCGGAGAAATGAGCAGTTAGGTGTTTGATGCGCTTTATCTTTCCCATCACATCATCATAATCTATCCTGCCGTTGTTCCTGGCATAGACGTGCGCAAAATCAACGCAGATCCCGCAGCCTGTCTCCCTTGAAAGCTTCACAAGCTCATCGACTGTGCCGAACTGGGAGCCCTTTCCTGTGGTTTCAGGGCACAGTATGACATCCCACTCATTCTCTTTTATCTTCTTCTGCATCCCGATGATTGCTTCCTTTGTCGCATCGTAGCATTCCTCTGGAGTCGATTTCCCGTAATAAGAAGCGTGGAAGACAATGCATCTTGCGCCGAGATGATGGCCGCGTTCGCAGCTCTGGAGAATCCTCTGCTTTGACGCTTCAATCTTCGGTTTTTCCTCAGAATTAAGATTGATGTAGTATGGGGCATGTATGGAAAGTATCAGGCCTAGTTTTTTGTTGAGCTCTCCTATCTTCTTTGCTGTTTCGTTCGACATCTTGACGCCGCGGACGAACTCTATCTCTACTGCGTCAAGTCCTGCCTCTTTTATCATCTGCAGCCCCTTGTAAGAGTCCCCGCCTGTGCCTGCCGGGCCGATTTTGATGGTCATATTGCCTTATTGGGTGAGGCTGTTTTTATAGTTTGCTGTTGGAATGGGATTATGATTCAAAGTTAGTTGAACAAAGTTAGATGTTATTTGCGCCGCGGGTGGCGGGTCGACGGCCAAAATCTCGCTTCGTTCGATTTTGTCCTACTCGGCACCCCGTAAGGGACAACCCCCGCCTCGCCGAACGCCACCGCGGCGCTGGCGAACCGGGGGATGGTCGCCGAGCGCAGCGAGCGCGACTAGGAAAACCGAAGGTTTTCCGTGCCCCCTCCGGGGTGGTTCGCGAGGTCTGCGAAGCAGACCGACAGCCGCCGCAGTGGTGGTGTCTTCGAATAACTCGTCTACAAAATTAAACTCTCCATCCCGCAACCTTTTTATACCTACAAATTTTATTCTGGGCCATGGAGCTTTTAAAGGAGGTTCTGGCGGGTTTAAGGCCTGACGAGAAGAAAGTCAAGAAAGAGATAGATGTCACGCTGAGAAAGCTGAATTCCAGGCTCAGGAAAGCCAAAGTCAAGGCAAAGGCCGTGACAGGCGGTTCGATCGCGAAAGGCACTTTCCTTGAAGGGGATTATGACTGCGATATTTTCGTCAAATTCAACCTCAAAAAATACAAGGACAGGGACCTGTCAAAGATTCTCGAGTCTGTGCTGAAAAAATCATTCAAGAATGTCGAGAAGGTGCATGGCTCAAGGGATTATTTCCATCTTGACAGGGAATCAAGGGAATTCAGGTACGAAATAGTGCCAGTGCTCGACATAAGGAAGACATCAGAAGCAGTGAATGTGACTGACTGCAGCCCCCTGCATGTCAGCTGGGTCAACAAATTCCCGAAGATGAAGGGTGAGATCATGCTGACAAAGGCGTTCATGAAAGCCGCAGGCACTTATGGCGCAGAATCATACATCAAGGGTTTTTCCGGCCATGTCGTGGACATACTCACTATCTATTATGGCGGGTTCATGGCCCTTCTCAAGGCATCTCAGAAATGGAAGACAGGAGATGCAAAAGGCAGAAAAGAAGAAAAAGAAGTCATTGATTATTATAACAAGCACAAGGGCAAGGCCTTGTTCAATCTCAACAAGTCAAAGACAGAATCAGCCATCGTGGTGATCGATCCTATCCAGCCTGACAGGAATGCAGCAGCGGCATTGAACAGGGAAAAATTCGATGTTTTCAGGAAAAAAGCGTCAGAATTCCTCAAGAATCCCTCAAAAAGATTCTTCCTCGCTGAGAAGCTTGACATCGAAAGATTGAGGCTTGATGCGGAACAGGGAAAAGGCAGGCTCATCCTGATGGATGCAGAGGCAAAGCAGGGAAAGGAGGATGTTGTCGGGGCAAAGCTGCTGAAGGCGTTCGAATATATAATCTCTAATCTCAAACAAGGGGATTTTGTCATCATAAACAAGGGATGGGAGTGGGACAGGGCAAAAAGGGCATTGTTCTGGGTGATCGTGGATGCAAAAGACCTTCCGCAGACAAAGACCTATGAAGGGCCCCCTGTGAAGATAAAGAAGCATTACGATAATTTCAGGAAAATACACAAACAGGCTTATGAGAAGGGCGGCAGGGTGTTTGCTGACGAGAAGAGGGAGTTCACGGATGCGAAAGATCTGATAAGCAAGCTTATCAAGGAAGAATATATAAAAAACAGGGTCAAATCAATATCCGGGCGAGGTGGTTAAAATCAAAGTACTGATTCTGGCAGCAGGATACGCAACAAGGCTTTATCCATTGACAAAAGACAGGCCAAAGCCCCTTCTTCCGATAGCAGGAAAACCTATAATTGAGTATATCATCGAGAAGATATCCCTCATCGAAGAGGTTGATCAGATCTACATAGTCACAAACAACAAATTCCACCCCCACTTTGAGGATTGGAACAGGAAGTATGACTGCGGAAAGCCAATCGAGATAATAAATGATGGTACGATGAGCGAGGATGACAGGAAGGGCGCGATAGGAGACATGAAGTTCGTGAAGGACCTGAAGAAGATAGATGATGACATGCTTATCGTCGGCGGAGACAACCTTTTTGAGTTCGAGATGCAGGACCTTATTGACTTTTTCTATGACAAGAATGACCCGATCGTCGTTTTGCATGATGTCAAACACCACCATATAGCGATGAGAATGGGCGTTGTCGAGATCGATGACAACGAGAGGCTGATAAGCTTTGTCGAGAAGCCAGCGCAGCCGAAAAGCACGCTGATAGCCATCTGCATGTATCTTCTTCCAAAAAAAGACCTGTTTTACATCGACAAATATCTCGAGCTGGGCAAGAATCCTGATGCGCCGGGCAGGCTGATAGAATGGCTGCACACTGTGAGGCACACATTCGGCTTCGTCTTCGAGGGAACATGGTTCGACATAGGCGATCATGAGAAGCTGAAAGAGGCTGATGAGCTGTACAGGAAGAAAAGACAGAATAAATAGGAATGAATCATGGCAGACTGGGAAGCGCTTTTCAGGAAAAAGGGCAAAATCTTCAATAGACCACAGGAAGACATGCCTAAAGTGATTAAACTTCTGAAAAAAGAAAAAGCAAAGCGCGTTCTTGACTTGGGCTGCGGAACAGGCCGGCATACTGTGATGCTGGCAAAGGCAGGGTTTGATGTTTATGCCATAGATGTCTCGGATGAAGGTTTGAGGCAGACAAGGGAATGGCTGAAGCAAAAAGGCCTGAAGGCAAACCTGAAAAAAGCATCCTGCTACAAAAGATTTCCTTTTGAGGATGATTTTTTTGACGCCGTAATTTCAACGCAGGTAATACACCATAATTACATAAAGAAGGTAAGATACTGCATTTCTGAGATTGAGAGGGTTTTAAGGCCAGGCGGGATAGTTTTTATCACAGTTACTACAAGCAAATATGGCAAAGTCAGGAAAAGAACAAGATTAAAGAACCTTGCACCAAGGACATATGTGAATTTAGGTGAATGGGAGAGGGGAATCCCTCATTATATCTACAACATGAAACTGCTCAGGAAAGATTTCAGGAATTTTAGGATACTTAAACTCACTAAGAACAGCCATTACTGCCTTCTTGGAAAACTGAAAAAGTGATTTATCAATAAACAAACTTTATAAACTTCCAGCTAAATTTCTATGCTTATGATAGAACAGCTCATAGAGATGATAAACTCAATAATCCTCTCGATAGGCTATCTCGGGCTCATGCTATTCATGTTCCTTGAGAGCACCATGATGCCCATACCTTCTGAAGTGGTCATGCCATTCGCAGGCTTCCTCATTGCCCAGGGCAAGATGAGCTTCTTCTGGGTCATAATCACAACAGCCATTGCAAGCCTGTTAGGAAGCCTTTTCTCATACGGCCTTGGCTATTACGGCGGAATCCCGCTGATCAGGAAAGTGGGCCATTATGTCCTGCTTGATGAAGAGAGACTGAAATGGACCGAGAGATGGTTCAGGAGATACGGCGACAAGACCATTTTTATAAGCAGGTTCATACCTGTTGTGAGACACCTTATATCTTTGCCAGCAGGCTTGGGTAAGATGAACCTGGGGAAATTCAGCATATACACTCTATTCGGAGCGACAATCTGGAACTCGATACTTGTAGTCGCAGGTTATTATCTGGGCAAGAATTATACATTGATACATGAATACTCGAGGATACTTGATTATGTCGTTGTTGCTTTGCTCTTGGTCGCAGGAGGGTATTATGTTTGGCATTTTGTGAAGATATTGAAGAAGAAGAAAGCGCAGACGGCAAAAACAAAAAAATACAAAAAAACGAAAAGTTTATAAATAAAAACATCATCTTAATCTTAGTGATAAAAAATGACAAGGAGTGATTGTATTCATTGTTAGAGAAACATTCTGCGGTTTGTTTAGCGATTGCTCCATAATCAATTCTGCTTTATTCCATTGCTAGCCTCTGCTAGCTCCAAAACCAAAAACAACTATTCTTCACTTGCGAAAGCCGCTGAAAAGGTTAAGCAAGTCTGAAAATCCCGGAAAAAGATTATTCCGGCTTTTCTGAGGAACAAATTTTTTTGATTGATTTGCATAGATGAAATGCTAAAGAAAAATAAAACAAAAGATAGCGAGAGCTATTGGAGGAAAATAAAATGTACCGAGAAAATATATCGAATTTTGTCAAAGAAGATAGAGTCAAATTATTGATTCCGAAGAACAGGGGTCTGAACACATATGTAAGATCCTTGTTGCCGCAAATAGGCGTGGTCACTGGTGAAAATATGGAAGGCCTAGAAAGGATAGCAAAGGATGATGCAGCCATCTCGTCATTGGAGATAGATGATATTATCATGGAAAGGACAGGACAAAAGACTTTCCAGATAGATTTTGTGAGAGGGGGGGACATACCTCAGCTTGTCGAGGATTTCATGGGACAAGGGGAGACAGTTTACGGGCTCACAGGAGACGATCTCTTTGATGAGTATCTCATGAAGATGTCATGGAATAATCAGAGAAGCGGCCTTAAGGTCCTAAACACCTACGACTGGTTTGATGAGGCTGCAATGTATAAGAGGCCAGCATTATGTTTGATGGCAAGAACAAGCAGTATATCAGATCTCCCAGAAAAGCCAAAGCTCGCAATGAACAGCAAATATTGGTTCATATCGAATGAGTATATCGAAAAAGCGATGTATGCACTCGGCAAGAAGCCAGCTATCAAGACCTACAGTGGCGGAACAGAAGAGACAATAACTGACGGGATAAACGACTGCTGCATAGATATAGTCTACAGCGGAAAATCCCTGAGGGAAAACGGCTTGAATGTGCTGGACATAGTGAGATTCAGCGATATAGTCCTAATAGGGCAGGATCCGAATGATATGGGCAATGCATTCTGCGAGGATTACAGGCAGGTCATGGAACGGAAACTGAATCCTAAAGAAGATTCTCTTACCACTAAACTCCTTAATGATGGGAAGGAGAGAAGGAACAAGATAGGTGTAGAGATGATGGAGCTGTTCTCAGCGATAGAATCGGGGAAGAATATACCTGGGGAGATCACAGACGTGATGTATGCCCTTAACCTTTTGATGGTTGCAGAAGGCATATCCCCGCGCGAGATTGCATCAGCCCTATACCGCAGATGAAATGTGATTTGTCAGCAATCAAACTTTTTTATTTTTTTTATTGATTATTTTTTAAGTCAGTTTTTTCCAAAAACTATATAAACCAAAACACCAAAGAACATGCAAAGGAGACAAAATGTACCAAAAACCCAAGGGAACAAGGGATTACTACCCCGAGGAAAAAGAAGTGTTCAATAGGATTGCAGATTCTTTCAGGCAGAGCGCCAAGAAGTACGGCTTCAGGGAAGTCGAGGCCCCTGCGATAGAGACCATGGACCTCCTGACAGCGAAACAGGGCGATGAGATAAAATCCCAGATATTCATTCTTGAGAAAAAAGGTGATGAGGAGTTCGGATTGAGGCCCGATATCACTGTTCCTGTCACAAGGATGTTCATACAGAAGCAATTCGAACTTCCAAGGCCAGTCAAATGGTTCTACATAACAAGGATGTGGAGGTATGAGAGGCCCCAGCAGGGAAGATTGAGGGAATTCTACCAGTTCGGCACAGAGATCTACGGCCCTGCAACGCCTGAAGCAGATGCAGAGATGATAAGCCTCGCAATAGATTCATTATGCTCTTTAGGATTAAAAAAGAAGGATTTTGTCGTGAAGATAAACAACAGGGTCCTGCTCCAGAGCCTTATTGAAGGTATCGGGATAGAAAAATCAAGTATGGACAATGTTTTCAGGATAATAGACAAAAAAGCGAAGATAAGCGTCGAGGAATTTGATATTGAATTGGGGAAGATAATAGACCCTGCGAAGATAAAGGAGATAAAAGGCATACTTGCGATAAGATCATTGTCAAAGATAAAGAAAGACACTCCTGGCCTTGAGAATCTCCAGAAAGTCATGGACGCATTGAAGGCAAGAAAGGATTTCATTGAGCTCGACTTGTCAACAGCAAGAGGCCTTGCGTATTACACGGGCACAGTCTTCGAGATATTTGACAGGAAAGGAGAGTTCAGGAGCATAGCAGGAGGAGGAAGATATGATGGCCTTGTCCAGCTGCTTGGCAGTCAGAAGACTCCTGCATGCGGATTCGGGCTCGGCTTTGCCACATTGACATTGCTGCTCGAGGAAAAGAAGCTTCTTCCGAAGATAAACCTGGGCGTAGAATATTATGTCGCTCCTGCAAGCGAAAAAGCAATCAAGAAAGCAGCAGAGATCGCTGAAAAGCTCAGGAAAAAAGGCTCTGTCGAGATCGACCTCATGGACAGGGGCCTCGGGAAGCAGCTTGATTATGCGAACAAGACAGGCGCAAAGAACGTCGTCATAATAGGCGATGATGAGCTGAAGAAGAAGATAGTCAAGATAAAGGATATGAAGACGGGGAGAGAGAAGAAAGTCAGCCTAAGCAAATTCTTAAAACAATGAAAATATTAGCTGTATGTAGGGGGAATAAAGGAAGAAGTGCTGCATTTAGAATATTGGCTGATCATATTAGGGGGAGTGATAAAAAATATGAAGGCATAAGGGTGGATTCTGCAGGCATAGATGAAGGGAAGATTTTGGAAGATGCAAAAAATAATGAGACTGGAGTAAGCCCTTATATGGAAACAGTATTTGAAAAGCAATATCAAGGGATTTCATATGAACATACAAGAAAACCAGTGGATAATACGCTTATAAGCGAAGCGGATATAGTCCTGACATTTGAAAAAGGAATCAAAGACCATTTATATAAACTATTTCCTGCGCATAAGGACAAGATATACTCTATTAGGGGGTATTTAACGGGAAAAAGAGACATAGATGAGGATGTGGGTGACCCTGCCAAGATAGCTGAAGGAGAAAAGTATAGGGGCAGAGAAACTAACAGATTAAAAGCTGCTTCTAAAATGATAAGAGAATGTGAAGGATTGGCATATAATGTTTTAGACAAAATTGTTGAAAAGCCCCAGAATAAAAATAAGGATGATAGAACCACAAATCAGTAATCAGGTTAGTGAATGGGAACAAGCCTGGGCAGCAGAACAGCCGTTGTTTAAGCAGTATGCACAAATTGAGAGGCTTATAAGATACAGCCATATTATAGGAAATGTTGCAAGCAAAGCGATGATATATGGTGAAAACGGGTATGTAAGGGCTTTTTTAACCAAAAAAAGCTATCAGGAAACACAAGAAGACGGAAAGAAGCTCTTAGAGCATAAAATAGCCGAAAAAACCATAAACGAGGTAAAAGCCGCCATTAATGAATTCCTGAAGATTTCTCAAACTATGAGATTAATGCTAAGAAAGAAAGAGGATCTGCATAGTAAAAGATTTGTGAATATATTTAAAAAGTTTGATGAATCAGTAATTAAAATTTTTGCTTATTTCCTTACTACATGGGAAGCGACCGTTTACTGTTCAGAACAAGAATTGCAAAAAATAATGCAATCAAGTTACCCCCCAGATTGGATGGAAAAATTGGCAATTTTGACTACACTGATTAAATCAGATCTTTTGTTTAGAGAGAAGGTTTCTTGGCTGGGAGTTATAAAGGACCCTGTTAAAAAAAATATTGAAAAGCACATGCTGAGATTCCCCTTTTTATTTGCTAATATCGAATCCGAAGAAGATTCCTTCAATATAATATCAGAAAGATTGAAATCTGGATCTTTGTCAGATATTAAAAATGAGATTGCTAAAAATAAAAAAAGACTTTTTAAGATCAAATCATCTCAAAATAAGATATTCAAAGAGATAAAATCAAAAAAAGCCCGGGAACTCGCATATCTTCTCCAGGAATTTGGATTATTAAGATTAGAGCTTAAAAACTGCTGGATGGGGATCCATTTCTATTTGTTCCCTCTGTTTTTAAAAATATCAGAGACGTCTGGACTCAGCATTAAGGACATAATGATGTTTTGGAGCATAAAAGATATGCTTAATTTTGTAGAAAGCAAGAAAGTTGTTTCAAAAGAGGAGATGAAGCAACGCAGGGAATTTTATTTGTTGGTGTTCGAAAGGCCAATAATGAGTTTTTATTCGGGGTCAAAGGGAATGGAAATTAAAGAGAGAATTCTTGGCTCTGGCTCATCTGAAATTATAACTGAATTTAAAGGGATTATCGCCAACAAAGGCAAGGCAGAAGGCGTTGTGAAACTGATAAAATTTGATGACCTGCGATTGATTGAAAAGATGGCCAAAACAATTAATGAAAGGTTTATTTTAGTTGCAGGCATGACAAACCCCATCATGGTGCCTTTAATTAAAAAGGCAAAGGCAATTGTTACAGACGAAGGCGGGATCACATGTCATGCAGCCATCATATCCAGGGAGTTTAATATCCCTTGTATTATTGGCACAAAAATTTCAACACAAATCTTAAAAGACGGTGATTTGGTAGAGGTTGATGCAGACAATGGGATTATAAGAATAAAAAAGAGAACAAAATGAAAAGTCTGCTTCTTCATGCCTGTTTCTAGGATGTAATCCTAATAAGATCTAATCTTCACTCACATATATCGGCTTCTCTGGCACAAGATAGATCATCCAGAATGACAGCAACGTAATGACTATCTTAACGGCTATGTTGCTCAGGAACATTATGAACAACACGCCCGGCCCAAGCATGCCTCCGAATGCGATTATCGGGAAAAGCGCGCTGTCAATCGGTATAGATATTGCGTTCGATATGAACACTCTCCAGTACTGCGGTCTGTTCTTGCCTATGCCTTCAGTCCACCAATGATAGACCTCAGTGTCCACAAGCTCTGCTATCACCATAGCAATGACAGATGCGAAGACTATCCTCGGGACTAAACCGAATATGAGCGTCCATGCCTGCTGCCCGCCTGCTGCCATCCATTGCGGTTCAGGAGGAAGGGCTATCACAAACTGGAAGTACAGGGCCATCATCACGTTTATTGCCGCTGCAAGAAATATCAGTGTCTGGGTCGCTTTCTTGCCGATCTGCTTGTCGACAAGGTCCCTCCATGTGAATGTGAATGAGTATATTATGCCTGCATCCATCACCATGAATCCGAGGACAATCGCTTTTGACGCCGCAATCTGGGCCACCATCTGCATGAATATGTAGATTCCTCCTAAAATAAGCGTTACCTGCGTCTTTGTGAGCCCAAGTTTCTTCAGTCTGCTCATACACCTCTGTGTTTGGCTAAACTTTTTAAATGTTCCTAAATTATCATGTTTTATGGGATATCTCAGGTTCAAAACAGGCTCGTCAGAAGGGGAAGCAAGGACAGGGACCCTCAAGCTTAGGCACGGTACAATAAGGACTCCGGAGTTCATGCCAGTAGCGACAAGAGCCATTGTGAAGGCGCTTTCTTCAGATGACATGGCAGAATTAGGCGCCCAGCTCATGATATGCAACACCTACCATCTTATGCTGAAGCCAGGCGCAGAAGTCATCGAGAGAGCAGGCGGATTGAACATATTCATGAACTGGAAAAAGCCATTGGCTACAGACAGCGGCGGCTTCCAGGCATTCTCTTTGGGCTTCGGACTCGAGCATGCGACTGGAAAAATCTCATTGTATTTCCCTGGCGAGCACAAAGGATCTAGGAAACCCCAGAAATCAATAGCTAAGATAGACAACAATGGCGTGCATTTCAGGTCAGTCTATGACAATTCAAAGCATTTCTTAACACCTGAAGGTTCGATAAAGATACAGGAGCAGCTCGGAGCGGACATGATACTTGTCCTTGATGAGTGCACTTCTCCTCTGTCAGACAAGGAGTACACATCAAAGAGCCTTGACAGGACGCATCTTTGGGCAGAGAAATGCCTGCGTGCGCATGATACAGACCAGGCCCTGGCAGGAATAATACAGGGCGGCCATTGGCAGGATTTAAGAGAAAAGAGCGCACAGTTCATCTCATCACTTCCTTTCGACAGCATCGCGATTGGAGGATCTTTGGGAAGGTCAAAGAAAGAGATGCATGATATACTTGAATGGATCCATCCTTATCTCCCTGAGGACAAGCCCAGGCATCTGCTCGGCATAGGTGTTGTAGAGGACATCTTCGAGGCAGTTGAAAGAGGCATCGACCTTTTTGACTGTGTCACGCCTACAAGGATGGCAAGGACAGGTTATTTCTACGTGAGGCCGCCATTGGGCAACAAGGCCAACAAATTCAAGATAAAGATGGTCTTTGAAAGATTCAAGTTCGACAGCAAGCCTCTTGACCCGGAATGCAATTGCAAGGTCTGCGGGAATTATTCAAGGGCCTACATCAGCCATCTATATAATATGAACGAGATAGTAGGCCATTATCTCCTGAGCTACCACAACACCCACTTTTTCCTGAATCTCATGAGGGAGATAAGGGAAGCGATAGATGATTCAAAGTTTTCCAGACTGAAGAAGAGATGGGGGATATAAGGTTATTCAGTTCTCTTCATACCCGCACTTCGGGCAGTAATATGTATGCCAGAGTATCTGGTTCGCGGGGCCTCTCTTGTTCAGCATCTCGGCATTGCAGGTGGGGCATTTCATTTTTATAGGTTTATGGAAAGCGACCTCATAAGGCGGCTGCTGCCGACTGCTGGGGCATTATTTTCACGACCCAAATCAGGGCAAACGCCCACAGCATAAGTGTTTGTTCTTCCATTGTCTGTTGAAGTCCGGTAATACAGGAAATCTGCCATTTGATCTCCTATCATTGTGCTGAGGCCAAACCATTTCGTTCTTCTCTTTGTTATGCGGATTTCCGGAGGCAGATATCTGAAGCACTCTTCAAGCATGCTAAATTTCAAAGGATCTTTCAGTACTTCATCGATATATGCTGACCTGAGGGAAGCGAGTTTAGCAATATCCCCCTTAAACTCTTTCTTTTTTATGCCCACAGTGCGCATATCAAAGAAATGTTCTATTCTTGCTTTGGTTTCTATGCCTTCAGCTTTCATGCCTTTAGCGTAATAATTTAGGTGTATGGATGCTGTTTTCTGCGCAAGCGGAAGGAAACAATCAAAAAATTTCCTTGCTGTTTCAGCGTCAAGGCCCCCATTTTTTCCTTCATAAGAAGTCATGGAGTAGCTGCACCATACCTTAGGGTAATTTGGGGGCACGCATAAAGTCAGTGCTACTCTGAAATTAGCATCAAAATCCCCATACTGGACAAGCAGGCTGGGCAATTTCACCACTAAACCCTCATATTGCGTCTTTTCGGGCTTGCAACCACTAATTTCCGCATCCACTACCTTTACTTCATTTTCTTGAAACAAATCTGTCAGGTCATTGAGCATGGGTTTCCAGAGAGGACCCATTATTTGCTTCTGAGCATTGACCACTGCCTGAGTCTCCAAGCTTTTAGGAATTTTGCTAAGAATTGTGCAGTGCCTGAAAGAAGGCTGGGAAAAGATTTTTTTATTTGCTGAAACCATTTATTTCACCCCATGTTATACAATCTTGATATATTAATAAATTTATTGGTGTTAAACACTATACTATTTCGTAATAACCTCACACCCCCCCTTCGTCACGATCACAGTATGCTCTGCCTGGCTCACCAATCCCTTGTTCTTGTCAGGCAATGGCGGGAATTTCCTGAGGATTCCGAGATTATCCAGCTCCCTCAGCGCATAATTTATCTTCGGCAACGAGACCCCTTTCCTGACCAGCCATCTCTCTGTGAATGGAAGGCCTTCGAACTTGTCGATCTCAGCCAGGACCCGCCTTGTGATCATATTCCTGACCCCTTTCCTCCCTATGACCATAAAGACATTCGCATTCTCCCTCTCATAGATCACCCCTGCGCCCGCAGATGCGAAAGGCTCGATGGCGAATATCATCCCTTCCTCGATCTCTTCCTTGTCGCCGGTGTCTATATTTGGGATTGAAGGCGGCCCATGGACGATGAACCTTCCAACTCCGTGCCCGCCGAGATTCCTTACAGGAGCATAGCCATATTTCGTTATAGAATCCTGGATCGCCTTTCCTATCTCCCCTATCTTTGTTCCAGGCTTAACTGTTTTGATCGCATTTGCAAGCGCTTCTTCTGATGCCTTGATGATTTTTTCATGCCTCTTGTCCTTGCTAAGATCAATGCTTATGGCTGTGTCAGCGACATAGCCATCGACATGGACGCCCAGATCCAATTTCACAAGATCATTCTCCTTGAAGACTGTCTTATCATCAGGCGTTGAGCAGTAATGCGCAGCTACCTCATTCAGGGAGGTCTGCGTAGGGAAAGCGAGCTTTCCTCCCAATGAGATTATCTTTGATTCTATCTTGTCGCAGACTTCGTAGAGGGAAGCGCCTATCTTGATGATGCTTCTTCCATACTCTATGGCCTGGGCAGCTATCTTGCCGGCTTTGCGGTAGTTTTCAAGGCCCTCTATCTTGACTGTGTTTTTATCCGGTTTTTGTGCCATACAGGAAAGAGATTCCTGGGTGTTTATAAGGTTTTTGTTGGGATAATATACCAACAAAATCCCTCTTTCCTTACCTATTCCCGCTCAGCCTTTTTATCAGCTCATTGCTTCTTTTCATGCCTTCCGGAAGCTTGTCTTTAAAGAATCCTTTTGTCTCTTCAAAATGCCTTTTGTAGCCCTCTGCATCGCCTTTTTCTATGAGGGTCGCCCATTCATTGACTGCTATGGCGAACTGCAGGTCATCCCCTCTTATTTTTTTGTCAAATAAGGCAGCGTGAGCTGATTCTTCAAGCAATTCAGTATTCCTGAAAAGATATTCTGCAATGCCCAGTCTTAACCTGAAAAGTGGGGTCTGGCATATCATGTTATTATAAGGAGTTATACCCAAGTTATGCCATGCATCAACCATCGCAAGCAGGCTAAGATGAGAGTTCGGCATTTTTTGCTCAGGCAGTATCCCCAGGCTGAATTCCCTCATAATATCATCATCTAGCAATATGGGCGAATTATCATTTGAGAATACAAATTCCTTTGCTTTTTCGATTCTCTGCCTAAATACTTTTTCATCTTCTTTGATCATCAGCCCAAACAGGTCTGTCACTGATCTTGCATATTGCTTTACCTGCTCTTTGGCATAAGGGTTATAGAGCGCCAACCCCGCATAAACATGGGGTTTGCCGGCATAAATCCTAAGGCACATCAGCACCTTCACATTGTCAATGCCGCCAACATAAGAGGCATCCTCCCAGGGATAGGATTCGCATCTTTTCCATGCTGTGCCCATGCTTTCAAATCCGACCTGGGTGGTTACCTGGGTGTCTGCTGTGATCTTATCATGTTCCATATAATCTTTCAACTCAACGATATTTGAGCCAAGTTTTTTGACAGTTTCCAAGAATATATTATAAGTTTTAGGGGTGCTCCTATGATTGATTACAGCCAAGGTCTGGCCTTTAGGGTCCACTGATGGGCCATGCAGCGAATGGCAGGTTATTATGTCTACATTGTGAGGCAGATATTCCTGGAATGCCTCGATTTCAGGCGTTTTCACTGATGTCTGGCCTGCAACTATGGCTCCTTTCTTTGTTGAAGGGCCATAAAGTTTCACCGCTTTGCCTATATTCTCTGCTTCAACGCTGTAGAAAATTATGTCGCTTATTCTGGAGACTGCAGTTCCATCATCAAGAATATGGATTTTTGTCCCTGCCAGCTCTTTTTCCAGCTGACTTCTTTTTCCAGGCAGATCGCATCCATTCACATCAAAACCAAGGCCGGAAAATATGAGGGCATACAGTTTTCCCATATCACCCATACCTATGATGCCTATACTCTTCATTTTAATCATCCTGTTCCGCTAACAGTTTCAATAAACCACAGCGACAACAAGCCCTTCAATGTCCCCGAACCTCACTTTCCCCGGATCAACAGAAGGATTATTGTCACCTTTTGTGACATAATATCTTCCGCTGTCATCATTGCCAATGCCGACAACGCGGTGTATGATTATCCCTTCAGCAAGACCAGTCCTGAAAGAGATTATATCCCCCATCTTGATATCATTCTCGCTCTTCGGCCTTATCTCAATGCTGTTCGCGCCGGTATCGATCACAGGATCCATGGAATTCGTGTCAGTGAAAGAGGCCCATTTCGCATCCTTTATGTCAAGTATGATATTTTCGTCGAATACATGGATATCTTTCTCAGGGACATGGTCAGAAGGCGAGCTTATCTCAGGGCTCAGGCCTATCAGGACACCCAATGACAATGGCTTTTCAAGGCCTATATTGCTGTAATTAGAGAATACGCTTCCTGCAATCCACCCCAGCATGAAAACGGTCAAAAAGGGCAATAGATACCATTTAAATGATGTCTTCTCGAGCATTTTACTACTTATAAGTAAATATGTTGTATATAAAGCTTTTGATTTTAATACTACTTTAGAGTGCTCAAAAAAAAGAAATATTTATATACCCCATCCATTTCACACACTGTATAATGGCGGTTGTCTGTCAAAGATGCGGGGGGGAGATTCCAAGCCTTAACAGGCTGAGGAAATGGTGCGTAGACTGCAGGCGCATTCTTACGAATGAACGTGCAAAGGACAGGAATAAGAAGAACAGGGCCGAAAAGAGGAAAAACAAGAGATAATCTTTTTCTATATATCAATCCCATATACTTTTTCTATAATCTACATGTCTTAATGATCCGCATTGAAAAATAAAACTTTTTATACCCTTGGCCCTTTATCCGTCCCCACATGATAGAAAGGGTGCATTTCGAGAAACCGCTGCTCAAGCAGCTCAATGCAGAGGGTTATAAGTGCGTTGATATGCATTGCCACACGCAGTATTCTGACACTTATACCAGGATAAGCAATATACTGAAGAAATGCAGCAGGAATGGCCTGGGTGTCGCGATAACAGACCATAACGAGATCAAGGGCTGCCTGGACGCAGAGAAAAAAAACAGGAAGCACAATGTCCTCATCATCCCGGGCATGGAAGTCTCATGCCTTGAAGGCCCGCATTTCCTCGTCTATTTCCATTCAACTGGAGAACTGAAAGAATACTATGACAATGTGGTAAAGAGGAACCTCATAAAGAACCCCCATCTGACGACAACAAGGCTCGCTGACCTTATAGAATCCACTGAGAAGTACAACTGCATGATATCTGCTGCGCATCCCCTGAACGTATCGCCATGGAACCTCCAGAAGAAGATAGAGAAAGGCCGATGCGACGATTCAATCCTCAGGAAGATACCCTGCTTCGAGGTCATAAACGGGCTCATGGCGCGGAAAATGAACCTCAAGGCGATGGAGTGGGCGAGAGAATGCGATAAATGCATAACAGGCGGCTCAGACAGCCACACCCTGAAGAAGATGGGCTCTGTCGTCACCTGCTCAAAGGCAGACGACATCGACTCATTCTTGAAATCCATCCTCAAGAAGGAAAATATTGTCGTGGGGAAAGAGACCAAGACAGGATTCAGGGTCATATCAAACATGAAATCCATCAGCAAGCATACGAAATACGCAGGCTGCTCATTGAAGTTCCATTATGACCACAGGGTGAAAGGGAAGATAAAGCCTAAGATAATGGAGAAGATTGAGAATATCAAGGAAAAGATTTTATAATTGGGTTAGTCATCCAGATTTTAATTGTGCGGCCGTGAGCAATACTGTCAAACTTCGTTTGACAGGCCTGAAAATGCTTTGCATTTTCAGTATCAGGTAGTTGTGCGGTGATTGCGAACGGATTGTTGAGGGGTTATAATAAAAATGAACTCAGACCCGACAATAAATTCCCATGCCCCCTTAGTATAGCCTGGATAGTATGCGAGCTTGCGGAGCTTGAGACCGGGGTTCAAATCCTCGAGGGGGCGTTATTCGTAAATCATAAATGGAGTGGAAAATGCCAGACGAAGAAGAAGACAATTTTGAAGATTATGATGATTATGACGGCTGAACGGATAAATTTTTAAACATTCCGGGCAACCTTTTCTAAATGAAGCTCCAGACACACCTCATCGCAACATCCCTCCTCTTCATGGGGTTATACCCTCATTACAGGCATATGGCGCTGCTTGTCTTTGTCGGCGGGTTCTTCATCGATATGGACCACTATTTTTATTACATAATGAAAACAAAGGACCTAAACCTGAAAAAAGCCTATCATTTCTGCGAGAATAAGACATATTCGGATGTATTCTGCATCTTCCATCACTTTGAGTTTATCGCGATTCTGTTCCTCATCGGATTTTTCTCAAGCTATGTCATGCTGGTCTCAATAGGAGCAAGCGTGCATTTTGCGATGGATATCATACATATAGCTGTATCAAGGAGAATCAGCAGGGAAATAAGCGATATGTCATGGATCGCGAGGCTTGTAAAAAAGATTAAATCATGACACAAGACAACCAATAAACTTTATATACGAAACCAGCCTTTCTAAGCAGTTATGCCTAAAATAACCGTGACTTTTCCGGACAGCAGCAAGAGGGAATTCGAAGCAGGGATCACCCCCAAAGAGATAGCTGAAAGCATAGGGCCGAGGCTGGCGAAAGAGGCGGTCGCTGCTGAAGTCGACGGCAAGCTTGCCGATCTGTCAGCAAGCCTGCATAAGAATTCAAAGCTGAAGATAATCACAGTGAAAGACAAGGAAGCGGTCTCGGTGCTCCGCCACAGCACAGCCCACATACTTGCAGAAGCAGCGATATCTTTGTTCTCTTATGCAAAGCCAACTATAGGCCCCGTAGTAGAGGAAGGTTTCTATTATGATTTCGACCACAAGCCATTCAATCCCGAAGACCTTGATAAGATAGAGAAGAAGATGAAGGAGATCATAGCAAAGAACGAGAGTTTCCAGAGGATAGAGCTGACAAAAAAGAAGGCATTGGAGCTGTTCAAGGACAATGAGTTCAAGGTCGAGATGATAAATGAGCTTGCAGAGGGAGAGATATCCGCGTACAAGCAGGGGGATTTCATCGACCTTTGCAGGGGCCCGCATATCCCTTCAACAGGCCTGATCAAAGCGGTCAAGATCACAAAACTTGCAGGAGCATACTGGAGGGGGGATGCGAAGAACAAGCAATTGCAGAGGATCTACGGGATCTCATTCTTCTCGCAGAAAGAGCTTGACGCGCATCTTAAGCTGATCGAGGAGGCAGAGAAGAGGGACCATAGGAAGATAGGGAAGGATCTTGACCTCATCTATTTCCATGAGTTCGCCCCGGGAGCCCCGTTCTACCTTAAGAAAGGCGCAGTGATCTACAATGCGCTCATAGATTTCATAAGAGCAGAATACAGGAAGAGGGGGTACCAGGAAGTCATAACCCCTCAGCTGTACAACAAGAAGCTATGGGAGATTTCAGGGCATTGGGAGCATTACAAGGAGAACATGTTCATAGTGCATGTCGAAGGACAGGAGCATTCATTGAAGCCGATGAACTGCCCATCACATTGCCTCATCTACAACCGGGACATAAAGAGTTACAAAGACCTTCCGGTGAGGATCGCTGATTTCTGCAACCTCCACCGCAATGAGCTCTCAGGGACGCTCTCAGGATTGTTCAGGGTGAGGAAATTCGCCCAGGATGACGGCCACATATTCTGTGCATTCGACCAGATCGAGAGCGAAGTGCTCGGTGTGCTGGAATTCATAAAATATGTCTGGGAAGACATCTTCAGGTTCAAGCTGGAGTATTATCTGTCCACGATGCCTGAAAAAGCCCTTGGGACAAGAGAGACATGGGACAAGGCTGAAAAGCTTCTCGCCAATGCGCTCAAGAAGGCAGGGATAAGATACCAGATAAAACCAGGAGAAGGGGCTTTCTATGGGCCTAAGATAGACATTGATATAGAAGACGCCCTGGGAAGGAAATGGCAGTGCCCCACATGCCAGCTTGATTTCAATCTCCCAGAAAGGTTCAGTACGCAGTATGAGGGCGCTGACGGGAAGAAGCACCAGGCAGTCATGATACACCGCGCAGTCCTTGGCAGCCTTGAGAGATTCATGGGAGTCATGATAGAGCATTATGCAGGCAACTTCCCATTATGGCTGAGTCCGGTGCAGGCAGTCATATTGCCGATTGCAGACAGGCACCATGAATACTGCGAGAACGTAAAGAAAGGGTTCTTTGAAGCAGGGATAAGGGTGGAGCTGGATGCAAGGGCAGAATCGACGCCAAAGAAAGTGAGGGACGCCCAGATGCAGCACATCAATTACATCCTTGTCGTCGGCGATAATGAAGTGAAGAACGGCACAGTGAATGTGAGGACAAGGGACAACAAGGTGCATGGGGAGAAGAAGGCGGATGCATTCTTGGAGCAGATGAAGAAGGAGATTGAAGGAAAAGTTTAGTCTGAAGTTAAATATTCTAAGTGGAGTTTAATCATTTCTTAAACCCACATCATTCCGTTCGCCTCCACCGCACAACTTCCGGATATGGCTCACGGCCGCTTCTTTTTTCAGCACAACTGCGCACAACTAAATGCCTGTGCTCTAGGATGGAAATTCTAGGCACATTTGAATGAAAGGGCGGGACATTGATTTTGCAGCGTTTTTGGGTGGGGTAGTTTTTGAGGCAAATAAAAATCATTGTCATCACTTTTTTACCAACGATTCACCAAAAACCTTATAAACAGCCTTTTTTTCTATATGCTCATGGGCATCAAGAAGCAGGAGCAGGCAAGGCAGGACCAGATCAACCAGGAGATAAGCCGAATAAAGCTGCCCCGCGGCAGGGAAGTCATAGGCATTGTCGAGCAGCGCCTTGGCGGCAGCAGGATGTATGTGAGATGCCTTGACGGAAAGAAGAGGATATGCAGGATTCCCGGCAGGATGAAGAGGAAATTATGGGTCAGGGAGAATGACATAGTCATAGTAGAGCCATGGGAATATGATAATGAGAAAGGCGATATACTCCTCAAGTACAGGCCGACACAGGTCGAATGGCTGAAGCACAACGGGAAACTGAAGGGGATTGAAGAGGCTGAAGAATTCTAACAGTGGTTTCGTCCATTGGCACCGAAACTAGTAAGGGATATTCCTCACTCCGTTCGGAAATCCCTTTCCGTGCAATGTTTAAGCTTGTCGTTTCTAAAACCGTGGTTTCGTCCATTGCTGAAAAATTGGTTTCGTAACATATAAAATAACTTTCAGGCCTATTTCAACTTCTCCATATCATCCAGACCAATCCGATCACGCCTAACATGACTCCGATGTCCGCGACATTGAAGCTCGGCCAGAACGAGAACGAGATGAAATCTATCACATGGCCTCGGATAACCCTGTCAATAAGATTTCCCATGGCGCCCCCGAATACCATCGCTGTGAAAGGTATCCATCTTGCGGGGGTCTGCCTGTAATAATATATTATGATTCCGAGCGCAATGATTGAAAATAAAATCAGGAATATCTGCCTTCCCTGCAGTATGCTGAATCCTGCGCCTGTGTTCGTCGTATAGATTAGGGAAAGGAAATTTTTTATCAGGACGATGCTCACTTCTGATTTCGCAGCAAGATATTTTGTCAGCTGGTCTAAGAAAACAAAAGCTGCAGAAACAATGACAAACAATCTCAGCTTATCAATTTTCATGAAAAACTACCACTCCATCCTTCCTTTCTTCCCCTGCTGCCTTTCAATAGAATCTATCCTGTGGTTTATCGTGTCAAGCATGGCCTTTATGGAATCAAGCTTCGCTGATATTATCTCCATATCCTTTGAGAAATCCCTCTGATAGCCCTGTTGCTGCTGATTGAACCCGCCGTACCCCTGCTGCTGGGGGATCTCCTGGAAATAAGCAGGCTTCCTTTCAGGCTGGGACCTGAATTGTGCAGGCTCTTCTGCGTGCTCGAATCCTGTGTCTTTCACGCTCATTCCTGCACCCAGGCTATCTGAAGGCAGCTCGCCAGTGCCTGCCAGCCCAGGGGCCCTGTCCGATCCAAGGGGCTCTTTCGTGAGCCCATACCCTGTCTCCTTGCCTCCTCCTAAGCTGAAGTCCTTGCTCACATCCTCGAACTTGCCTCCGCTGTCGAAATCTGGCTCTTTCCAGAACATCAGTTTTCCTAAAAAACTCATTCATTCACCTTTTTATACGATTATTGCAACTGCCTTTTTATATTTTTCCTTAATCTTTTGGTCATTCTTCCATGAACTCGAATCTCTTCTCGCTGGGCTTCATCCTTATCACAGAAAATATGATCAGGCACACTATTATCACAAAGACCACAAGATAGAGGTATTTTGCATAAGGGTTCGCTTTCTTCTCCACGACTTCCTGTTTTACTTCCTGGACAGCCTCTTCAACAGGCTTTTCCTCTGCTTTCCCCGCACCGGGCTTTTCTTTTACAGTGAGTATGTTCTTGTTAGAGAAGGAATAATATGTTTCATCATTGTAACCATAGCTTATGACTGCAGGCTGAAGCTCGATGTCCCCCAACCTGCTCTCATTGACCAAATAGGTCATCGTCTTGTTCGTTCCGGCATAGCTGTAGATCTCCCAGGACTTGCCGAAATCTGTCAATGTCACTCTTGCGTCCTTCTGGCCGATGTTCATTATCATCGTATCAACAAGGAAACTCTCTGACTCATTTACCGTGTCTTTCGATATGTTCCTTCTTAAGGTCATTGTCGGGGAATCGAAAGGGGCATAAAGTATCTCAATCGTCGTATCGCTGCTGTTCGCTTTGAACTCAACACCATCAACATCGTGGAAGACAATCTCTGCTTTCGGAAGCCTGGCAGAGCTTAGGTTTATTTTTGACACAACCCTCTCTTTCCCAATTATAGGTATCCTCTCATCCTTGTCTATCTTCTTTATCGAGTAATGCCTGCTGCCTAGGAGATCATAATCCTCCCTCTCAGGGAAAAGCACAGTCACATTGTACAATGTCTCTTCTTCAGTGTTCTCGATGATATAATCTGTCTTGAACGGGACACCCCTCACAGCAGTCTCCACCTGCGCCTTTTTTGTGCCTGTTATGGATAATTTTTTAGGGTTCACCTCGATGACATAATCCCTCACAGCATGGAATGTCTCATTAGAGGCCATGTAATCTATGTTTGTGCTGAGAAGGTATTCTTTTATATCCTTGTCATCAGGAGGTTCTATCTCGTACATCAGGACATCCATCACCACCCCTTTTTCCAGGTTTATCGTCCTTGAGATGTTATCCTGGTTCGTGAGCAGAGGGTCGCTTATCTGCGTGACATTGATGTGCTCTATCCTGCTGTTGCCCGTGTTAGAAAGCCTTACTGTGACTATTGATTTCTGATAATCGATTATGCTCTTGTCCGTTGTGGAGCTCTTTGCCGGGGATACCGAATATGTTATCTTTATCGGCGGGAAAGGCTTTATCGCTATGTTCCTATCAAGTTTAAGGGAATACAGCTCCCCATACTCTGTCTCGTATGTGACATTGACCTTGATCTTTTTCCCTGTGGATTCAGTGACAGAGGGCATTGTCACGAAGCCGTCAAAGATGCTTACATAATTCCCCTTCCTAAGGTCGTTGATGGTGAAATTTTTTGATGTCCAGGGGGTATCAAGGATGACCTTCATTTTTGTTAAATTCGCGAATTCATTCGGGTTTATCATATAGATAGTTAAATAGGCCTTCTGTGCAGAGTCGAATGTCTTCCCTTCATTGAGGTTGGTCTCTATGGACGGATCCTTCAACTTCACTTCTATATCCTCATTGTCATAATAATCCTGATCATACAATGACCTGTAATAGGGCTCTTTTTTCTCGTCCAACTGGACGAGTTTGGCATATACAGCTATGCTCGCATGCCCTTTCTTCACTCCCTTCAGTTTTATGGCAAAAACAAGGCCATCAGGGTTCATCAGGCCATGCCACCTGTACCTGCCTGCGCCTATCTTCTCAAGCGTATGCGCCCCCGGATTATATGTCTCGTTCTCATTGCTCTTGTTCGTATACACCACGAATGTGGTTGAGCCTTTGTAAAGGAGGTTTTCAGGTATGTAGAAATCGAGGTAGCTGACATTTATCGTCTCATTCTTCAGTGCTTTGTTTTTTATCTCCACTATGAACAGGGCTTCTTCTCCGATGTAAAGGTCCGCCTTTGTTTCGCCGCTTATCAAAGTTGTGGACTCAGCAGCCACGCTGTAATCTGTCGGAGCGAATTTTTTTGATATCTCGAAGAAGGATTTTGTCTTTATGGATGATGTGGATGATATCACCTCGACATTTTTCCTGCCGTCATTGTATATCGCTTTTGCAGCGAATAATGTGTTTATATACTGCAGGGGCTTGATGGTATAGACAAGGTCTATGACTCCGTTCATGGCTATCTCCCCTTTCCAGAAGACCCTTGTCATGTTCTGCTTCGTCCCGGTTTCATTCCCTATCATCTGCACCTTTTCTATGACAGCATTGCCTTTCTTGATTTTCGTAATCTCAATCTCGGGGGGGAACATATCCATATAAGTCACATTTTTTGCAGTGATATTCCCATTGTTCTCTAATTTTACGGTCATCTTTATGCCTTCTCCGATGAAAGGGTCAGACTTGTTTATGCTCCTCGATATCGTGATGTCAGGCCCGATATAATAGACTATTATCTGCGCCTTTTTTTTATCTAATGTTTTATCGTGTAATATCGAATCGACGCAGAACTTGTTGTTTATAACTGTCTTGCACGTGTTGTTCTTTATGACAAGGAATTCGCCGTCATAGTTTATTATTATCTGGTCGTCTGAATCGACATTGATTATGGCCAGCCTGTCATTCAGGACAAAAGTTTCATCAGTATAATAATACCCGCTTATCTTCGTAGTAGTGTCTGCTCGTGCATCGTGCGGAATAAATAGGGATATGAAGCACAGCATTAGCAGGAAAAAAGCAGCCTTTGCGCAATAGGCAGCAGCCATCTTTCCAATATTCTTAATATCCTCTTTTTTCATTCTCTTGCACTCCCGATCCGCTTACTGGAGGTGATATTTTCCTAAACTTCTCTCAATCCCTTACTTCATCATGCTCTCAGCTTTCCTGAAAACGGACATCGGCATCACTTTTATCGCCCTGAACATCATTGAGTTGGGGTAAGCATCCATCTTGCCTTCCTTCAACAGCCCCAGGAGGAAAGCAGGACCCTGTTTCCTCATCGATGCATCGAGAAGGACATTGAAAAGGCTTGACCTTATCTCGGATTCAGGGGGCATCTTCTCCATCATCTGGTCCCTGAGGATGCCTTCATACTCCCCTGTCACATTGGATTCCCTTATCGTCTTGTCAAGGAGGGCTTTTGCCGCATTGTCTGATCTCAATGCGCTGAAGACGAAATCCCTGCTGAGCCCTTCATAGGGCCCAAAATCGCTTTCTGTGAGGGTATCAAATGCGCTCATGTCGATCACGAAGACCCTCTTTTTGTCTTTTAGTATCCCTTTAATATCTTTTCCCCTGTATGACCTGTAATAAGATGAGAGCTCATCCTCTGTCATCTTTTTTGTCGCATTCTTGTCCTGCATGAAAAGGTCATTCACTCCTGCAAGCATCCTTCCATCCTCGTCGAGCACGAACAATTGGCCCGGGGTCTTCGATTCTTCGACAAAGGACCTTGCATCCAGGATAGCCCAGACACCCAATATGATCAGGATAACTGAGATTACACCCAGGGCGGATGCCAGGGCTTTCAGGATGCCTTTCAGAATCGCAAAAAACAGCGCTGTAAGGAGTATGAAAGCCGCTATAATCAGAATCCAAAAAAGCATCAAACACCTCTTTCTTTTCAAAACCAATCATGGCCGGTCCATCTGTTATGCTGGCCCTGATATATTAATAATATATATCCCTTTATTCACCTTTAAATATGGGCTTAATTTTTAAATTTATCGCTGTTTTGCAGGGTTTTAAAGCCATTATCACATATGCTGCTCATGCCCGGTTTGTTACTATCCCAAAAAAGCAATTAAGCGAAACATTTATATATTTGTATATAAACCTAATTCAAGTTTGTAAGTGTTTAATAGCGGTTAAAACCACATTTAAACCAAAAGCAATCAGACAAAAACCTTTAAAGGAGGGGCGTTATGGCAAGTATTTTTGAAAGGATAAAAGCAATGGTTGGTTCTGGCGGAGCAGATCTGCCCGATGATTATGATGAGGGTTATCTTGAGCTTGATACATCAGGCTCTGAAGAGAAACCTGCAAAGATAATGATAAGGCCTTTCATACTCCAGGATTTCGCTGATACAAAGCCCATCCTTGATATCGTGAGGGAAGGATACACTATCGCGCTCGTCAACATAAAGCCATTGAAAGACCAGGATCTTATCGAATTGAAGAGATCGATAAACAAGCTGAAGAAAACAGTCGAGGCCCTTGAAGGGGACATTGCAGGATTCGGCGATGACTGGATATGCATTGCGCCTTCGTTCGCAAAGATCCACAGGGAGAAGAAGAAATCTCCTGCAGAGATGGCTGCTCAGCAGGCAGGAGACGAGATTTAGTTTTTTTGATTTATTTCTTGTTTTAATTCTACCTTATCTTCTTTCATCTGTAAAACTTCGTGCCTTAAGTTTGTCCCAATGCGCACATTTGGCTGGAAGGGAGGGATATAGGATTGGAAGCGGAAGGGTTATTTTTTGATGAAAAAACAAAATAAACACACTTCTCTACACAAACAAACCTCTCCATCAAAAACTTTATAAATCTATAACCCCTGGTTTCTCCCATGTCAGAAGAAAAAAAATCACATGGCAATGCCCCCAACAAGGAGCGCATAGAGACCCTGCCGGGCCAGGAATGCCCTGTCTGCAAGGAGAAGACATGCACCCTCACAGAGATGGACAGGTACATCCCTTTCGGCGACAAGGAAGTCCTGATCTATGTCTTCTCAATGACCTGCTCAAGCTGCAAGTACCACAAGGCCGATGTAGAATTCTCTGAGGAGAATGAGCCTATCAAGATAACATTGGACATAGACAATGAGAAGGACATGAACATAATGCTGATGAAATCATGCGAAGCGACTGTAAAGATCCCGCACATCACGACCATGGAGGGCGGACCGACATCAAACGGCTACATAACGACTGTCGAAGGGCTTTTCAACAGGGTAAAGAAGGCCGTCGAATTCGCAAGGGACAGTTCAGAGGATGAAGAGGACAAGAAGAAAGCGAAGAATATGCTCAATAAGATCACAAGGATAATGTGGGGCCAGGAGAAGTGCAGGATAATCATCGAGGACAAGACCGGGAATTCTGCAGTCATCTCTGAGAAGGCCGTGAAGACGAAGCTTTGATCCCTCTATTATCCCTGTATCCGGGCAGTCAGGGAGATTCCAATGGATGATATGAGCATACATATCGGGCCTCAGAAACATGCCTGTCAACCGCAAACTATAAAAACATAATCGAAGTATGGAATCATTATCATTAAATTTTGCAGAGGGGGTTTAGATGGTGAAAATAGGCATAATCGGCGGCTCAGGACTTGATGATCCCAAGATAATTGAGAATGCGAAGGATATTGAAGTTGATACCTCTTATGGCGCTCCTTCTTCTCCGCTGAAAGCCGGCAAGATAAAAGGCGTCGATGTCGTCCTGCTTGCAAGGCACGGAAGGCAGCATACTATCCCGCCGACGCATGTCAATTTCAGGGCGAACATAATGGCGCTCAAAGAAGCCGGCTGCACGCACATACTTGCGACGACAGCATGCGGAAGCTTGAGGCAGGAGATCGGAAGAGGGGATTTGGTTATTGTAGACCAGTTCATAGATTTCACAAGGCACAGACAGGTAAGTTTTTACGATAAATTTGAGCCACACAAAGCAGTGCATACGCCGATGGCAGACCCTTTTAATGAGAACCTGAGGAAAATCCTGATAAAGACAGCAGAGGAATTGAAAATAAGGCATCACCATAAGGGGACTGTGATAACTATCGAAGGCGCAAGGTTTTCTACAAGAGCCGAAAGCAGGATGTTCAGGCAATGGGGCGCTGATGTGATCAATATGTCGATAGCTCCAGAGGCCATACTTGCGGGCGAGGCAGGGATACCCTATGCTGCTGTGGCGATGTCAACAGACTATGATTGCTGGAAGACAGACGAAGAGCCCGTGACATGGGAAGCGATTCTCAAGATATTCGGGAAGAATGTCGAGAAGGTCACTAAGCTGCTTGTTGAGGCAATACCTAAGATAAAATAAATCTCATCTGAAAAAAATGGCTTCTCTCAAAGAAAGACAAGATGCTATATTCAATGAATTGGAGAACTCAGGCGCTAATTCAAAAGCATCTGTGGTCTCAAAAGTTGATGATTTTGAAGATGATTCCCGTATATGTCTGACTATGGTTTATTTCTTGCCAGATAGACTAAAAGAGAAAATAAACCAGGAAATCATAAACCCTCTGAAGAAAGCAGACCCTTCTCAGTATTATTACCTTCTTGATTCGTTCCATGTTACAATAAATAATGTGAAGGTCATTGCAGACCCTCCGAACTTCACTGCGAGCGATATAACTACACTGAAAAGCCTGTCAGAGTACATTAAAGGTAAAGAGATGCCATCATTTGAATTCTCAGGGCTCTTGAAAACAATAGCGGGAGTGTCAGTCAAAGGATACCCTGACATAAAAACACAGGATTTCATACTTGGTTTGAGGGAGAGATTATCAGAGATTGGTGTTGGGGATGATAAGAGATACATACTCCCTGATGTTGTCATAGGGAACATAACTCTCTGCAGGTTTTATAATACTCCGAACAAGGAGTTTCTGAAGGCCTTTGAAAAGATAAAGTCCATTGGTTTGGATAAGGTCAGAGTTGATAAGATATCGCTCATAAGCACAAATGCAGCATGCTCAAATAAGAAGACAAAGATACTGGCAGAGTTCAGGCTCTGACCGACAGCAGGGATGAGAATCTGCACGGCAAAATCTTTATAAACTTATCCAATAACGTATGATTTAGGGTGAAATGATGTCGGAGAAGATAAAATCAAAGATACGCACTGTGCCTCACTGGCCTAAGAAAGGAATCATGTTCAGGGACATAACAACACTGCTGAAGGATCCTGTAGGATTGAAGCTTGTCATCGATGATCTTGTGAAGAGATACAAGGAAAAGAAGATTGATGTCGTTGTAGGCATAGATTCCCGCGGGTTCATCCTGGGGGGAGCAGTCGCTTATCTTCTGGGCAAAGGATTTGTCCCCGTGAGAAAGAAAGGGAAACTGCCTGCAGAGACTGTCGCAGAGACTTATGAATTGGAATATGGCACAGACACCATAGAGATACACAAGGATGCTATAACAAAAGGCCAGAATGTTCTTATTGTTGACGATCTTGTTGCAACTGGGGGTACAGCTCTCGCTGCGTGCAGGCTTGTCGAGAAGCTCGGCGGGAAAGTTGTTGAGTGCGCTTTCATAGTTGACCTGCCTGATATCGGCGGAAGGAAGAAGCTCGAGGCCAAGGGATACAAGGTCTATGCCCAATGTGAATTTGAAGGTGACTGAGAATTATGCAGTCTTATTTGTGCGCACGGAATGGGGCTTCGAGCGTAGCGAGAATGCCCCATACTAGTTTACGTGCGAGCGGAGTAAGGCCGCTCTGCGAGTTCGAAGGGGACTAAAAGGCGTTCACAAAAGCAATCTTTATAAACCCCCTCTTAAACCACATATATAATAGATATAAACTATATCTAACAGCCAATATAACCAGAATATAACTGTCAAAATGGGCAAGAAAACACGAGGATTGAAAGCAGGGAAGAAGCTCAAGAAGAGGAGAGTCCATGGAAGATGGCTCGACCCATATTATGTAGAGAGGACGCTGAGCTTAAGGCTGAAATCAGACCCTCTTGAAGGGGCCCATCAGGCAAAAGGCATAATCCTTGAGAAAGTCCAGCTGGAGGCAAAACAGCCGAACTCTGCGATGAGGAAATGCGTCAGGGTACAGCTGATAAAGAACGGCAGGCAGGTTACCGCATTCGCGCCTGGCGACGGAGCGATAAAACTGATGGACGAGCACGACGAGGTCATAGTCGAGAGGATCGGCGGGACAAAAGGCAGGGCAAAAGGAGATATCCCCGGCGTGAGATGGGCAGTCATAAAAGTGAATGACCAGAGCCTGGATGCCCTATTGAAAGGCAAGGTAGAGAAAGCAAGGAAATAAATTTCTGGTTTGTTTAATCTCTTAATTTGTTTTTCTAAGCTTTTTGCACCATAATCTTCAATCCATTCGCGATCACCGCAGAACTTTCTGATACTGAAAATGCAAAGCATTTTCAGGCCTGTCAAACGAAGTTTGACAGTATTGCTCACGGCCGCACAACTGCAAATCTCTCAACTGCCCCGCTAAATTGCTCCGCTTCCCAGCACCGAGCAGGAGGGGGACGGGGGGGACCTTGGTCCACCCGCAAATATTGTTGTTTTATTTTATAAGCATATTTTCATGAGCAAAAATACTTCTCAAAATCCCATTTTAACCCCTTAAAAATCAAAAGATTTATATATTACCTCTCAAATCATATATTCAGGGTGTAATTCTCAGAGATGTTAAATCACAGCTAAAAGAGAAAAGATGGACGAAAAAAACGTAACCAAAACCGGGACAACAACCGTCGGCTTGATATGCAAAGACGGCATTATCCTGGCAGCAGACAAAAGGGCCACAATGGGCCATTTCATCGCAGGAAAAAAGATGGACAAGATATTCCAGATAGATGATTCCATAGGCATCACGATAGCAGGATTGGTATCAGACGCTCAGCTTCTGGTCAAGCTCATAAAGGCCGAATTGAGGCTGAAGAAAGTCAGGACTGACAGGGTCATAGAGGTAAAAGAGGCAGTCAATCTTCTCGCAGGCATGACTTACGAGAACATAAGGAGGATGAGCATGGTGCCGGGCATCGTCGGATTCCTTTTAGGAGGGAAAGACAAGCACGGCTATCATCTGTACAATATCGATGTCTCAGGCGGAATAACAGAAGAGGACGAATATACATCAGACGGCTCAGGTTCAGTCTTCGCTTATGGTGTCTTCGAGACATTATACAAGAAAGATATGAGCATGGACGAAGGGATAAAGCTTGCAGTCAAGGCAGTCAATGCAGCATTGCAGAGGGACTCGGCATCAGGCTCAGGCATCGATGTCATCACGATCACAGACAAGGGATATCAGAAGATAATGACCAAGGAGATAAAGACCAAGATAGAGATGTGATTGGCCGCGTACGCATATAATAATACATGTATAATAAGGTAATCTTAGGGTCTATGGCGATATAAAAGTTATATTCAGACGGTGTTCGATTAATTCTCACCGCACTTAAACTTTTTAAAAAAATATGATAATATAACAAACGACATACGGCAAAAACAGCAAAATAACAAAAATCTAGTTTATATCATAGTTTATATGATGGAATCAAAAATGAATATGGTGGATTTTCTCAAAGAGAAGATATAGGTGAAAGAATGGGAGATATAATAAAGGAAATGATGAAGTACCTGCCTGAAGACAAGATCAGCGACGCAGGTTTTGAAGGGGCGAATATAATGTTCTACACGAAGGACAAGGAGTTCTTCCTTAATAATAACGGGGTGGTCAAGCAGATAGTGGACCAGTTCAAGAAAAGGGTGGAATTGAGGCCTGACCCTTCCATAACTATGGAAGAGGAAGCGGCAAAGGACATGATAAAGAAGATCCTGCCTGAAGAAGCGGGCATAACGAACATAATATTCGATACGCAGAGGAGCCAGGTGGTGATAGAGACAGAGAAGCCCGGGCTGGCGATAGGGAAGCAGGGGGCATTGCTCAGGGAAATAAAAGAGAAGACGCTTTGGGTGCCATTGATCAAGAGGACGCCCCCGATCAGGTCGCAGCTCATAGAGAACATAAGGGCCGTGCTGTACCAGAATTCCGATTACAGGAGAAAATTCCTGAACAAGACTGGCCATAGGATATATGACGGCTGGATAAGGGACAGGAAGAACGAATGGATAAGGGTGAGTTTTTTGGGCGGCGCAAGGCAGGTCGGAAGGAGCTGCCTGCTGCTGCAGACGCCTGAGTCAAGGGTGCTTCTTGACTGCGGCATAGATGTCGCATCAGACCAGCAGCCATACCCTTTCCTTGAAGCGCCGGAATTCAAGGTCGGAGAGCTTGATGCAGTCATAATATCGCATTCTCACCTGGACCACTCAGGCCTTCTGCCATACCTTTTCAAGTACGGCTACAGGGGCCCTGTCTATTGCACAATGCCCACAAGGGATGTGATGTCATTGCTGCAGCTCGATCTGATCAAGATAATGATGAATGAGGGAAAAGAGCCGATCTATACTGCTGATGATGTGAAAGAGATGGTGAAACATACAATCTGCCTCGAATTCGAGGAAGTCACAGACATAACGCCTGACGTAAGGATCACTTTGTACAATGCAGGCCACATACTCGGCAGCGCTTTAGTCCATCTGCACATAGGGAACGGCCTTCATAATCTTGTCTATACGGGAGACCTGAAATTCGGCAGGTCCCAGCTGCTTGAGCAGGCCTCGACGATATTCCCAAGGCTCGAGACCCTTATCATAGAGAGCACTTACGGCGGCAAGGACAATATCATGCCACCCCTCACAGAAGCAGACGAGCTCATGAAAGAAGTGATAACAAAGACGATCAAGAGGGGCGGAAAAGTGCTTCTTCCGGTTCTGGGTTCAGGAAGAGCGCAGGACATAATAGTGCTGATAGAGAATCTTGTGAGGACAAAAGAGCTTGAAGAAGTCCCGGTATACATAGACGGAATGGTGTGGGATGTGACGGCGATCCATACGGCTTACCCTGAGTTCCTGAACAGCAACATAAGAAGGCTAATATTCCATAAGGACCAGAACCCATTCCTGAACCCTATCTTCAAGAGGATTGGCTCTGCAAAAGAGAGGCAGCAGGTGCTTGAAGAGACAGGGCCTTGCGTCATACTTGCGACATCGGGCATGCTTGTCGGAGGGCCTTCAGTCGAGTACCTCAAGGCGCTCGGCGACAATCCCAAGAACACGCTCATGTTCACATGCTACCAGGGCGAAGGCAGCATGGGCAAGAGGATCCAGAACGGCGAAAAGGAATTCACATTCAGGGAAGGCCAGAAGAGCGAGATGCTCAGCATAAAGATGGAGATCCATAAGGTGGAGATATCAGACCATTCTGACAGGAGGCAGCTGATGAATTTCGTCTCAAAATGCGAGCCGAAGCCCAAAAAAGTCATAATAGGCCACGGCGAGAACTCAAGATGCCTTGACCTGGCTTCATCGATACACAAGATGTTCAGGATAGAGACCACTGCGCCGAGGAACCTCGAGGCAGTAAGGATCAAATGAGCTGTCTCCTGCCCAATCTGCACAGGGCATTATTTATTATATGCCTGTATATCTCATCACAATCGAGGCCACACCGTTCTAAGTCTTTTAAACCCCTTTAAACGATTTTAACATCTTAAATAAGGAAATATTTAAAAATAAAGTAGCATAATAACCGCTTATAATCCTTTAAAGCAATAAAAGGTGAATGAGAATGGCAAAAACAATAATGATAGTCGATGACGAGGAGGACATAAAGACAACTGTAAGCGCAATACTAAAGAAACAAGGTTATAAGGTCATCACAGCATCAAATGCAGACGATTGCCTGAAAAAACTGCCTAAGCAGAAAGTCGACCTCATCCTGATGGATATAATGATGCCCGGAATGCCTGTCAAGAAGGCAATAGAGAAGATAAAAGACACAAAAGTGGCATACCTCAGTGTAGTAAGGGTGGGTGACGCAGAGAAAGAGGAGCTGATGAAGAACAAGAACATAGTTGATTTCATACAGAAGCCATTTGATATTGACGACCTCATAAGAAGAGTAAAGAAGTTTGTGGGATGAAGGGCAGCATGGAAATGCCTTAATGCCCGTATGCGGTGAATAGATGGTAAACATAGAAAAAGAGCTTGAGGAAAACCAGACAATACTTCTGCTGATGATGGGTGAGAACTATAACAATCTTACTTTAAGCATAGCAAAGCAGCTATCCGGGAAGAAAATGTGTTATGTTACGTTGAATAAGACCTTCCATGCCCTGGATGAGACATTCAGCAAGAACGGCATTGACACGAAAAACATGGTGTTCGTCGACACGATATCCAGGACTTTCATGGACAAGCCTGAGCAGACAGGCAGGTGCCATTTCATAAGCTCTCCCGCCGCCCTGACAGAGCTGTCGATAACACTCTCAAAATTCGTCAAGGATGGCTTCGATTACATTATCTTTGATTCACTCACTAATCTGATGGTTTACGAGAAAAAGGCACCAGTGGCGAAATTCCTGTCAAGCGTGATAAACAGGGTGAAAGAGGGCAAGATAAAGGCGGTATTTTACGCCCTTAAGGTAGATCAGCACAATGAGCTTATACAGGAATGCTCTATGTTCGTTGATAAAGTGATCGATCTGGGGAGATAGTTTCTTGGCATCAGCCGATTGCCATCGAAATATCGGCAAAAAAGAGGGAAGATGGAATTGAAAGGCAGCCTGAACAGGTTATTTTTTGGTAAGATAAGCAGGAAGCTGGTATTTTTGCTCTTGGTATTCTCATTGTTATTGGGTTGTGTGGGTTATGTCTCCTTACGCATAATAGAAGGGATAGCAGCGCCCATAAATGAAGATCTCCCTCAGGGCGTAAGACTGATATCAGAGACATCTGAACTTGATTCATTGGCCCAGTTCATAAGGTATTATGATGAGGTCCTGACGCAGTCCGCAAGGAACTATGCATTCACTTCAGACGAAAAATGGAGGACGAGATATTATATGTCTGCTCCTGAACTGGACAGGATGATAAAGGAGGCCATAGAGAAAGGTGATGAAGAGGACAAGAGCATCTTTTCCAGCATAGACAAGGCGAATCTTGCCCTTGTTGACATGGAAGAGCGGGCAATGTCTCTTACAGGGGAAGGCAGGAACAGTGAAGCGATAGGGATACTTGAAAGCGAGGAATATTGGGATCAGAAGGAAGTATATGAAGCCGGCCTTAGGGAGTATGTGTCTAGACGAGGGGCGAAATATGATGAGGCATTCTCAGCATCTACAGGAAGGATTGATGCGATCATAAAGACCATTTCACAGAAGATAAGTTCAAATACAAGATATTTTACGTTGATCTTCATGGCTGTTTTGGCTTTTTCTATCGCAGCAGCTCTGCTCTTCTCAGGAAGCATATCAAAGCCGATATTGGAATTGACTAATGCTTCAAAAGAGCTCGAGAAAGGAAATTTCAAGGCAAGGGTCGATATAAGGACAGGCGATGAGCTCGGGGAGCTTGGCAACACATTCAATAAGACAGCAAGCACACTGGAAAGGGCAGACGAGGAAAGGAGCCAGCTCGATAAGGCGAAGACAGAATTCCTGTCGATAACAAGCCATGAGCTCAGGAGCCCGATGACACCCATGAAAGCGCAGCTGCAGATGCTCCTGAGAGGGTATTACGGAAAGCTGAACAAGAAGCAGAAGGAATCAACAGATATAATATTGAGGAACACAGAACGGCTTGATGGCATAATACTGGATTTCCTTGAGATTTCCAGGATAGAGGCAGCAAGGCTGAAGTTTAATTTCGTGAAGACAGACCTGATAGGGCACATAAACAATGTTGTCAAGGAGATGAAGGCATTCATGTCTGAGAAGAGAATCAAGATTGAACTGGATCTGGGCAAGCTGCCCGTCATAGAGGCAGACCCTGACAGGACGATGCAGGTCCTTAGGAATCTTCTTAACAATGCGATAAAATTCTCAAACAACAATAGCAAGGTGATAGTTCACGTCGAGCCGAAAGATAAGCACATCCTTTTCAGCGTGAAGGATTCAGGCATAGGCATGTCCCACCAGGAAAGGATAAGGCTTTTCGAGCCGTTCTATCAGGCAGAGCAGACAATATACAGGAAGTATGGCGGCGTAGGCCTAGGTCTGTCGATCTGCAGGGGGATTGTAGAGTCCCAGGGCGGCAAGATATGGGCGGAAAGCGAGTCAGGAAAGGGAAGCACTTTTTATTTCACACTGCCATTAGTTCCAGTTAAGGAGATGAAGCCGATAAGGGTGCTTTTCTCAGACCAGGAGATAATAGATGTTAAACTCAGGAATATATTCAACGAGATTCTTGGCCCGATGGGAGAACGAGAATTTGAAGAATTGCTGGAAAAAGGAGTGACAGAAGGGAATATTCTCGCATATATCAATTCATTGGTTGAGAAGGGCATACTGGATAAGGGATCAGCGGAATCTTTCAAGAATAAGGTCAAAAGGGTATTCGCTAAGCCTTCATCAGATATTAACCATCATGAAAGAGGCATAGAGCACGAGATAGAGTATTTTTTCAGGAAATGACGGAAAACCGGCAGCATGATCATAAAAACCCGTAAAACCATGATAAAAACCAAAAGATTAATAAAAAATGGGGCTATTATAGCAGGAGATGGAGAGAGGTTGAAAGAGAGGTTGAAAAATGGCGCTTGAACAATACCAGATATATCTTCTTCTGTTAGTGGATCTTTTTGCAGTCCTGACCGCTGCATTTGCAACGCTTACAGTGATCAGGATATGGAGGAAGAAAAGCCAGGAGAATGTTAAGGATTTCCTCATAAATGTGTTCATCATGCTGGCAGCAGGATATATATTATATGCGATAGCAGAACTGTCATGGAATATCATTGGGCAGAGGACCGGCCAGACCACATTTGTGGGTTTCCCGGATTACTTCTGGATCGCGGGCGTTGTCATGGTCTTTTCAGGATTCCTATATTTCAGCTATAAGATGTACCAGAGGCACGGCTCACTGCAGAAGGGAATATCCATAATGAGCATAGCCACGGCATTCTCTTACCTCATAATATATTATCTCATCTCGAATTTCATCCTTGGAGCGCAGGCCGGAGAGACATCATTCGAGATATTCCTTGATTATTTCTATCCCATATCGAGCGCAGCGATATTCATAATCTCCTTGTCGACATACGCTTTCTTCAGAAGGCTTGAGACGCTTGGAAGGCCATTGCTCTTTTTGGTCCTGTACAATGCATCCTCATTCTGCGGGGACATGCTATATACTTATTATTCATGGAATGATATTTATGGGATGCCTGGCCTATTGTCTGACGGGTTCTACACTCTAAGCTACATCCTGTCATTCGTCGCATTTTTAATGATAAGCAGGGCGCTGAGCACGAAAGTGAAGGATAAGGCCTGAATAGGGCCCGAAAAAAATCAGCCGTTTAGTGCGAGGGGCGGCAAGAACCCTCGCGC
>PCXZ01000007.1 GCA_002762985.1 Candidatus Woesearchaeota archaeon CG10_big_fil_rev_8_21_14_0_10_44_13 | reverse complement strand
GTTCCCTTTTTTTACGTACATATTATCACCTCTGAGAACTGAGAAGCAGCACTGATATATAAAACTTACGATAATTAAAGTCTTATGCTATAAATCAAATTATCTAAGAAGAATTAAGGAATGTTACATCTCGATTTCAAGATTTTTATTTAAATGGTGGGCATTTTTAATTGGGTATATGTTCTTAATTGGTATTGGTCTTATGTTTGGACAATTTTGGAATAAACTAGTTTATCTTGTGATTATATTATTAGTTGTATATTTAATTGTTTATTGTTTAATACTCGAATTTGTTTCAAAAAGAAAATGGTACGAACATTTAAATGAATTGATTTTGCGTAAGGGTGTATTCAGCGGGATTTTGTTGTGGATAGTAGTTATAACCTTTGTTTATATTATGGTTATGAGCGTCATCTTCTCTGATGTTAAAGTTGTTTTAGATAAAGAATTTTATACAACTCAAGATTTTGCACAAGTATCAATAAAAAGTGAGGGTTATATCCTTAATCCCGCAATAAACTCAATTTCATATGAGGGAAGAATGATACAAAACAAATCCGATAATAATATTAATTTAAAAATTAATTTAAGTTATTATTTTAGAGATGATTTAGATAGCATGAACTATCTTTCCATAAAATTTGAACCACAAATTTTTCCTTTAATAAAAGAAAAAATAATCTATTTAAAAATAGTGGAATGAATTTTGCTTTGAGGTTTTTTTAGCGTTAGATTTATATAATCTCAAGTATTATCTTAAAATATGAACCTGGGGAATAAAAATTCAAACAAAAATAAACCAAAAAGATATAATGGTAAAAAGAAAGGTTTTTTAGAATTTTTTAAACCTTCCTTTAAAACAATTATTACTCTAGAAGTTATTATTACAATTACTTTTTCATTTACTTTTATAATTAATTATATCTATTTTGAAGAAAATTTTAATATTTTGGAAAATAGAATCTCTAAAGTAGAAAATAATATTATACTACAAATCAAAAAAGATTGCGATAATTGTGTTCTACAACCAGAAATTCCAATTCCACCAGAAGAAAAAAGTTGGAGAGTTTATGTTTGCGAAAATAACAGTTGTGATTTAGAAATTAGTTGTAATGAATCTATACCCAAAGTGGTTGGGTGCTCATTATCAAATTCTTCATAAAGAATTCATCCTCCCACAATCCCACCACTCACCCCATCATACCCCTCAGCCGCGCATCATTCCTCAGGTAAAGAGGATGGCATGGCTCGCCTGATTTGCCCATCTTCAGGCAATAGACTTCATGTCTTCTTTCACGCAGCATATTCAGGACTTTTTCAGACCTGCCCATATATCTGCCATAACTGCCCCATGCAGCGATTATTACCTTTGCATTCTTGAGCATTTTCCTCATATACCTGTCATTGCAGGCACCAACAGGGTCATCAGCAGTCTTCAGCTCTTTTTTGTCTGTTGCCCTCAATGCAAACAGATTCAGGATATACATCGAGCCATAACCGAGCCTCTTCGCATAGCCGATGCATCTTCTTATTGTCGGGTCATCCTTGCTTGCATCCGCTGTGCTTGGATTGAGCATGATGAATGAGCAGCATCCCTTGTTTTTATCCCAGCGCCTGTACAGCCAGTACCTGTATTTCCCGCACTTTGAGATGAATGCGTCTTTCTCCATGTTGATGTGACCCATTCCTCATACTTTTCTGTATATATCCCTTCTATGCCCGATTTCAATGACAAATATCATCAGCCTGTCCTCTCTTATGTCCATGATAGCCCTGTAATGGCCTGCCCTTAACCTGAAGAAGCTGCTGCCGACGATGCGCTGTACATGGGGGTAAGGCCTTATCCTGCACCTTTCAAGGGCGCTTATTATCCTCCCCTGCGCCTGGCTTTCAAGCTTTTCCAGCTGCTTATGGGCTGTCTGCGAGAATTCTATGCTATACATTTTTGATCTTCAGCCTTCTTTTGACTTCATCAAGGGTTAAGGTCTTGCCCTGCTTTATCTCTTTCAGTGATCTTTTTATGTCCTGTTTAGTCTCTTCTGAAAGCTCCATCGTGTCCTCAAGCAGGTCCCAGATCACCTCTTCATAGCTCTCTTTCTCATGCATCTTCTTGCTCTTCAGCTCTCTCAGCAGACTGTCGCTGACCTGGATTGTAGTTGCCATATCCATCATATAACCTGCTATAGTATATAAATATTTTGTTTTTCAATCAAAAACCTAGGCATAAATGCTGAGGTATGCCGAAAGTAACTTGATGCTCCTTCGATAATGCCTATGTTTTTGGTATTTAGGTCGCATAGCAGCATAGCAACGCGCTTAAATCTTCGGCTTGAAAGCAGAAGTATGCTCCCTAAATAATCAATGAGAAGGAGTATGCCTGCTTTTAATAAGCCTTTCCCTAAAAAATCCGCAAATCTTCCGGAATTGAGCTGTTTTTTCGGAAGATTTCCGGGGGTATTTATAATCTCTTAATCCTAGCCACAAAAAACCCCTGTCACTCCGCTTCGCTCCGTTTCTTGAGATTCTTCGTGTAATCTTATATCTTCCTAATTTTAGTCACGAAGAATCCCTCAGTATCATTATCCTGCGGCCAGAGCCTCAGGCATTTCTTTATCTCAGGATTATACTTTTCCCCATCAAACTCAAGCACCGCATCGCTCCTCTTTATGTCAAGCTTTATCTCTTCAAGCTTCGCGTCCTTGTTCTGCTTCAGGAACCAGTCAATCACGCCTTCATCCTCATCAGGCTCCATAGTGCATGTCGAATATACGAGCGTCCCCCCTTCCTTCAGGAGAGTGAATGCGTGCTGCAGCAGTTTCCTCTGCTGGCTCGCAAGCTTCTTCCCCAGGTTAGGATTCCACATCTCCAGCGTTTTCAGGCTTTTCCTTATCGTTCCTGTGCCAGAGCACGGGGCATCGACAAGTATCCTGTCGAAGCCGCCCTCCCTTATGTTGTACCCCATCGATTTCGTTATCACAGCATTGACCAGTCCGCATCTCTGTATATTCACGCCCAATGCAGCGAGCCTGTCTGCAGAGATGTCATTAGCTACAACAATGCCCTTGTTCTCCATCATCTGGCCCATCTGCGTGGTCTTAGACCCCGGAGAAGCGCACATGTCAAGGATCTTTTCGCCGGGTTTCGGATCAAGGACAATTGGCGGGATCATAGACGCAGCTTCCTGGACATAGAAATATCCCAGGGCGTGCTCCCTGAGGTTCCCGATATCCCTTCTTTTGTGGATCTTCCCTTCTATCTCTGTTCCCCTGTGCTCGATCCAGAATCCTTCCCTGCACCAGGGGATTGGCTCAAGTATCCATGTCTTTTCCAGCCTTTTCCTGACCTCTTCAACAGTGATTTTTGTCGTGTTGACCCTTATGGATTTCCTCAGGAATGAGAGGGAATATCTCTTGAAAGCCCCGAAATCAGTGAGCTTGCTATACCTATCTATGAATGCATCCTTGAATGTGAATTTTTCAGGATTAGGCATGTTCTCTGATGTCACGGTCGTCTTTCTTTCTGCCATAATAATTTATCTGATAGGGGCTTATTTAAATGTTACGTCTTTATTTTGATGAAAAACTGATAAAAGAAATATCTACAATCTGGATCTTCCCATCTTCCCCTTCTTGCCATGCAATGGCAGGAGATGCTGCACGTGCCCCATATTAGGAGTAGATGAGATTATGTGCGTAAGGAGCTTCTTGTACGAGATATGCTGCACCTGCCTCACTTCCTTCAGCTTTGGTATGAAATGGAACGAGGTTATATATCTCAGGCCGAAGCTCAGTATGAATATTGAGTAATACTGCGAAGATAAGATATGGTTGTATTTCAGGATTATGCTTCCCATTATGCCCCCTAAAAAGATGAAGATCCCGTTCAATACATTGTAATATGAGACACAGGTCGCCCTTTTCTCAGGCGTTGTAGTGTCGAAGATGAAATTGAATGTCGTTATCTCGAATCCTGCCCATGTGAAGCCGGAGTAGATCTGAACGAAGACGAGGAAATACACATCTCTGGAAAACACCCAGAGCAAGGGCACAAGCGGCATGAGATAGGATGCCAATGTCATCACTTTCTTCGTCCCATACCTGTCAGAAGCCCTGCCCCATGCAGGCATAGAAAGGTATTTCACAAGCACGGCTATCGCGCTTATTATCGCATAAGTCATATAGCTGAACTTTAGGTCATACAGCATATAAGCGGAGAAGAAAGGCGTTGCGACATAGACTGCGAAATTCATGAAGCAGAGGAATATCACAAAAAGCCCGTAATTCCTATGGGACGCTTTCTTTACGAATTCCATGAATGTGAATGGGTCTTTCTTCACAATCCTGTATTCAGGCTCGTATTTCTTCGCAAGATAGATGAATGAGACAAACCTTGCGAGCATGGCAATCCCGAAGATCATAAGGAACCCTGCATATTGCCTTGTTGTGCCATCAGCATAACTCTGGAGGACATACCCTCCCAACAGGAATGTTATGAGCATGATCATCCCTGTGATCCTGTTCCTCCTGCCGAAGTAATCCCCTCTCTTCTTCTCGTCTACAAGATCGCCCATCCAGCTGCTCCACGCAGGGACTATTATCATCCCAAGTACCCAGTACAGGCAGACGAAGAATATCAGGTGGAAAACCCTCAATGTGCCGAAGAAGAAAACAAGGGCGATAGGTATGAATACAAGTGCTTCAAGCAGCACGCCAGCAAGCACGAACCTTTTCCTTGAACTGAAGAATCTTATCAGCCTGTTCGAGAAAAGCTGGGATAATGAGCCTAATGTCTGGGGCAGGGTTCCTAACAGGCCCAGCTGGGTGTTTGTCGCTTTCAGGAAGACCGCAAAGGCAGAGAAGAATGACTCTCCGAAGCCGACCATGGCTGCGTAGAAAGACCCGTCCAATATGGAGTATTTCAGGCTTTTCTTTATCTTCTCTTTCCGCTCTTTTTCTGTGAGTCTTTCCATAAATCCCGTCTTTTTTCGCTGTTCTTGCCTTCTATGGGCTTGTTATCCATCCCTTTCCCTATCTTTTTTTCTATATGGCCTAACAATGCCCTTTTTAACTTTTTCTTTGTGTTGTAGTCATATATAATCTTTACTCTTTCCATAGTGTAGGGGTTCATGCCTGTCCAGTACATGCAGCTTGACACCGTCATAGGCGTTGGAGTAAAAAACTGGAACTGCTCTACATTCTTCAGTTTTCCGATTTTCTCCCTCAATATGAGTATCTCAGAAAGATCGTCGCCTGGGTGCCCTATCATGAGGTAATACTTCAGCTCCTGCCCTTTGGGCGCATTTATCGATTCGAACAGGCTCTTGAATTCATCAAATCCCCTGACATTCTTGTTCATCAATTTCAGCACTTTTTCAGAGAAATGCTCAGGCGCGATCTTAAGGCAGCCCGATATATGGTAGTTTGAGATCTCCTTGATATACTCCCTGCTGTTCAATGCGAGATCATACCTTATCCCGCTCCTTATGAATATCTTCCTCACGCCCTTTATCTGCCTTGCCTTCCTCAGCAATGAGATCAGCCTCCTGTGGCTCTTGTCGAGATTCATGCAGTATATGCAGTCATTCCTGCACAATGTCCTGCAGTCCATGCCGTACATGTTTGCGCTCGGCCCGCCAAGATCATCTATATAACCCTTGAAATCAGGATGCCTTGTGAGCCTCCTTATCTCATTGAGGATATTCTCCTCTGACCTTGAGATTATCTTGTCCCCCTGATGGAGCGCGATAGAGCAGAAATTGCATTTTCCTATGCAGCCCCTGTGCGTTATCACAGAGAACCTTGCCATCTTCAGCAGGGAGAAAGGATGGAGTTTCCTGGAGAAATCCAATGAGTAGATCCAGTCAAGGTCTTTTGTTGTGTATTCAGGGTATCTGTACTGCAGCAGGTAATTATTGTCATACTCCTGCGCAAGATTCTCCCAGTTTGAGAACTTCCTCTGCATATCGCAGAATCTGCGCTTGTCCTCTTTCACGTTCGTGAATGAGGGGAGCATCATGAAATTCTTCGGGAGATCCTTGCTTATGACGCATGTCCCTTCTATCCCTTTCATGTCCTGCTTTTTCCTCAGCCTGCCTGCGATCTCAAGGACCTGCTTTTCGCCGTTGCCATAGACCAATATGTCTGCGCGCGAATCGAACAATATGCCCCTCCTTATGCCGTTGTCCCAGTAATCATAATGCGTGAATCTCCTCAACGATGCCTCTATGCCCCCTATCACTATCTTCACATTATGTGCGGGATCCCTGTCATTGCCCTTGAAATACTCCCTTATCCGATTGCAGTAGGATATCACTGCCCTGTCAGGCATGTCTGTCACATGCTCCTTGTCATGCACGTCCTCGTTCCTCTTCTTTTTCAGCGGCGTGTAATTGTTCAGCATGCTGTCTATCGAGCCTGATGTTATGCAGAAGCACAGCTTCGGGACGCCCATCCTTGTGAAATCATCCCTTGTCTTGGGCTTCTCTATTATGCCGACAGAATAATCCTTTGCGTCAAGCACCCTTGCTATCATGCCTGCAGGGGAAAGAGGATGGTCGTCATAGTACTCTGCTGTTATGAGGATTATGTCGAACTGGCCTTTGATGGGGTTTTTTGAGATCATTGGCCTTGTTCTGTAAGAGGGGGTTTATATTGGTTGCGGGGGAGTGATGCGGGATTCATGCGGCTGACCCAAAACTTTATATCCTAAAACCCATCCCTTCCCTTATAAACCTGAGAGGTGCAACATGAAAACCGAACGAAAAGAGGCATTGATGAGGATTATTGTGGGTGTAATCGCAGGGATCATCCTCAAGCTGTGGTCAACGCTTGTGGCTGTAGTAACCATAATCCACTGGGTCTATGTCCTGTTCACAGCGAAGAGGATCAAGGGACTGGCAGATTTCTGCAACACATGGAACACGCAGACATACAAATATTTCAGGTACATGACGTTCTCTACGAACAAGAGGGTTTTCCCTTTCGTCGATCTTGGCGAGAACATGAAAGAGTATGATGCAGGGAAGAAGTGAATCTCTGCTTTTTCCTATTTTTCTTTTTTATCGTTCAATCTCCTCAAGGATCTGCTCTATGTGCGCAGGGGGATCGAACAGCTCTATCATCTTTGGGAGGTTCTTGTACATCACCCACCCCCCATATAAGACAAACCCCAGGACTATCGCAGAGGCGATATATCCTGTGAACCTGTCTATCTTCCTTGTCGATTCAAATGTAACAGAGAACGAATTGCTTCTTGACAGCTTGAAAGACCTGTGATTGGCTGTAGTCTTGAGAGTTGCTGTCCTCTCTTCGTATCCATACCCCGGAACGCCTTTGCTGTATCTCTTGATATTTTTGTATATCCCTTTTTTCCATCTCCCAGCCTTTACCTTGTCTTCCATGATTGAAGCTCTGTCTTCTATGCGTTTCTCAATCTGGTCTTCATACCTTCCTAGCATGTGGGAAAGATACACTCTTTTCTCGAAGTCAGGTTTCTGGCTGAGGTTGTTCAGGAGAGTATCTAAAGTGCTGTCCGAAAGCTGCTGCCTGTAGAAATCATCGTAAGGGTTATTTTTTGCCCTGTTGTCCATCCTCAGCATAAGTGTTTCTTTGTTTATAAAACTTTAGGGGATTTTTTCAGTTAATCCCTCAATGGCAGGAATAACCAATTAGGGATTTACCTCATCTTTTTTCACCTATTGAACAATCTCTTCGTCACGATAGTCGCATAGCTTCCTTTAGGCAGGGCAAAAGAAACGATCATCTTGAAGCTCTTGCTCCTTCCCTTGTCATTGAGCTCGTCCCTGAAAGGCCCTTCTATCCTGAAATCCCCCGGCTTTATGATGACTGCCCTCTCATTGCTCTTGAAGAAATTCCCTGTCTCTTTCCTTATGTCGAAGTCCGGCAATCCAATCCCTTCTTTCGAAAGGACTTTCTCGATTATAGGTTTTTCGGACTCAGTGGGCTTCATGTCAGGGCTGATGGTCTGGAACGTCTTCGGCATCTTTTCCATCTCTTCATCGCTCAGTCTCTTGTAGAACAGCAGGGAACCGATGTTATATTCTATCGTGTATAGGTATTTTGAATCCACAGTCTTCCTGAGGGCTTCCCTCACACACTCGTTCCAGAGGTAGCTCTGGTATGCAGAGACATACATCTCGCGGAGATTAGCCGGGATCTTCTTGTAAGCAGAAAGCCAGTCCTTTGTTTTCTCATACTCTCCGATGATCCTTGCGGAAGTCTTGTTCATGACAGCGAGTTTTGAGAATCTCCCCCAGCTGTCAAGGATCTTTTTTTCTCATCTTTTGATGCTTTGCTCTCGAATTTAGTGGTTGATGTCAGGAATATCCTGACTGCCTTCTCATAATCCTTCTTCATCAGCCATTTTGCGATGAATTCTTTATTGATGACACTGCCGAATCTCTGGGAATCGAAGTAATTGGGCACGCCTATCCCTGATATGCCTGCGGATTTCTGCAATGGCCCGTCTATCTCGCCTTTCCTCAGGTCCCTGACAGTGATCTCGAACCTGTTGCCTTCAAGGTCGCCAAGCTTAAGGCCTCTGTCGATATAGCCCAGGAAAGAAAGCCTCATGTTTTTCTCAGGTTTTGTGCCAAGCTCATACCTTGATGGGATAGTGAGGTATTGCTTTGTCACGGCATGCTTGTCCTTCAATCCTGCGATGCCGAATTCTGATATAGGGATGTTATTCTGCTTTGAGAGGTAGCTCAGGGCGAAGAATGTTCTATGCCTGTCTTTTCGAGGAGATACAGCTTGTGGCTTCTCTTAGCCTGGGAGATGCCAATATCATTGATCTCTTCGACCTTGAAATCAGACGGTATCTGGCGGAGTTTCATAAAGAAGGGGTAATCATGAGTATTATAAAAGTTTCCTCTGCAGGGGCTTGTTCTTGTGGCTCAGGGCTATCTTTATCATATCTACTGCCTTGTTCTTCTGCACATTGAGGTCTGCGATCTTCTTCTCAGGCAGGCTTTTCGATGAGTTGAGCCTGTCAAACAGCTCTTTGTTCAGCTCAAGGCACCTATGGACAACGCTTATTGTCACCTCTCTTCTCCACTCGAATCCCTGCTTGTCGAGGGTCTGCATCAGCTCATTGAATCTCTCGAATGTCTGCAGGACGCTGTTGAATATAAGCTCTGTCTCGAGGGGATCCACGACTTTCTTGAACTGATGCTTTTCAGGAGTGCCTATCAGGCCCATTATCTCTGTGAGCATATCCTCAAAAGAAGAGATGTAAGTGTAGATCTCGCTGGCTTCCCTCTTCTTGATTGAGTTCGTCTCTGCCTTGTCAATGACCTTGTTTATGTTCTGCCTCAGCAGGAGGAGGGATGCCCTCATCCTGTTTATCTTCTCGCTGAAAGAGATATCATATACCTCATTCAATATCACGTCCTGCTTTATCGAGACTATCTTGGATGTGACAAAAGCTAGCAGTATCAGCCCGAAGACGACTTCAAATACGGACATTATCTTGAAGAAACCGACAGGCACTACATCTCCGAAGCCCGTTGTTGTCGCAGTGACGAAGCTGAAATATATGCTGTCAACCATCGTGGAAACATGCTCATTGCTCTGGCTGTAGACAAGATATGAGGATTCTCCTGAAAACACGAAGAAAAGCAGCCCGAAAATGACAACTGCAGACGTCCATAAAACGAATATCCTGAAGAATGTAAGCTTGTCGATCCATGTCGAGAGCTCTTTTGTCCTGAACTTCCTAATAAATCTTTTCACCATAATCTTCCTCTTTGTTGAGTGGAAGCAGACAGAAGCTTATTTATTAATATTTCCCCGGATTTCCGCGAATAAGCCAGGATGATAAATAAATGTTAAAAAATGAATCCAGAACTAGGTTTATTCTTCGTCCGGGAAATCAGGATCAACGTCCGGATCATCCCCGCCATCAGCCATAAAATAACCGCTAATATCCATTTTTATTCCCCCTTATAGGGCATACTACACCTTATGGTGCGTTAAAACATCAAACCCCTTTTATACCCTCTATTAACCCTTTATTCGGTTTAAGTATTTAAATTTTTTCCCTATTTAGTATAAGACAAAAATAACGCATAATTTATATAGTAGTTCTGTTTTATACCCTCATGATAAACCTACAAACACGAGAACTCGTCCTTAAATGGG
>PCXZ01000011.1 GCA_002762985.1 Candidatus Woesearchaeota archaeon CG10_big_fil_rev_8_21_14_0_10_44_13 | reverse complement strand
GCAGCAGAGCAGAAGATGCAGAAAACGCTCTTCAACTTTTCATGCTAGGCACGAGACGCCACGGGTTGAGCGAAGCGAAACCCGTGGTAGTTCACACCACTGGCAGATTCAAGCTGAACTGGATATAATATAATCCAATATAAAAAAGAGGAGAATAATGAAGCTGAGCACAATAATTATTTCTGCATTTCTAATCATGCTGCTGCTGGCAGGTTTAGGAAGCCTCAGTTATTCTTATATAAGTGCAAAGGGAGTTTTTGAACAGGAAGTGAGGGATAGGATGGAAGTGGCAGTAGAGTCAAGGGCGACATATATAAATTATTACCTGGAAGAAAATCAGAAAAGCGTGTTCCTCATAAGTGAAAGCCCGTCCATAACCTCTTTCTTGAAGACACCGCCTGGCAGCAAGGATTATGCAGCTGATATGGAGACCGCCAAAACAAGGATTAATTCTTTCCTTCAGGAAGGGGTTTACAAGATTTTTGTTGTTGGTAAAGAAGGGATTGTTGTCATCTCGACAGCAGACAAAGAGCTTGGAACAAACAAATCAAATGAAGATTATTTCATCGAAGGCAAAAAAGGCCCTTATCATGACAGCGTCTATTATGATCAAGAAGATTCCAAAAGGACCCTGATCTATTCATATCCTTTCATAGATGATGAGACACAGGAGGTATTGGGCGTAGTGGTCGCATACCATGACACCCTTATTTTAGACGCCTTAGCCAGTGATTATGTCGGCTTGGGGAACACAGGGGAATCATTCTTGGTGAACAAGGAATTCTATATGGTAACTCCTTCAAGATTCGTAAAAGACGCTCCCCTGAATCAGAAGGTCGATACTCAGAACGCAAGATCATGTTTTCAGCACCCCATGATGTCAGAAGAGCAGATAAAAAAGGCACATGAAAAAATGTTTGCCAATCCGGATTATAGGGGAGTGATGGTTGTAGGCACGCATGCCTATCTTCCTTTGATGGAATGGTGCCTGATAGTCAAGATAAACAAAGAAGAGGCCATAGGCACATACGAGAAAGAATTGCTGAGATCATTCATCTACTCTTTCATGATTGCTGTCATCTTCATAATCCTGGCAGGGATCATACTTGCCAGGAGGATATCAAGACCTATAAACAATCTTGCTGAAGATGTTACTGAGATAACAAAAGGCAGGCTTGAGATAGAGCTCAAGCCGAGCAGGATATATGAAGTCCAGAACCTCATAGCCTCAATGAACAGGATCCTTGTGAGCCTGAAGCTTGCTGTGATAAAGACGGGCCTGAGAAAACAGGATATAGGGTTGGGCGAAGCGATCAGAGCCAAGGAAGAAGCAGAAGAGAGATATGAATCGCTCTTCAATGGCGTGAAAACAGGTTTCCTTATCGTGGATCTGGATACGCATAAATTCATTCTCGCGAATCCTGAGATGTCCAGGATCACAGGATACCCTGAAAAAGAGCTCATCGGATCGGATTTCTCAATGCTGCACCCGAAAGAGGACCTTCATTATGTGATCAAAAAATTCAATGAGCTGGTAGAAGGCAAGATAAGGGTAGCCGAGAACATACGTGTTTTGAGGAAGAACGGAGAGATCATCTACTGTGATATCAGCGCCACGACACAAAATTTCAGGGGCAAGAAGGTGGTAATGGGAATATTTATTGATGTGACCGAACGCAAGGAGACCGAAAATAAATACAGGTTGCTCTATGAAACTTCTGCTGACGCCATCATGACCATAGAGCCCCCAAGCTGGAAATTCACTGCAGGGAACCCTGCGGCAATAAAGATGTTCAATACAAAAGACGAGAAAGAATTTATCTCCCTGGGGCCATGGGAGCTTTCCCCTAAAAAGCAGCCTGATGGGCAGCCGTCGAACGAGAAGGCGAAAAGGATGATAATGAAAGCGATGAAAGAAGGCTCGAATTTCTTTGAATGGATTCACAAGAGATACAAAGGGGGGAATTTCCCTGCGACTGTGCTATTGAGCAGGATTGAGGAAGGAGGAAAGAAATATCTGCAGGCGACTGTGAGGGAAATTGACGGGAGCATCTGAATGAGGAAAAACTTTAAATAAGCTTATGTTAATATAAGCATCATAAACAGGGATTATAAGGCAGGAAAAGATGAAAAAAGAGAGAAAGGAAAGAAAGGAGATAAAAGGAAAAAACAAGCCGAAGACCCCAGGTGGCTACGCCACGCCCCGGAGCCAGATAGTCGAGCAGAGACGGCCCGTTGTGGACGCAATCTTGCGGCTTGGCACATCCCGAAAAAAAGCCGGCAAATGGGTATATTAAGACGGGCATTTCAGGGTTTGATGGACTTTTTGACAAGGGCATACCGAAGAATACGTCCACACTCATAGCTGGCGGGACCGGTTCCGGAAAAACAATCTTCTGCCTTCAGATGCTGTATAATGCAGCAAAAAATGGAGAGAAGTGCATATTCTTAAGTTTCGAAGAGTCTGAAGAAAGACTTAAGAAACATATGGATGATTTTGGATGGGATTGGAGAAGATTAGAAGAGAAAGGGCTCCTCAGGATCGTAAAAAAAGAGCCATTTATCCTGACCACCAATATCGAAGCGATGTTCGCTAAAGCGAAGGGTGAGCTTCTTATTGATATAAACGAAGTCCTGGAAATAATCCCAAAGGGATTCCACCCGGATAGGCTCGCTTTGGATTCTGTAACTGCCATCTCTTCCGCTTTCGGCAAAAAAGAGGAAGGCTTCCGTATCTTCATCCAGCAGCTGTTCAACTATTTTGAATCATTAAAAGTGACTTCCTTCTTGATATCTGAAACAGAGCAGCTTCCTGCTGTATATTCGCCGGGGGGAGTGGAGGAATTCCTTGCTGACGGCCTCATAGTGCTTTATGCCATCCAAAGCGGCAATATAAGGGAGAATGCAATCGAAGTCCTTAAGATGAGGGGCGCCAAGCATCAGAAAAAGATTGTTGCCATGCAGATAACCGATAAAGGCATAGAAGTATATCCTGATCGGGAAGTTTTTGGAGGGATAGAAAAACAAAAATGAGAAGACTATTCTTCGCCTGCCTGTTTATGCTCGCGCTGCTGGCAGCCATGTTTCCGGCAAATGCTGCTCCACCCGTATGCGGCGACGGCAGCTGCACTGGACCTGAAACCTGCTCAAGCTGCCCTGGCGATTGCGGAGCCTGTACTCCAACATGCGGCGACGGCAGCTGCAACGGAGCCGAGACATGCTCAAGCTGCCCTGGCGATTGCGGAGCCTGTCCGCCCGGTACAACATCTACAACAACTGAAAATGAAGATAATGCCCAAGTCCCGATAAAAGCGGTTTTTAAGAATCCAAAAGGAGGCGATACCATAAAAAGAGGTATCCTTCCTATTGTTGTGCAGGGATTTGAAGGAAACAACCTGAATCCAGGCATACAAATCACTGCGGAATCCGATATCTTCGGGACTATCAGCTTAGTAAACAATTTTGAGAACAGGGGTTCTGGCATCTATGGGGCGAATGTTGTCATCGGAAAAGATATCGGGAAAGGGCAATATGCAATCATCGTAAAGGCAAAAAAAGCCACATACGATGAAGAGAGGATATTGATCACATTTGATCCTACAATCTATTTCAACGCTTCCCTGGACAAAAAAGAGTATTTCAAGGGGGAAAGGGTGAATATCATCGGGAGCATGGCCTATTTTGGCCAGCAGCCTCTCAGGAATAGCACTGCAGAGATAAGCTTTTCTGCAAAAGACTTTTCTCTCAATAAGACAATCAGGTCTGATAATGATGGGGGGTTCAGTGACAGCTATCTCATCAGTTTCGCTGAGCCGGAAGGAGACTGGGCAATAAAATTTCTGGCAGAAGATGAAGCCGGCAATGAAGGAAGCGCAGATCTCCTGACAAATGTTTCTACACCAAAAGGAGTGGCTTTTTACACAGTTACATTCCTAAGCCCGCTTGAGAACGCAGAATTCAAGAGGGGAAATCCCGTCCCTATCACGGTCGAAATCAAAGAAGAAGGGAAACCAGTCAAAAATGCCACCGTCGATTTCAGGAATCCTACTGCAGAGATAATAACTCTTCAGGAAATAACTCCGGGAACCTACACTGCTGAATATAAGATCGATGTCAATGATCCCCTTGGGCCATGGTATATCGCCGTGCAGGCTGTGAAAACCAAGGAGGGTGTTACAAGAGCAGGAGGGACAAAAATACCTGTGACCATAAGGACTGCTTCCCTTAATCTGGCGCTCATCAAGCCCAGAACAGCTGATTTTTTCACAGGATTGCAGACAGAGATCATAGCCGAGCTGAGATATCCTGACGGAACAAGGGTTGAGAAAGCTGATATTTTTGCCAATATTGGCGATGAAACAGTCAGATTGGAAGAAATCGAATCAGGGACATATTCTTCATTCTACCTATTCACTGAAAAGGATGTGGCGGCAACATATTTACAGCTCAATGCCTCAGATATCTATGGAAACAGCATTGCCCTCGCCCCCAAGGCAATAGGGGTAGAAAAGATCGGCGAGCGTGAATTAAAGCTCAGGTTATTTTATTATAATGTGATTGTCAGATATTGGTATCTGTTCGTTTCAGGCATAATGCTCTTCATAATAATAACAAGCCCTTTCTGGTATTATATTCATCTAAAAAGAAGCCTGAAAAAGACCGAACAGGAAGAAAAAAGGATAATATATATGGAAGAGGAGACCCAGAGAAAATATTTTAAACAACATTCCATAACTGTGGAAGATTATAATAAACTGATGTTGAAATACCGGGAAAGGCTTTCTGATCTGAAAGAAAAGGAATTAAGATTGAGAAATAGGCTTGCCAGTTTCGCCAAGAAAAAAATAAAAAGGATTAAAAAATAAAATCTATCTTCTCCATATGGTGGGTAAGAAATACCCTGCCCTGGCTTTTCATCCAAAAAATTTATAAACTTAGTAATATTCTGTAATATAATATAATATTAAATATTATTTTTATATATGAAAATAAATAATCTCTAGCAAAATGAAAGAAAGGATCTCAGTGACAATAGACAGGGAGATTGTTGATCTTCTGGATAAACTTTCAAAAAAAAGGAAATTCAGGAACAGGAGCCATATTGTGGAGTTTGCAGTAGGGAAGCTCGCAGAGGAAGAGCTTGCGGACGATATCAACAGTCCGAAATGATTGAAAAAGGTAAAGGAGAAAAATGCAAGGAAAAAAGAACAAGGGAAAAGAAAGCAGGGAAAAATGAGATATGGAAAAAGAGGACGAATATGCTAAGGAAGCATGAAGGGAGGGTAGTGATGGCGGCGTGGGTATTGCTGGCATTCTTCCTGTTGGCGCTCCAGGGCAGGCACGGCATGACCGGCTTTGTCGTCTATGAAGGAGGATCAAAAACGCATTCTTTTGCCGTCCCAGAACTTTCATTCAATGCAACTGCGATGAACAGCTCTGCAGATGAGCTGAAACTGAATCTGATCACAGAAACAGGGCAGTATGATACTTTGGAGACTGAGATCATCAATGTCTCATCTGCAATAAGCAACGGATATGATAAAACAGAAGAGATAAAGAGAATTGATGGCAACTATGCAAATATTGACAAGAGCAGGATATTTGATGTAACATTTAAAAGCAATCTTACAGATGGTGATATGATTCAATTCTACCTATTGAACAGCGATGCAATAATGATCTATCTATGCAATCTTTCAAGAAGATGCTGGGCTCCGGGATATGGCGGCGTGAATTATGACGGCGGGACAGGATATTATAATATGACAGTCTCGAATCTGGAGGATGAGACTAACGGATTTAATATCGATCCTCCAAAAAAAGTTAAATTCGATCACATCAGGGCGATAAAAGAGCATAATCTTACGCATTATCATAACATAAGCTATTATCCGCTGCAGGCTTTTGCTGAGACAGCAGATTTTATGCCTGATTCCCTGTACGCATGGCAGGACATTGCTGCTGATGAGCAGCTCAATGGCCAGGTCATTGAATATTATTATTCTACAGATTCAGGCCTGACATGGGATTACATTGCAGGCAAAGACATAAGCAGCGCATCTGCATCGTCTGGCAAGATAAGACTGAGGGTCCTTTTCACGAGCGACGGAGCGGATACGCCGATAGTAAAGAACATCACCATAACCTATTCCGAAAGGAGTACATGCGATCCTGACTGGCAGCCTGACGACAACCTATGCAGGAATGATGATTCAAGGCCGGTGACCTATACTGATGCGAACAGCTGCAATTCATCAGAGAATCTTCCTGCAGACAATGGCACTTATGCATACTGCGATTTCTGCACCCCTTCATGGCAGGATATCAACTCATCATGCCTTGTTGAGGATATGATAAATCAGTATTTTAACGATGCCAATGATTGCTATGCCCAGACAGGCCTCTCATCAGATAACAATCCTCCGGGCAATAACACCTTCAGCTGCGATTTCTGCACCCCTTCATCCACAGGATATAACACCACATGCGATGGCCAGACGCAGGCATTCACATCTTACTACATTGACAGCAATGGCTGTTATGACATTACGGGCCTCGCTTCAGACATCCCGCCTGCAAACATGACTTATGATTGCATCTATGATTCCATAAACACATCTAATGCTACAAACCCAGAAAATACAACCCAGCCGACAAATATGACCAATGCTACAAGCCAGGAGGCTGGGCCTGGCTTGTTCAATGTCAATAAGCTGGATGAGAATACTGGAGTGATGGTCATGGTAGAGACAACGGTGGATTTCACTGCCAGCAGCATCTCCATACAAAATACAGAGATCGACACATCAACTGCGCTTTTTACAGTGAATGAGGTCAATATAACTATGGACGATTCCCCGGAGGATAACATAACCTCCATCACCCTGCGGTTCTATTATAATGAGACATCGCTCAATCAATCAAATGTGAATGAAAGCACCCTTGCAGTATATTACTATGATGAAGAGTATGATGAGCTGCAGGAGATCCCAAGCACAATAAACTCATCTGGGATGTATGTTGAGGCTGATATCAACCATCTGAGCATGTATGGCTTGTATGGATTGTTGAATTTAGATACAGATTTGGATATAACAGAGGGTGACAGCACGCCAGCTCAATCACAGCAGGAGACAGGAGGAGATAATGAGGTTGGGGCAGCAGCTGAGAGCCAGCAGGATGTCCAGCCGCCTGCAGAGCAGGCTATAAGCCCAGAAGCCTCTCAGGCGCTTCAACAGGAAGCTGCAGCTGAATTAGAAAGCGGTCTTGACGAACTTTCCCTTGAACCAGGCTATAACTCTTCTGAGGGCATAGGCAGCAATCAAACCTTCTATAAGATAGGTAAAACCCTTAGCAGCGGCCTAAAGAACAAGAACAACATCGCCTTAAGCGGCATAATCCTTATTATGCTGGTCATAACCTATGTAATCGTCGAGATGAGGGCAAAAAGAGGCAACAACCTATAATAATACCAAAAAACAAACCTTTAAATATTTCCTTGTATTCTCTACTTCTGGGGTGAAAAATATGAAAAACAAGCTTATTTTACTGGCAATATTGGGAGTAGCCCTAATGTTTGTAGCAGCAGGCTGCAGAAGCAATACTGTCACAGGCAATGTGGTTGCAGAGAAAGACTCTGCTGCGCCTGTACAAAGCGCACAGAAACCGGCTGCACAGACTGAGCAGCCAGCACCAGCAACAGACGACAGCATATATGCCGTCGAATGCAAGCAGGATTCTGACTGCGGCGAGACAGTCTACGGAGAGAGATACTGCTTCCAGAACGGAGTGGTCACTCCCTTGACAAAGAACATCTGCGTGAATCCCGGATCGATAAAATCATACTGCAAGAGGGAGATGGCAGATGAGGTATTGATGTGCGCGAGCGGCAAGGAAGTATGCAGGAAAGGCGAGTGTTATGTCTTAGCGAATCTTCCATGCACAGACTCTGACGGCGGCAAGAATTATGATGTCGCAGGCACTGTTGTCGATGCAGAGATGCTAGAATACAAGGATTACTGCATTGATAAGTACCAGATTATGGAGTACTTTTGCCCGTCAACAAACAAGGGCCTTGTCCTCAAGGAGCCTAAGATCTGCACAGGCGGAAAATGCATAACAGGCGCATGCGTGGATTGAACTTCTTTTTATTTTTCTTTTTTTTATTATTTTTTCATTGATAATATCATCCTTCTATCTGTTTTACTAAATGCCTCACCTTGTTCCGCACTCCCAAGTGCTAAAAATGGAAAGATTTATATATGATTTCTTGGTTTTGAAGGTTGATTTTTGGGGAAAAATGGCACTTAAAGATATAATAATAAGTTCTTTGACAAAAGCAGAGGATTCGATGAAGATTGCCAGGAAGAGTGCAGAATATCTTAGGACGAGATATGGGATCAATATGCCTGATGTCAGTCAGACAATACATCCCGGCGATTTCAGCGGCGGCGAATTCAACCCAGAAGTCTTATGCGACCTCAAAGGGAAGCATGTCTTTCTGTTCGCTGTGCCTACGGATCCTGCCAATATACTGAATAATGTCTCGCCCGGCGAGATGAAGTCAAGGGCCGAATTCGCTGCAAACGCAGCAAAGGAATGGGGCGCAGCGCATGTGACCTTGGTGGCCACAGACCTCTACTTCAGCAGGGCTGACAAAGGGCCGGAAGATTTTAGCGAGAAATCTGACGATGAGAAGAAGAAGCTTTTCAAGGGCAAAGGCAATCTTGCAAGGGCACAGGCAAAAGCATTCATGTCCAATGGGATAGACCGCGTTCTGACACTTCATCTGCATAGCGGACATGTCCAAGAATCATACGGCAAGATCTATGGAAGAGGGGATGTATTGATGGATCTTAGTCCTGTCCCTCTCCTTATCCATTACTTAACTCATTACTCAAATGTGGGCCTGAATAAGAACAATGGCTCAAACATAGTCCTTTTACTCTCGGATTTAGGCGCAAAACCAATAGGCGACTATCTTTACGACAGCCTGCATAGGTTGGGCTACACAGGCATAAGCAAGATACAGTTCAGCAAGACAAGGAAAGTTGCAAATGATCCGAACAAGGTGGAGATATACAATCCGCAGGTTTCCCCAAACTACACAGGGTTGGAAGGAAAAACAGCCTTGACTATAGATGACATGGATGATACTGCCGGAACAAGGAAGGCTACATGCGTGACGATAAAGGAAGATGGCATAGAGATTGAGGGATTTGGCAGGCAAAGGCCCGCAAACATAGTGATCTACGGCACCCATGCAGTACATGCCGGCCTTAATTTTGAGAGTGCAATGCAGACAATAGCTGCAGCTGAACCAAGCGAAGTGATATATACCAATTCCCATCCATCAATAGAACGGAATATGACTTATTATCTTAAGAAGGTGACATCTGTGATAAGGACAGCGCATTTTTTCGGCGAGGTCATAAGATGCCTCGAAGAAGAGATACCTATTGGGGAATCATACACTACGAACGGAATTCTTGACATGGCCAAGATAAGCAAATTTGCAGTCCAGCCATTCAGGAGATCAGAGCATATGAATAATTTAAGATAATCATAAAATGATCATAACCTAATTAGGGTTATAAGACTGGTCAGATTTGATAATCCTTCAGACTTATCTGCCCCTTCCTCTTCCCTTCAGGTATCTTTTCTTTCTCAATATCCTGGCCCACCTGCTTCTTTATGCTGAGCGCAGTGTTTTTCCCGACGATCTGGACAAGCACCATTATGTCTGCGTTCTTCACATCCCCCAGGTCCTTTATCCTGTTATTGTACAGCTTCCTTGCCCTTACCCTTCCTATGCCTTCAAGCTTCAATAATGTGATAAGCTCTTCTTTGACGCCGTACTTCAGCCTCAGCCTGACCTTGATTATATCTTTTATTATCGCGTGCTTTTTCATCATCCTTGCCAGCTCCTCAGTCGAATAGAGAAGCCAGTCCGCAAGCTCAAGCTTGACCCTTATCTCGCCGGGCCTGATCGAATATTTCTCCAGCAATTCCTCTTCATCCTTCTCATCGCACCAGTCCTCAAGGAACATGGCCGTCTTTATCGAGTGGAGGAAATGCTCGTAATCAGGGTCATACATCGAAGGCTCGGGGATGAGGATATCCGACTGATGCTCGTTCAGCTTCCCATTCACATCCTCGTATTCTGCAGCCTTTATCCTAAGCAAGGGCCTCATCTCAAGGCAGCTAGATGCGAGCTGTAGGAAAGAGAAATCAGTGGCAGACTTCGATTCTGCCTTTTTCAATGCAGTTATTATGCCGTTGGCTGTCAATGGGTCGATGTAGAGCTGCGCAACCCTCTTGCCGACGATAGTCGCCTCCAGTCTTCCCCCCTTAAGCTTGTCTGCTGATACGAACTCGTCCCTTGTCTTTTCGGTCTTTATGAACCCGAAATCCTCAAGCAGCTTTATCATCTTCCTTATGATCTTCTCGAGCTTCTTCATGTCCTTGAACTGGTGGGCCCAGAAGGTCTTCTCAAAGAACGCAAACAGGCTTTCTTCGCTGCCTACGAATTCAGATGCGATCAGGGAAAGGATATAGGTCCTCAGGACGGGCTCGACTGCGAGCTTCGAGTAGATCTCTTCAACCTCCCCATTGATGTAAACATCCGTTATATTCTTTTTCTCATTCTCTGTTGTTGCTACTGCGATCGCTTCCCCGTACTTGTCATACTTGGGCCTTCCGCATCTTCCTGCCATCTGCTCATATTCAAGCACAGGGATCCAGTTAAGCCCATGCAGGCCGTATCTCTTAAGGTCCCTCAGTATCACCCTGAAAGCCGGAAGGTCCATACCTGCGGCCAAAGTGGGTGTGCAGCATATTATCGGGAGGATGTTCTGCCTGAACGCATCCTCGATTATCGTCTTCTGCTTCTGGGCCAGTCCTGCATGATGGAATGCGATGCCTTTCCTTATGCATTTCCCCAGCCTTTCGCATTGTTTTGTAGGCCTTGGCAGGACCTTTATGATCTCATCAGCAGTCTGCTCCCATTCCTGCTTCCGTTTCCTTAGTATCGGATTGTTCTCATCAAATTTGATCTTAGAAGCGATATCCTCTGCAGCCTTCTCTGCGCCGCGCTTTGTGTTCACGAAAACAAGGGCCTGCTTGCCAATGCTGATAGTGTCCAGGGCTAGATTCACTGTGTCATTGTCTGTCTGCTGCCTGATTTCGAGGATTTTTTGGTGTGGCATTTTTGGTTTTAAGAAATGAATATGAATGCGAAAATAATCCCGACTCGCAAGCTTATAGAAAATCCCGACTAAAGTCGAGATTTTCAGACTTGCCTCGACAAGCTCGGCAAGCGTCTGGGATTATTGAGCATTAAAAAAGACAAAATCCCGACTCGCAAGCTCGTCTGGGATTTTGCCTTTGTTTAATGGCTCCGCCGAGATTCGAACTCGGGACCTTACGATATCTGAAAATTTCTTATCAGTCGTATGCTCCAGCCAGGCTAAGCTACGGAGCCATTAAAATAAACGCCCCTGGGCAGACTTGAACTGCCGACCTCGCGATGTCTTTCTGGCGATACAAACCGTCGGATAACAGTCGCGCGCTCCACCTGCTAAGCTACAGGGGCTTATAGCCGAAAATAAGGCGGTTCATTTATATAGTTTTTGGTAGAAATTTAAGGTTTCTAAAACCTATGTTTTCGTTAATAGAATAAACCCACCATATCTGCGGGGAAACGTGGTTTCCCCCGTCCCCTTCCTGCACTGTGCTGGGTTACTGTGCATATATGGTAAGTGATGGGCAAAAATCAGTTGTGCGACCATGAGCCATATGGGAAGGTTGTGAGATGGAGGCGAATGGGTGGTTGTTTTTGTTGCAAAAAACTTAGAAATAAAATATCTGGAGCTTAAACAATCAAAATTAAAAATCCAGAATAAAAAACTCACTTCTCAAGCCAAAATCTCGAAGTTATGCACTTTTGCGCTCCTGACCTGGCTTATCACATTACCCTGGGTATCGAACAATGTCGCAATATCCTCTTCATTGTTCCATATCGGTGTAGGGTTCTTCCAGAACAATCTTGAGGATGTGTTCCTTCCTTTCCCTGAGAAAACCTTGACCTTTCCATGTATTATGAATCCGTCCGGGAATGTGAATACATGCTTGTTGTCCCCATCGCAAAGCATCCATCCTGACATATTGACGCCGTATCCTTCGATCTCAACCCACTCTCCGTTGGGATTTTCCCTGTCAGAAGGGCCTTCGAACTGCACGCCTATTATCCTCACTCCTGCCTGAGCTGTCTGCTGTGGCTCCTGTGCCGCCTCTGCAGCAGGCTGGGCGTTATGGGCATAAGCTTCTGCGATCATCTGCTTCATTGTCTCAAGCTCTTTCTCCTGGAAAGCTATGAATTCCTTCATCGCTCCGAGATTAGAGTTTGCAAGTATGGCCTCGATCTGGTCTATCCTCTGATTGAGCCTTAGGATATCATTCCTAAGATTGCCGAAAGAATTGGTTAAAAGCATGTTCAGCTTGTCAAATTTCTTCTGTGTTCCGAATGCCATTTTCTCAACCTCGTGTCCGTTTAGATGATAATCTGGGTTTATAATCCTTATATAACTATTGTTCAGTGATAACATATATATAAATCTTTCGTTTAGAGATGGTTACGTGGAAAACTATATATAATCAAGGCCCATAAAGCATGTTATGGGCGTTTTAATGCTGTTATCAGGGGTTGTAGCAGGGATAATTGCCCTATTCGGGCTGTTCTACAAGTTCTGGTTCCTAAGGGACCCATTAAGGCTGGCTCCGTCAGGGAATAACATAATATCGCCTGCAGACGGCAAAATCATAGAGATAAAGGAGATACATCCGGACAGCAAGGGAGACATAAAGAAAGGCAAAGGTGTAATCCAGACGGTTTATTCTGATACTATCCTTCACGGAAAAAGCGGCTATCTGATAACGATATTCATGACCCCTTTTGATGTCCATTACCAGAGGGCGCCTTACGATGGAAAAGTAGTCTACTCAAAGCATAAAAAAGGCCAGTTCAGGTCTGCAGAAAAACCAAGGCCGCAGAACGAGAACAACCAGATTCTGATAAGGACAAGGCTAGGCAACATGAAAGTAATACAGGTCTCAGGATTCATAGCACGAAGGATAGTATCTTTTGTAAAAGAAAACCAGAACATTAAAAAAGGCCAGAAGATTGGGATGATAAGGATGGGCAGCCAGTGCTGCCTGATAATCCCTAAGATGACCCATAAGATGAAGGCCGAACTGAAGATAAAAAAAGGCGACAGGCTGAAGGCAGGAGAAACAATCATCATGTCCCTTGGTAAGTGAGCTCCGATGAAGGACAATAAAAAAGATAATGATAAAAATGAAAAAGAGGGTAAAATGAGGATATATGGTTTTTTCAGGCCGCAGGACCTGTTCACATTCGGGAATGCAGCATGCGGCGTGGTCTCGGCGATATTCTCGATAAGAGGTGAATTCAGGATCGCAGCCATCCTTCTTGTTGCAGCAGTCGTGATGGATTTCCTCGACGGAAAGGTCGCAAGGCTTTTCAAAGGGGCCCATCCGTACGGCAAAGAGCTGGACTCCCTGTCAGACGCAATATCATTCGGATTCGCATCAGCGCTGTTCGGATATTGTTTCCTTGAGGCTAACTCCTCGAACAGGCCCGTCTTCATAGTCGTGCTGGTATTTTTCGTCCTGTGCGGGATTGCCAGGCTTGCGAGGTTCAATATAACAAATCTTAAGGGATATTATCAGGGCATGCCCATAACGATGAACGGACTCATTATTCCCGCAATCTATTTTGCAGGCCTGCCGGCAGAATGGTATCCTTTAGTTTATGCTTTGTCAGGCGTTTTGATGATAAGCTCTTTCAGGGTGAAGAAGATAGTATAATCTGGTATAAATCTGACTCTGCAAAGGGATAATCAAGTAAAAAAACAAAAAATAACAATAAAAAAATGATAAGTAAGTGATAAGTAAACAAAAAAGGTGAGAATATGGGATTTTGGATCAATCTTTTGACGAGCAGGATTTTCATATCCGTGATCGTGGCATTGGTGCTTGCGCAGGCAGGCAAAGTGCTTGTTTTATCGGTAAAGAAGAGAAGGTTTGATGCCTCATTGATGGCCCGTACAGGAGGCATGCCTAGCAGCCACACCGCGGTTGTTGTGGCCCTTACAGCATCGATATACTATCAGGAGGGCGTTTCTGCGCTGGCGATAGCAGCAGGCACATTCGCCGTGATAGTGGTCCATGATGCGCTGACACTGAGGAGAGCAGTAGGCTTCCAGAGCGAAGCGATAAACAAGATAATAAAGAAGATGCGCGTGGATTACAAGAGAAAACTGAGGGAGCTTCTTGGGCATAATTTTACTGAAGTGCTGATTGGAGGCTTGTTAGGGTACATTGTCGCATATGCAGTTTATTCCCTATAAATTGGAGGTTGTTATGGGATTGGGATTATTGGTGTTGAGGTCGCTTTACTTCATGCTGCCCGGCTACCTGGCAAACTCATCTCCTGTGCTTTCAAAGAATATCCTTGATTTCCTCGCGAAGCCAGTTGACATGGGCCTGAAGTTCAGGGGAAAGCCATTGCTTGGCACCCATAAGACCTGGCGCGGTGTTATAATAGCATCTATAGTTGGAATGCTTATCTTTGCGCTCCAGAAATACCTTTATCAGTTCCCATTTTTCCAGAAATGGAGCATTGTTGATTATGGTATGTTATATTCAAAATATTCAATACTGCCCGGCTTTTTGCTCGGCTTCGGGGCGATATTCGGTGATATGGTGAAGAGTTTCTTCAAGAGGCAGTTTGATGTGAAATCCGGGGAAAGATGGTTTCCATTCGACCAGATTGATTTCCTGATAGGCGCGCTCATGTTCGTTTCTTTTGTTTACATCCCTTCATGGCAGGTGATATTGATCCTATTCATACTGACGCCTTTGATACATATAAGCTCGAATCACATCGCTTTCTATCTAAAGATCAGAAAAGAAAAGTGGTAATGAGATTAACAAGAAGAACGCGTGGCAGATTAATATCTTCCTCAATATCCTGGTCTTTTTCATGCCCTCATGCTCGTGCGCAAAAATAGTCCCTTTTGCAAGTCCGAGGATGAAGATAAGGCCTGCGATGATCGGGAATAATCCGGCATCTCTTGCAGAGATATAGAAGAATATCCCAAGAAGGGGATAGATGAACCTCTTGTTCGAATAGAAGACGAATGCTATGCAGAGAAGGATGAAGACGGCAGACAGAAGGAGATTATCCCTTCCGAGGAAAAATACCATTAGCGACGGGATGGCTATGAAGACTGTCTTTATCATTGCCTCGAAATGCCTCCTTCCTGGCTTCATCTCTTCAGGGGATACGAATGCGAGCATTGCCCCGCAAAAAAGCCCTGAGAATGCGATGATAGAGACAGCAGCATAATTCAGGAATTCCATCTTTCACCTCTTGATCCCGTTTGTATCCCTCGCTTGCTCTTTTATCCGCCCGTATCACTCGTCTGTCCAGCCAGAATGCCCCCATTGTATCATGAGGTCAATGCCGAGATTCTCCGCTTGCCGCGGGACATCGCATGCGCCGAAGCACGAGCCTGCCCATATGAATATATCTGCGCCTGTCTGGCCTGAAAGAAAATCAGTTATCTCGCCTGCCTTCGGCTTAAGGCCGTCCGGAAGCTGTACGCATACTTTCCTGGCTTTCAGCCCCTTTATCTCAGAAACCGCCTTATTCAGCTCCAGATCATACATGTTGCCTGACATGTGCTGAAAGAAAAAGTTTAGTTTTAAAAGGTTTGCGGTCAGTTGAATGTTATATTGCTTTTAGGAAGATAGTTCTGGAGTGTCGCTGCGTCAGGAAACTCCCTGTCACACCTGTTGAATCCGATATTAGGATTATTGAACTCGCTAATAAACACTTCCCTTTTAAAATTTTCTTTGGCCTCTTCTATGTTTTTTTCAATGAACTTTTTAGCCTCTTCAGGCGTGCCTCCGAAATAAGTCGGAGGACATTGGTTCTGGTAGTATGCCATATCATATCATCTCTATCCTTACTGTGTAATCTATCTCCATTATGGGGGGCCTATAACCCATCCCTTTTTTTTCATCAATTTCCGTCTCAGGCACGGGTATCTCATACTGACAAGGCCTTTTCTCCTGCTCCTTCTTCCTTATGAAATCAATAGGGATTATGTCTGCGGGTATTATAATGTTTGTGTTTATGCCCCTTCTGCTGCCCGGCAATCCGGGGTTCTCTTTTCTCCAGTCATCCGGGACTTCATCAGTCTGTTTTGCAGGTTTTGATGTCATCTTACGCACCTCTTGTACAGGATAATCCTTTTTGCCGGCTTAGAGGCATTTACCTCAGTCTGCCGTATCTTTCCTTTACTGCGTGCTCTATGCACCCTATTGTCCCCAGGATGTACGCTGGCGCAGCAACAAAGAAGGTTAAGATCTCTCCTCTGCTGAAATCTATCACATTCTTCAATGGTTCATGAGCATGAGTAATCTGGTCTATGCACTGCGCTGCCTCTTTACCCTGTGTTGCCGCAACATAAACTACTCCGGCAGCGACTGCCACTTCAAGGCAAACTTTTGCCACTTTTATCCCAAATGGGATTTTTTTCTCCTGCAATACTGAGATATAAGCCTGTTGTTCATCTTTTGATAACATTTTTACCTCCTTATTGAAGATTTTCAGATCCTGGCATGATATACCTGATATCGCCTTTTCTTCTTGTGAAGATATCATTGAGTGTCCCATAGATTATCTTTTCATCCTCATCCGGCAAGATAAGCTCAAGCCCTCTTGGGACGACAATGAATACTCCTTTTGGCGTCGATACATAGGTCTCCCCATCAAAATCATCAAGCATTCTTTTAAGATCAGGGTGCTGGTCTATCCTCATGACCTCTATCTGGCCTTTCTTTTTGTGCGTTGACGCACCACTATGGTAACTCTGTGAAACACGAGCATAATTCTCTGTTGGCCCTATCTTAGCCACTTCTCTCTTCTTAGAATCTATTACAAAAACCACAGGGCATGTTGTCTGTGCCATTTTTACCTCATTATCTCAGCTATGTAATCCATGTATTTTGCTATTTCCATGCGAACCTTTACCTCGCTTGTAAGATCTTCTTTTGACATTTTACCACCTTTAACAGCCTTTTAAGCTCTTTTTAGGCATTATGGGCCTTTTTATCACTAATGGGTAGTAATACTAATATATAAATGTTTCGGTTTTTGCAGAAGAAGAAATTCACTTATAACTCACATCATGCCCTATTGACCTGAGCCTTTCGACATCTTCCTTGGAATCTATGTCAATACCTATCCTTGCATCATTGCTCTCTATGATCCTGCATTCTGTCCTGAATGCCCCCGAAGAAACCTTCTCGAACCTTGAGACAGTGAGGTTATTTGTAAAGTATGCCAAGGCATAAAGGGGCATGTAGGGGCCGATAAGCCTCAGATTCAGCGCCAAAAGCTTCAGGAAGGGAACCTTATCCTGGGATTTCCTTGATGCCCTAATCCCATCAAAATACTCCATCAATCTTCCGGTGTTTTCAGGCTCCATATAGGCAAGATTTCCCAGCCTGTATCTTTCCACCCCGTCGATTTTCATCAAAGTAAACGTCGGCCTATTCCTGAAGCCGCCATAAGAGCTGAACGCATTTCATGCACTATGGGATAGCATACATTCCCTCCCTTCAGTCTGCTTTCATAGATGAATGAATCAACTGAGTCCGGCGTCAGGAGAGGCATGTCGCATGCTGCAAGAATTATCGCTTTGCTCTTTGAAGCTTCAATTCCTCTGGCCACATTGTCCCTTAATCCGCTATCGCTGTCTACAATCATGCATTCATTCAGCCGGCCATTCAGTTTTTTCGCCGGGCCCACAGCAATCACGCTGCTGATCTCTTCAGAGGAGTTGAATGCATCAACGACAAGTATCTTAGCCTCTCATTCTCCATCTCCTCAGGGCTTCTCCTGTCTGCGCCGCAGAGGACAATTCCTGTGATGCTGCCCCCCATAAACCACTCTGAAGAAGTAAAAGTTTTTAAAATTTTCTATTCTTAAGAACAAACCTGGCTACTTCTTCCTTTTCTTCTCAACAGCCTTATTCATGTCCTGGATAAGCTTCTTTGGGTCTATGCCATGTGCTGTCGCGCCCTGCTCTATGGTCTCGAATGCAGAGATATGGCAGCCTATGCAATGCAGGCCGTGCTTGAACATGACTTCGGCAGTCTCAGGATATTGCTGGATCGCTTCGCCCAATGTCATCCCGGGTGTTATCTTCTGCGTTGCCTTTGCTGCGGCCTTTTGAGGCTTAGCTGCATTTTTGGATGGTTTTTTTGTTGCCATGGACATATAAGAAGGGGGCGGGTTTTTAAATTTTATCAAATTTGATGGCAGCAGGGTTCATGAATCTCACCTATCTATCTGCGTTAGGATTTCGTTTAGGATTTTTAATGGTTCTTGCCCGCAATGCCTTATATATTTAGGTTCTCTCAGCTTCCTAGCAGCTGTTTTTATCTCATCTGAGAATTCCCTCATAGCATCTTCGGGAGCCAACCCAGAAAAATTTTCAAGACCTGCACCATACGCCCTTTTAGCAAATCCGTTTTCTAAGGTTTGTTGTTTCTGACCGAAGAATCCCCTTGGGGGGCGCAATCCCATTCTCTCTTGCAATACTTCGCAGCCCGCAGATATATAAGCGAACATTATTTTCCATCTGCAATCATAACATGTGGCTTCTTCAAGGATATCGGTCAGTCTTTCCCCCATAAAGTCTTAACACCAATTCGCTTTAAATTTTTTTCATTCAGTGAGCAGGTAAGGTATGGGACAATCAATTGCCTATTCATCCCCTAATCACCAGGACAATCCTCATAAGAACGCCGATCACAAAAGAGATTATAGCCCCATAGATAAGATAATCCATGTAAGCGTCCCTGCCTATGAAAAACAGGAGCAGGCTCACGCCGAGCAGTATGAACGCAAGGACTATAAGGAAATTCGCCAAGAAATAGAAATTGAATGCTTTTCTCTCGCCTTTTTCAGAGGATTTTCCTGCAGCCTTGAACCCTTTCCTTTTCAGGTACTCTATCTCCGACTTGAGGTTCCCTATCTCCCCATTAAGGCTCACGAACTGCTGCTCGAAGAATCTCTTGCCCACCTTTTCCCTCCTCATGTTCTTAAGGTCATTCTTCACGATGCCGATCTCATCGATCTTCTCCTTGATGTCGTCGAATTCCCTGTTCATCATCCTGAGGAGCTGGTTGATCTCCTGCTTTGTGGGGTATTTCTTCTGCTCTTCCATGAACATGCTGAGCTTGTTGCTTATGCTCAATGTCCTCTTGTTCACATCATTCTCGAGCTTCGTGAACTTGTCATCGACTATCGAGCCGCCCTTGTTCTCCACTTCTCTCACTGCTTTCCTTAGGTCTGCGAACTCGCCGTTTATCTCCTTGACTAATTTGTCGACCTTGGAATCTGGAGAAGCCGCCTTGCTGACCTTTTCGATGGACTCGATCTTGCCCTCGATCTCATCCAGCTTTGCCTCTGTCTTCTCTTTTTCAGCGGCCTTGGCTTCAATCTCATTCAGCTTTTTCTCCAGCCTTTCGACTGCCTTAAGCTCTTCCCTCAGGTCGCCTATCTTTATCTTCAGGGCATTGATCTTGTCTATGCCTACAAAATCTTTCTTAGAATCATCAACCTCTTTCTTCACTTCTTTGAGGGAACCCAGCTGCATCTCCAGCTTGCCTTTGATGTCCCCTATCTCATCCCTTATCTTCGAGAAAGAATCGCGCAGGGCAATGTCTAGCCGTATGAACCTTGCCCTATTGTCTTCAACCATCCTTTAGACCCCCCTTAATAAGGGTTATAGATTAGCAAATACTATTTAAATCTTTTGGTGGGTGAGTACTTTCAAGTAGAAATAAATAAGGGGTTTTTCTAACCGTTTAGTGCATAATCCCTATGGTCCCTATCTTTCCCTCTTTGCCTTCCTCTTACCTATCCTGAACCTCATGAATTTCCTGCACTCAAGGCAATAATATATCACATTCCCTTTTGCCAGCCTCACCCTGCAGTTCACGCCTGGCTTGAGATAGCAATGGCAGTGCTTGCAGAATCTCCTCTTGAGACCCAGCGGTATCTTGACCTTGTATTTCATGGATATTCTCCTTGCCAATGAGACATACCTGTTAGAATACTTCCTGTCTTTCCTGAACATATCCTCAGCCTGGCCGAACAGCCCCCTTATCCTTTCCTCTGCGATCGCCCTCTGCTCTGCGGGTTTCTTCGAATGCCTGCGTTTCATGATTATTCTGTTGGGTTGGGGGGTATATAATTTTTTTGTTTATAATAAAGTATGGTGCTCTCTTATTATACAATCAAGCACATTTGGACGGCGGGGCGGGACATCGATGTGTTTATAGATAAGGGCTGGCCGGTTTTTGAGGAAAGAAAAAAGCACCATCTTCACAATACCCAAAAACTAATGCGCTGATCAAAATCCCTCATAAAAACCCATAAACTATATAAATCACCTCTAATACATTTTCTCTTATGGGATGGTTTTCAGGCATATTCAGGAAGAAGGAGCAGGAGCTCCAGAAGGCATACGTCAATGTCGATGGTCTGCAGCAGTGGTTCGATTCAAGGGCAGAGATAAGGATAGAGAACATCAGGGAGAGCATAAAAGAGGACCTTGACAAGATAAACCAGCTTTCAGAGCAGATAAAGACCTCTTCAGCAGTGCTTCAGGAAGCGAAGCTCAGGAACGAGAACATACCTGAGAGGGCCATACAGATAATGGAAGGCAACAGGAAATCATACCTCCATGCAGTCAGTAATTTCGTCGGAAAGATACAGGCTCCATCTACGATCAATTTCAATTCAGTATCGGAGTTCGTCTCGCAGTTTGAGAACAACATAACCTCCTTCGCGAAGATGTCATCAAGGAATTTCCATGTCCTCCAGGAATTCTTCGCCCATGAATCCGGAGAGATAGCGCAGAGCGTGAAGGATATAGATTTCACAGTCAGGAGCATGCTTGATAATGAGTATAAGAGGATAAACACCCTTTCATCAAACATATCAAAGGTCAATGATCTGCTGAAGAAGAAGGAGACAGCAGAGATAATGATGGAGGACCATAGCAGGGAGAAGGCGGAGCTCCTCAGGCAGATAGATGAGGCCAAGAAGGGCATCGAGGATGTCAAGAAGACGAAGGATTACAGGTTCTTCCTCGAGACAGAAAGAAGCAAGGAACAGCTGGCCAGGCAGATGAAGGATGTCGAGAAAAGGCTTTTCGAACTGTTCGCGCCATTGGACAGGCCGCTGAGGAAATTCGCAAAGATATCAGCTGATGGGGAGAGATTGATCAATGCTTATTCAGGGTCGCCATTGAACGCAGCCCTTGATGACAATGAATTCAAAATTCTGGGACTTCTGGACAAGATGAAGGGCCTGTTAGAGAGGGGCGAGTTGGAGCTTAAGGACAAGGCGAAAGAGAAGGCCATAAACCAGATAAATGCCATAACATCGCAGGTATTGAGGGATTCAGTCGCAGAATACAACAATATCAAAGAGACATATTCCGAGAGGGAAAGGAGCCTCAAGATGAACAATTCCCTCCATGCCCAGAACGAATTCGAGTACAAGCTCAATCACCTCCAGGACAAGCTCGGCAAAGTTGAGAAGAACATGGAGAAGCTTGAGAAATTCATCGAGATGCCAGAGCTCGATTCGGCATTGGATATTATAAAGAAGGATATCCTTGAAGTCTTCAGCACAGAGATCACTGTGAGATTCGATAACAAGGGCAAGAAAGGTGCAGAATGAAATTCCATAAATTCCTTTTCAATGTTGCCATAGGCATTGTCCTTATTGTGCTAGGCCTGTGGCTTTCCATTGATATTGTTTTGAAGTTCGCGAAAGCTGCCCTAGGACTTCTTCTCGTGATGATAGGGATAAGCTTCCTGATGAGGAGATGGTGAGTTTTCTTTCCGGAATCCCGATAATCACATCCTTTCTGCCTTCACTTTATCTTGCTCAGCAGCCATATCACAAGGATGACGATTATCGCTATCAATATGTAGAACCAAGCCCTGCTCTCTTCTGTCTTGGAATAATCCGGATGTTTCGAGATATCATATCTTGACATTTTCAGCCGAAACTGTCAGCGTTCTCTTCAAGGGCGGCGATCGCAGGAAGCTTTTTCCCCTCAAGGAATTCAAGGGAAGCGCCTCCGCCTGTGCTGACATGGGTCATTTTCTTCTCTAATCTAAGCTTCTCGATGGCTGCTGCAGTGTCTCCGCCGCCTATTATCGTTATTGCCTTGGACTTGGCGAGGAAAGATGCGATGTCCTTTGTCCCCTTGGAGAACTTCTCTGTCTCAAACTTGCCCAATGGCCCGTTCCATATCACTGTTTTTGCATTCTTCAGCTGATCCTTGAAGAATTTCACGGTCTCTGGGCCTATGTCAAGGCCCATCATATCCTCAGGAATCCCGCTTATGCCAACAACTTTCGTGTCCGCATCATCAGCTATCCTGTCTGCCACGACTATGTCTGATGGAAGGATTATCTTATCCTCATATTCTGCAAGGATGTCCTTTGCGAGCTTCAGGCTTCCGTCTTCAACGAGGCTTTTTCCTATGCCGAATCCCTGCGATTTCAGGAATGTGAATACTACTGCCCCCCCTATCAATGCCTTGTCGACCTTCTGGAGGAGATTCTTCATGAGATCAAGCTTGTCAGAGATCTTGGCAAATCCCAGTATTGCGACCAATGGCCTTTCAGGATCGCTTATCGCCTTGCCCATTATCGTTATCTCCTTATCCACAAGCAATCCTGCGCAAGCAGGCAGGAATCTCATTATCGCATGGACAGAAGCATGAGGCCTGTGGCATGTTCCGAAAGCATCATTGACATAGACATCCCCATGCCCAGCAAGCGCCTTTGCAAAGCCCTCATTGTCCTCTTTTTCCCCCTTATAGAACCTGAGGTTTTCCAGCATTACGACCCTGCTGTCTTTTGGGTCAGGAAGGGTCACATTCACACAGTCATCAAGTTTTTCCACCTTCTTTTTCATGAGCTTTGCAAGCCTTTCAGAGACCTTGTCCATCTTCAGGATCTTTTTCCCTTCGTCTGTCGCCTTGTCAGGCTCGCCGAGATGGCTCATGAGGATCACCTGTCTTGCGCCCTTGTCGAGGACATATCCTATCGTAGGCAATGCCTTCTTTATCCTGGAATCATTGGTTATATTGCCTTCTTTGTCGATAGGCACATTGAAATCCACCCTTATGAGAACTCTCTTGTCTTTGAAATCGAAATCTTTCAGTGTTTTGAACATGCAATCACCTCAGTAAGGGGCTTAAATGATATGGGTATAAAAAGATTTTGAAGGCAAAAACCTAATAAACCCCTTCAGCAATGCACGATTATGCTTTATATTATCTCAACACCCATAGGCAATCTAGGGGATATATCACAAAGAGCTATAGATTCTCTGAGGGCCGCAGACCTCATAGTGGCAGAGGATACAAGAAGGACGATAAACCTCCTCAAACATCTTGGTATAGGGAAGAAACGGATGACCTCTTTTGATAGGCATTCCGAGAGAAGGAAGACGCCTTACATCCTCGCAGAGCTTAAGGAAGGGAAGAATATCGCCTTAGTATCCGATTCCGGGACTCCAGGGATAAATGATCCCGGCGAATATCTGGTAAAGGAGGCAGTTGCTGCAGGAATCGCTGTCTCTCCTGTCCCAGGGCCCAGCGCAATAATCTCTGCTTTGGTATGCTCAGGCCTTCTGACCGGGAAATTCACATTCTATGGCTTTGCGCCTAAGAAAGAAGGCGAGAAAAGGAGATTCCTTGAAGAGATGAATGGCAGGAAAGAGACGAAGATATTCTATGAAAGCCCTTATAGGATTGAAAAGACCATCAAGCTCATTGCAGAACTCATCCCTGAAAGCAGGATATGCATCGCACGGGAGCTTACAAAGATGCATGAGGAATTCATAAGGGGCACGGCAAAGGAAGTTTTTGCCAGGATAAAAGATAAAAATTTAAAAGGGGAAATGGTTATTGTTCTGGAATGAGTGATACTTCATCCAACCATATACAAAATCATATTCATGCCACGATCGCCTAATCGCAGGAGCTGGTTACGCCCGCCTCGGATGCAACAGCAAGGATTACCTCGCTTTGCTCGGTGGTCCGAATAAGTAATAAATATATTAATAATAACAGTTATCCATGATTTCATGCCACGATCGCCTAATCCGGTAGGGCGGCAGTCTCGAATAGCGGCTTGAAAAGGTCTGCAACAGAGAACTGCTTTGCTTCGGCATCTCTCGGTTCAAATCCGAGTCGTGGCGTAGTGGTGGCTCCGGTTGCTGAGCAACTAGGAGCCGCCTGAGTTTTTACGAGATTTTTTCTAAAAATCTCCGGTAGATTATCTTTACCGAGTCGTGGCGTTTTCTTTTTTATCCCTATTCCTTCCGGGAGGGATCAGACACCCATCTCTTTCTCCTTGACTGTGCTCAATATGAGCTTGGTGTTCGTCCTCTCGACGAAATCAAGCTTCTGTATCCTCTTGAGGAACTCGTCAAGGCCCCTCCTGTTCCTGAACCTTGCGATTATTGCCGCATCAAAATCGCCAGTCACATCATAGCATGCGACTACATTTGGGCTTTTCGCTATCTTTGATTCAACCTCATTGAATCTGCCCTTTGACACCCTCATGTCTATCATCACATGGAACTCATAGCCTATCCTCTCATAATCAAGCTTAGTGGTATAACCCTTTATTATCCCCTCTTTCTCGAGCTTTTTTGCCCTGTTCATCGCTGTGACTACAGAAACCCCTGCTTTTTTGGCTATCTCCCTGTAGGAAAGCCTCGGGTCTTCGAGCAGGGCATTGAGAATGCCTTCATCTGTCTTGGTTATTGTGTTGCTTGGTTCCATCTTTAAGTTATGTTAATGGCCTTTTTAGGCATTTTCAAGCTTAACATTTGTTAAATCTTAACTGTTTTATATATCATTATATTAACAAATATTTAAATTTTTTGCTTTTTAATTTACAAATTTTAACTAAAACACCAAAAAAATATTTAAAAGATAAAGAACTAATCTGCTTTGGTTTTTTTGAAAAAAAATGAGGCGGGACACGAAAACAAAGGGGGGTGATCCACAGATCATGCTCATCTTGTGTCCTGCCTCGCTATGATCATCTGGATCAAAAAATAATCAGACCATAAAAGAATGACCTGGGAAGGGACGTAAAAAATGATCACACAGAGCGGCGAATGCGATTACAGGACCGATCTTCAGAATAAGGAGAAAAAACTGAGGGAGATAGTCATGGGCATGCCCGTAAATGAGGAATCCGCTAAGAGATGCATAGGCCTGGCCAATGGCTATATCGAGTTTCTTGATGACACCCACCACACTGGCGACAATGCCTTACTGGCAAGGATGCTGGAGATTTTTGATCTATATCACCAGCCTTATATCAAGGCAGGAGCTCCTTTCAATCCTGATTTAAGATTGAGATATGAGGTTGCGCTTGATGTCGCCGAGAGGGCAGGACTTAAAGAGCATAAAACAAACCTGGCTGGCAGCCTGAATATATTGGGTGCTTTTCCGGCTGCATCCTCGCCTGATCCTTGATCTTGTCATGAAAAAACCGAAACATTTACATATCCCTTTTCTTTCATCCTTCCATGCTCTTCAACATAATCAAGTTTTTGGTGCTTGCAGCCATATCCCTGATTGAGCTTTTCTATATAAAGGACTATTTCCTGAATTATCTTGCTGTCGTAGTCCTGGCAGGGGCATTCATAATGCTTTCTTTGAGCATGATGGTCCCGCCGCCAAATAAATGATGGCTCTGCGCCAAATTCAGAACTATCTAATCTTAGGGTGATTTACTCCACAGTCACTGACTTAGCCAGATTCCTCGGCTTGTCGATATCGCAATCCCTCATCTCTGCGATCTTATAAGCCAGCAGCTGGAGGGGCACGACTGCAAGGACAGGCGTGAGTATCTCGTCAGTTTTAGGGATGAATATGACATCATCTGCATATTTCCCTATCTCCTTGTCGCCTTCTGTCGCTATGGCTATTATCTTGCCGTTCCTCGCCTTCACTTCCTGCATATTGCTGACCATCTTTGAGTAGACAGAATCCTTCACTGCTATCGCGACTGTCGGCACCTGGTCTGTGACCAGGGCTATCGGCCCATGCTTCATCTCTCCTGCTGCATATCCTTCAGCATGTATATATGATATCTCCTTGAGCTTCAATGCGCCTTCAAGCGCCGTTGGATAGTTGATGTTCCTGCCCATGAATATGAAATTATATACCTTAAAATATTTCTTTGCTATCTTATCAATCTGGTTGCCTTCTATGATCTTCTGCATGAGGATGGGCAATTCTTTCAATCCCCTTATCTCTTTTTTTGCGAGCTTCTCTGCGAGAAGATAGAATATTATCATCTGGGAGGTATATGCCTTCGTCGATGCGACGCCTATCTCAATGCCTGCCCGGGTATATATGACAGAATCTGCTTCGCGGGCGATCGTCGAATTCATCACATTTATTATCCCTAGCGTTTTGGCCCCTTTCTGCTTCGCAAGCCTCAATGCCGCAAGGGTGTCTGCTGTCTCCCCTGATTGTGATACGGCTATGAAAAGGTCGCCTTTCCCGATCAATGGGTCCCTGTACCTGAATTCAGAGGCTGCGTCGACGATAACAGGTATCCCTGCAACCTTCTCGATTATATATTTTCCCACTAATCCTGCATGATATGCTGTTCCGCATGCAACGACAAATATCCTCCTTATGGCGTCCGCTTTCATGCCCTTTATCTCGACATTGAGGGTGTTCCTTATCACATCGGGCTGCTCGCATATCTCCTTGAGCATGAAATGCTCATATCCCTGCTTCTCAGCCATGGTAAGGTCCCAGTCTATCGCCCTTATCTCCTTCTTGATCTCCTTTCCGTTCTTGTCGAATATCCTGACAGAATCCTTTTTCACGAGAGCCATCTCAAAATCATCAAGGTAGATTATCTTTTTTGTATATTCGACAATTGCAGAAACATCGCTTGCGATCAGGTTTTCGCCTTTCCCGATCCCTATGACGATCGGGCTTCCGTTCCTTGCGACAACTATCTCTTCTTTCTCAGAATGGATTATGCATAGTGCATAGGTTCCGTAGAGCTCTTTTATCGTTGCGCTAACAGCATCCTTAAGATTACCTTTGCTGCTCTTGTAATTCTCTTCGACCAGATGGGCGATGACCTCAGAATCCGTTTCAGAAGAGAACTTGTGCTTTTTCAGCCTGTTCTTCAGCTCAAGATAATTCTCTATTATGCCATTATGTATGATTGCGATCTTCCCGGAGCAATCAAGATGAGGATGGGCATTCTCGATGCTCGGTTTTCCGTGCGTGGCCCATCTTGTATGGGCTATGCCTATGCTGCCATGCATCTTCTTCCCGTCTGTCTTTGCAAGGTTCTCAACCCTTCCGACAACCTTGTTTATCGCCAGCTTTTTGCCTGATATGATGGCAACGCCGGCAGAATCATATCCGCGGTATTCAAGCCTTTTAAGGCCGTTCACAAGTATAGGATAAGCTTCTTTATCCCCTATATAACCTATTATGCCGCACATAAAGACCAAAATAGGAGGTTTATATTTAAAAGTTGTGGAAGAAATGGCTCTGTCCTAAATGAAGGTTAGCATCAATTTGTGAGGCTTCTTCCATATGGGAATCAAGACGAGAAGAAGGTTGCCCCCTACGGGGAATCTCGGCCTTAAGTTGAATAAGCAGAAGCCGAACCGATGCTAACCCGAGCGAAGCGAGATTTAGGACAGAGCCGGAAGAAATAACGCTCTAATAATCAGATATCAATCCCATATCGACCTTGAGGATATCCTTGATGCCCTGAAGATGGTCGATATCAAGGGAAAGTTCGTTTGTCTGCTCGTATTTAGGTATGACATTGGCTCTCGTGCAGTTCATATGCCATCCTACCTTATACTGCTTTGTTCCACAGATCTCAATAACATCTTCCATGATCGAATCCAGGTCTAAGCCGAACTGCTCTGCAATAGGCCTGATGTTGAAAAAGACAGTATCCCTCTCATTCAGCATGTGCTGCTTGATCCGGTTCAATGCATTTATATCCTCTGTTGTAGCCATATTCTTGTTAAATAAGGATATGAGTTTAAATAGTTTGTTATAAACTACCATACAGTAGTTAAAATAGAAACCTTTATATAGGGGTCAATCAGATTAAGGATAAGGTTGATCCTATGGATGATAAGAAACCAGATTATGCGAATGTACTTGTAGTTGATGATGAACCTCTTGTTCTAAAGACAAGTGCAATGATTGCCGAAAGAATGTGTAATCTTGCTGCGCATAAAGCAGGAAACAGGAGTGAAGCCATAACCTTATTTAATAAGTTATGTTCTGAGGGAAAATATGTGGGTGTGCTTATCACAGATAATGATATGCCTCAAGAAGATGAAGGGATAAAGCTCATTCAAGAATTAAAAGCGGTCGATCCTTCACTTTATACGATCATACAAAGCGGCAGATTCGTAGAGGAAGATATAACCAGATTGACTGGCACAGCCGCTGATTCATGCCTTTCTAAACCTGTGTCCTTAAAGGTGCTTGCTGCAGAGATAAATAAGGGTTACCAGACATACCAAAAAAGGATGGAAAAATAAGATAAAGTTTTTGCGGTCTGCAAATCGAAAATAATGTCCAAATGAAACCTCTCCAGGAGATAATTGAATCATATCCAGATGGTCTGGTTGAAGACAGCAAAGAAGGCCTTGAAGGCCTTGACCGGTATCTTAGGACGCATGATTATTCTTTAGGCGCAGAGGATATAAGATATATGGCCTATCTTATAAAGGGGATAAAGTCAATACGGGAACAGAAAGAGCCCCAGAAAACTCTTGGATCATGTCTTGCGGGGATTATCGTGCAGGAATATCTTCTCAAGGAGCTCCCCGCCGGAATGAGATCAGAGTTTGCGGGAGATGATGCTGAGTTTAACAGACTGCTTTCCATAGGGGGTAACCCTAGAAAGATGATGACGATTGCAAAAAAATACGCCCCTTATCTTGCCAAAATGGACGAGAGGATAAAAAAATTAGGAAGAAGCGCCAATGAAGCTGCAACGCCGGGGAATTATGAGCTTCATTATGTAAACAATGCTTCTCAGGGAGTATCTTCTTTTGTCCAGATTGCAGAGAGGAAACTAAGAATGGAAGAAGATAAGAAAAGAGAGACAAAATAAAAGTTTTATGGTTTACCCATCCAAAGGCACCTGGGCGCCGGATTTGATAGGATGACCCATCTTCCCAGCCTCTTTTTGCAGGATTTCGACCATGTCGGTCTTCTCCCACGTGAAATCCGGATCATTCCTTCCGAAATGGCCGTATGCTGCCGTCTTCTTGAAGATTGGCCTCCTCAGATTGAGGTGTTTTATCAATGCAGCAGGCTTCAGCGGGAATGTTATCCTGACAAGCTCTGAAATATTTTCCTCAGGTATCCTGTTTGTGCCAAAAGTGTGCACAAGGATCGAGACAGGCTCTGCAACACCGATGCAGTATGCCAGCTGCACTTCGCATTTGTCTGCAAGATCTGCAGCGACAATGTTCTTAGCGACATATCTCGCCATATATGCGGCGGACCTGTCGACCTTCGAAGGGTCTTTCCCTGAGAAGCACCCGCCTCCATGCGCGCCATGGCCCCCATAAGTATCTACGATTATTTTCCTTCCTGTAAGGCCTGCATCGCCTACTGGGCCGCCTACAACGAATTTTCCTGTGCCGTTTATGATGTATTTAGTATCGCCGTCTATCCATTTCCCGCAGACAGGCTTTATGACCTTCTCTTTTATCTCTTCTCTGAGCTTTTCTATGCTCACGTCAGGATCATGCTGCGCTGCAATGACCACAGTAGTTATCTTCTGCGGAACGCCGTCAAGATATTCGACTGTCACCTGGCTCTTCCCGTCAGGCCTGAGGTACGGGAGAAGTTTTTTCTTCCTCACTTCGGCAAGTTTCTGGCAGAGTTTGTGCGCCATGACTATCGGAAGAGGCATGAATTCAGGTGTCTCATTCGTCGCATACCCAAACATCATTCCCTGGTCGCCTGCACCCTGCTCTGCGCCCTCTTTTCCTGCGGCAGCAGATTCATTGACTCCCTGCGCGATATCAGGGCTCTGCTCGCTTAATGATACCAATACCCCGCAGCTGTCTGCATCGAAGCCGTATGACGGGTCATCGTAGCCTATCTCCCTTATCGTATCCCTGACGACCTTCTGCATGTCGACATAGGTATTTGTCGTTATCTCTCCGGCAATGATCACAAGGCCCGTCTTTGTCAGCGTCTCGCACGCCACCCTCGCATTAGGGTCATCTTTGTATATCGCATCCAATACTGCATCAGAAATCTTGTCGCACATCTTGTCAGGATGGCCTTCAGTCACGCTCTCAGATGTAAAAAGGTATCTTCCTTTTCTTGTCATTTTTATTCCCCCTGTTTTTTATCCATATTTGTTTACGCATATCTGCTCTTTCAGACAGTACATATGGAAGAGCCAGATTGTGTTTTTCAGGGGCATTTATAAATCCTTCTGCTCAAAATATTCCGATAAGAATAAAAAACCTATTATCCATTTATGGATGATATTATCCAGAAGAAACACTTTTAATGTATTTCCTTGCCTTCTCCTTGAAATCAGCCTTCCCGAACATGTTCCTAAAGAGAGAAGAGCTGCTCTTCAGCTGGGATTCAATGAGCTTTTTCTGCTGCTTGAATGAGCTGTTATCCTCTTTGAGTTTTTTAGCGTACAGTTCCACATAATCCAGATCGGTCTTCGGTCTCATCTCAGTTCCGCCTTTATGATCTTTTCATATTCCCTGAATTTCTCCTGCTTTAGGATATCTGAAAAAAACGCCCTTAAATGCCTTGCATCCTCAATATCCTTCTTTCCTGCCAGTATCATCTCTTTGTATAATATCTCAAATTCTATGGGCGGAATCTTGAATTCAAAATCCTTCACTTTTATCTTCTGCGGATGATTGAACTCAAAGAACTGGGCTTTCTTGGTATGATCGACAGGGATGAACTCAATATTCGGGAACATCTCATTCTTCCTGGCAAATCTTATATGGTCCATCTTCCCGACATAAGAAAAAGCCTCTTCAGATGTATCCCCTTGATAGCACCAAAATCCTGCTTTCAGCAGATCATCGAACAAATCACTGAACCTTTTTCTTTCAAATTTTGGAACAAGAACATCAATATCCTCGGTTCCTCTTGCCCTGCCTGTTGAGATGCTGACAAAACCGCTTACGACAAGATAATCGGCATATTTCTTTAATACCTTAAGGAAATCCCTAAGAAATATGTCTAATTCTGTTAATTCTCTATTGATAATTATCAAATCACCTTTTATATTGTATCCTTTTGTCATATTCATAATAAGGGCTTCAGCATATATAAATCTTATTGAAAATCTCGCCATTTGCGAGATTTTCAAGACTAAAAATTGCCCAATCATAGCAAGTCCATAATACTCCGCCCTTCAGGGCGGAGATAAAGCTTGCAATTCAAATGGGCAATTTTTATTATGTTGGCATGTCCAGTGACCACTGGAATCTCCCGATATATAAATCCCCTTATCAACTTCTTGTCACTTGCGAAAGAACTTTTGCAAGTCTGAAAATCCCAGACGAGTTCGTGAGTCGGGATTTTCTTTACAATTGCATGCTCGAAAGTCCGATTGGTAAGAAAAAATCATGTGTCGAAAGTCCGAAAGGTATAAAATTGGCTGTCTCGAATGTCCGTTTTTTATTCTTTTAAGAATAATACCCTCAATCAGTTTTAAATAACAGCAGGGAAAAAGTTCCTGTATGGAAGCATACAGCAGGCTGATAGATCTGGTTGGGGGATTCTCGCCAGTCCATACAGTCCTGGCAAGAGGCGCAGATGCAGAGCTCTGTTATGTCCATGGCAAAGATACTGGCAATGACCCGCAGTACTGGCTCATAGAAAAAAAAGGCAAGAACATAACCCTCACAACACTGGGGCTTACAGGGATTGTGCAGTCTGTCTCCATGATCCGCGGGCACAAGCGTGAGCATCTGCTTGAAAGGAAGAATGGTTATGGGAATTTCAGGTCTTACACAGGCCAGCCTGTCGAGAGGCTTCTGGCTGCAGCCTATGATTCGATATCCGGCTTCGAATTCAATGATCCCAGGCACAAGGAACTTTTTGGCTGGAGGGCTGACCAGATCATCGCAAGGTTCGGCGAGATGAAGCAGCTCTATGATGAGAAAGACATTGTTCCAGAATACAATGATACTATGGTCATAGCCAAGATCTCAAAAAGCTGCCCGAGGGCATGCATATACTGCCCTGAACCGAGCGCACAGGGCATCCAGCTTTATGATATGGACACGATAACCCATAATATGTCCATGGCAAAGAATCTTCATGAGAAATACCACGGCAGATTCATCAATGAGATGAACGAAGGGTTCCTTAACACATCAAGCATACTATGGTTCCATCTTGCAGGCCGATATCTTGATGATAAGGCATGGAGAGAGGAGATAAAGGAGGATAATCCCTGCATCGAGAACCTTCTTGGAAGGGCAAACCTTTTCGGAGAGAAAAGCACAATCCGCCTGAAAGAGCTTGTCAGAAGAGGCGCAAAGGGAATCATACCTGACCCAAAGGACATCGTTGGCGTATTCAGGGAGCATTTCCCTCACCTTGAGAAGATATACACTTTCATGGGCGTGCCTGAGACGAATGCGACAAGCGAAGGATATCTCAGTGAGCTGTTCAATAATGCAGAGGGCATAAACAGGGTTCTTGTCGGCATAGAATCAGCGCATAATCCAACATCAAGATTCCTGGGCAAGAAAGAGACTGCAGAGGACAAGACAAGGGCAATAACAATGCTTCAGAAGGCCGGTTTCAAGGTAAAGGTGATAGTGCAGGTAGGCGCCGTAGGCGAAGGTTTCTATCATGGCGGCAGGTTTGTAAGCGGCAGGGAAGGCCTTGAGGAGACGGCAGCATGGCTGAAGCAGACAATGGGGAATTCTTACAATGGCAAGACAGGCAAGATCCTTGTCTCAAGATATGTCCCTGTGGAAGGAACGCCCCTGGCTGAGATGCACAATCATATGAGGAATATAAGGCCTTATGGCCCCAAGAATTCGCCTGAAAAGGAGGTTAGGTGGTTTGTCAGGAGGCTGCAGAAAGAAGGCCTGGATGTAGTGAGCATTGTTGACGAGGATTATGAGGTTGCAGTCCAGGAGAGAAGGGCAATCAGGACAGGTGCAGGCAGGAAAGAGACAAGATCCAGGAATTTTCAGATCCCGCCCAGCCATTTCATATAAGAATACAATTGGATGGCGAACATTATCATCCTCATATTGATGTCATAAGCGACATCAACGCCTTTCTTTATTTCATATGTCTTCTTCGCTATGCTGTCGAAGATAGCAAGCTCATCCTGCGGCAGCCTGTTCCTCCTCTCGGCGAAGCTTGTCCTCTTCAGATGCTCATCAACATCGACATGGAAGAATGTCCCCTCTTCCATCCCCTGGACGATCGCCTTTATGCTCTCAGTATGGGCCTCATGCACCATATCCCAGAACAGGAGATTGAAATTCTTGTTGCGCAGGATGGTCTCGAAGACAGGGCTTATCTCTGAATTGAACCTCGTCTTGTCTTCCCTTGTCTTGAGCGAGGGCATCTTGTTTATGAGCCCGGCTATCTTTCCTGTCGCGGGGAACTGCCATGAGAAGATCAGCTTTGCAAACTCTATGCTGGCATTAAGATGCTTCTGCATCTCCTGGAGATCAGTATATGCCCTCTTCAGGTTTATCTGTTCTGCATTCTGGCTTCTCTTGGAAAGATAGATTATCTCCTGCATGGCCAGGGGAAGAAGCCCTGCTGTCTTCTCCATCTCTGCTATGTCAGAATGTTTTACCATGAATCTTGCAAAATCAGAGATGACATGCTCTTCTGTCACAGGAAGCCTTATGTTCTCTCTCAGGGCTCTTATTATTGGGACGCTCTCTATGTCTGCAGATTTAGGATTCAGCGCCTTTAGCTCATGCACGAATATCATTGGCCATATGATTTATGCCCTGCTTAAATATTTTTCTTTTTTTCAGCAATATTTATAAAAAACATGAGGTTAATGCCCCCAATGCATAATCTCACGAAGAAAGAGCTTACAATATTAAAATCCCTGGACACCCCGCGCAAGATCCAGGATTTTCTGGAGACATTGAAGACGAATTTTGAGGATGAGACATGCTTCTCTCCCCGCACAGTCCTTAAGAGGAAGAAAGCGCACTGCATGGAGGCAGCCATGCTCGCAGCAGCAGCCCTCAGGGTGAACGGGAAAAAGCCATTGGTCGTAGATCTGACCACTACATGCGATGATGAAGACCATGTAATTGCCGTGTTCAGGCAGCATGGCTGCTGGGGTGCGATATCGAAATCGAACCATGCTGTCCTGAGGTACCGGGATCCGATATACAAGACGGTCCGCGAGCTTGTGATGTCATACTTCAATGAATATTACAAGGACAATGGGAAGAAGACATTGAGGTCTTATTCTAATCCTGTCGATCTCTCAAGGTTCGACAGGTCGGGCATAGAATGGATGACAGACGAGGATGATGTTTGGGATATCCCTAATTATCTTGCAGAAGTGAAGCATATCCCTATCCTGAACAGGAAGCAGATCTCCGGCCTCAGGAAGGCGGATTCTATCGAGATAGAGGCAGGGAATATAGTGAAGGAGAAGAAAAGACAGATTAAGCAAAACTAAAATAAGACCATATTCCGATAATAATATAAATAACCCCTTATTATTCTCATTTATGCCATACGAAATAAGCGAGATCAAGCATATAAGGAAGAAATTGGGATTGACACAGTCAGAGTTGGCCAAAAGGGCCGATGTCTCACAGTCATTGATAGCGAAGATGGAGGCAGGCAGCCTTGACCCCACATATTCCAACGCGAAGAAGATATTCAATGCCCTTGACAGCATCGCCAGGAAAAAAGAGCTCAAGGCATGGGAGATAATGGAGACAAAGATCGTCTTTGCGGATCCGGAAGAGACGGCAGCAGATGTCGTGAAGAAGATGAAGAGATATGAGATCTCGCAGCTGCCCGTTGTCGAGGGGAACAGTCTCATAGGCATCGTCTCTGAATCCATCCTCCTTTACGCAATCCTGAACAACAAGAAAGGCGCGATAAGGGAGATAATGGAAGATGCCCCTCCCCTGGTGTCAAAAGACGCCTCTATTGTCGTGGTCTCGGACCTCCTGAGGCATTATCCTCTTGTCGTTGTAGCAGAGAAAGGCAGGCTTAAAGGCATAATAACAAAATCGGACCTCCTGAGGAAAGTGTTCAATAAATAAATATAGTTATGAATGAATCAGAATTTATTGTTTGTTCCCGTTCTTGTTCTCTTCAAGGATATTCTGCATCTCTATCTCCGTGTTCTCTGAGGCATCCTTGAACCTCTCGCCCATGCTGTCCTCGAACCTCGAGCATGCCCTCTTCTCCTTCCAGTAGAACCAGCACGCTTCCTTGTGCTGCTTGTATTTGAGGCAGTCTTTGCATACCATTGGGAAATATTAGTTTATTTGATATATAAATTTTGTGTAGTAGTTGATTTTAATATAGATTGCGCCATGGGTGGCGGTGCTACGGTCAAAACCTCGCTTTGCTCGGTTTTGCCCTGCTCGGCAGCCCGGAGGGCCCATCCCCAGCCTCGCGCACGCCACCATGGCGCTCGACGAGCCGGGGGTTGCCCCCTACGGGGTGGCGAGTAGGGCTCCGAACGAAGTGAGGAGACCGTTGAGCCGACATGATGGTGGCGTGCGGCTGATAAAAACCAATTCCCTCATTTTCTTTCAGAAATCTTTATATAATCTTGAACCCACATCCCCCAAAAAGGTGATATCTTGCTAGCAACAGGCAGACAGGTTCTACAGAAGGCCAACAAGGGCAATTATGCAGTCGGCGCTTTCAACATAAACAACATGGAATTCCTGCAGGCGATAGTCTCGGCCGCAGAGAAGATGAAAAGCCCCGTGATGATAGCGACTTCTGAAGGGGCCATAAAATATGCAGGATTATGCCTGCTCAAGAACATGGTCTATTGCGCAGCAGAGAATGCCAAAGTCCCTGTTGTCCTCCATCTCGACCATGGCAGGGACATGGACGTGATAAAAAAGTGCATCGACATAGGTTATACTTCTGTCATGATAGACGCCTCCCATCTTGAATATGATGCTAATATAAAGACTACAAAACAAGTCGTCCAATGGGCCTGCAGGAAAGGTGTCAGCGTAGAGGCTGAGCTCGGGACCATAGGAGGGGTAGAGGAAAAGATATCTGCAAGGAAGATAATCTATACTGATCCTGAAAAAGCGGTTGATTTTGTAGAAAGGACAGGCATAGACAGCCTTGCTGTCGCCATAGGCACTTCGCACGGGGCATACAAGTTTGCAGGCGCCGCAAGATTGAATCTCAATGTCCTCAAAGAGATAAAGAAGAAGCTCGATATGCCTTTGGTCCTCCATGGGGCATCAGGCCTTCCTGCAAAGGTCGTGCAGAGGGCTAAAAGGAACGGCGTGAGGCTCGGAAAAGCGGAAGGCGTCCCTGATTCCCAGATAAGCCAGGCAGTCAGGCTTGGGATAAACAAGATAAACACTGATACTGACCTCAGGATAGCATTCACTTCTGTCATCAGGGAGAGCTTCAGGAAGAACCCTGCAGAGTTCGACCCAAGGCATTACCTCGGCCCTGCAAAGGAATTCGTCCAGGAAGTTGTCGAGCACAGGATAGGTGTGTTTGGGGGCAGAGGAAAAGCATGATTGTGGTCTTTTCTGAAAGAACTGAAAAATGGGAAAATACAAGCACCATTTCAAGGAACCATGGAAAAGATCATTGGCAAAAGCAGCAGTTTACAGGGTTTTCATTCTCCTCCTTGATTTCACAGTCGTCTATATCCTGACAAGAAGATATGATATCGCATTGGGTTTCATGGTGATCAGCAACATCTACACTACTGTGGGATATTATGCCCATGAAAGGGTTTGGGACAGGATCAAATGGGGCAAGGTCATGACCAAGAACTCCAGCAACAGGAGATAGCCTAATCTAAGATTGTAAGCCTTAATTCTTCAAAGAAGCGTTCATCGCCTTCACAGCAACCTCTAGCTGAGCCTTGTCGGGCTCCCTGACAGCAAGCCTCTCTATCAGCAGGCCCGGCGAGATTATCGCATGCACTAGCCAATTGTGCCTCATCTTTCCGCTGAGCTTGAGGAATTCATAGGAGATCCCTGCGATCAAAGGCAGGAGCAGGATCCTGAAAAGCAGCTTCATCCAGAAAGAGAAGCCTTGCGGTATGAATGAATACACGAATATGCTCACTACGAAAACTATGAGGATGAAGCTCGTCCCGCATCTCGGATGCAATGTAGGGAATTTTTTGGCATTATTCACGGTAACTTTCCTGCCTTCCTCATAGCAGTTGACGACCTTATGCTCTGCTCCGTGGTACTGGAAGACCCTGTTTATGTCTTCCATGAACGATATGAAAAAGATGTATGCTGCGAAGAACAGTATCTTTATCATCCCGTCAAGTATATTGAACATGACATAATTCTCCTGGATTAACTGGACCCTCTTTGTTATGAGCTGGGTGAGTATCAAAGGGATGAACTTGAACAGGAGCAGCGCAAAACCAAGCGCCAATGCAAGGCTGAAGATGATCTGTAGCAATGTAAGGTCTTCCTCAACCTCGTCCATGGCCTCATTCGCGGAATATGTAAGCGCCTTTATCCCAACAATAAGCATCTCGAAGAGATTTACGACTCCCCTCACGAGTGGCCAGCCCAGGACAGGGTACTTGTCTGACAGGGGGGTGAATTTCCTTTTCTTGACCTTTATCTTGCCGTCGCTTTTCCTGATCGCAATCGCTATATCATGCCTGGTCCTTATCATCACACCTTCAATCACAGCCTGGCCGCCTGCAGTATATACTTCTTCTTTCATAGAAAACCCTTGATCACTTCTTCTTCCTTTTCATGTCCTCTTGCCTTTTGACGGCGAAATAATAGACTATCGCTGCGACAATGCCCAGCAGCACAAGGACGACTATCCAGACTATCTTTGTCGATTCATCCCTGAATTCCCTCTTTGCGCAGTCTATTATCATGAGGATCCAGAAGACTGTGGCCGCTATGGCTAAGCTTATGATTAATATAACCAAGAATATGATAAGGCAGATCAGCACGATCCCGCCAGCGATGAGTCCTTCTGCTCCCATAAGGGGCTGAAAGAGGGGTTTTTATTTAAAGGTTGCTATTGAATTAATTATATCCGAATAGTTTATTATATTCTTTATGGTCTACAATATTCAGGACAAACAAGAATATCTCTATTTTATTTCCTTCTATCGTGTAAATCATCCTCCAATAATTCGATAATTCAACCCTATAAAGATTCTGGATTCCCTGTTTGATAAACTCTTTTGGTATCAATCTCTTAGGGATGGGGTCCCCATATTGGGGATTGTCTTTCAGGATTGTTTTTATTCTCTCTATGGAATTAAGGATGCTTTTGGCTTCTCCATCCTTTCTTTTTTTCAGCTCAAGATAGCTCTCTTTAGCTTTATCCTTCAATAATATCCTGACTTCTTTCCCGAAGAACATGATCAGATCTCCACAGTGTTCTCAAGCATCTTTTTCAGATGCTCGGGCTCACTGTATATCCACTGGATGCCTCTTGGCCCATATATGATCTTTCCGCTCCTGAAAAGGTATTCAAGGATTATCTTGAGGGTCTTGTGCATCACCTGTTTTGGGAGCTTTTCCTTTATCTCAGAGATCTTCATGGGGATATCCCTATGCCCTTTCAGGAAATCCTCCACCATAAGCACAGTATTGAGGTTAGGATACCTGGAAGTCTTGTGGTTCTTTTTCTCAATCATCTCAGTCTGGTTGAATTGGAGTTTTTGCATGTTTTGCCTCGATAGTATCAATTGATACTTATTAAGTATCAGGTTATATATAAAGGTTGTGGTTTGGGTGGGAGTTATAATCTTTGCCATGCTCAAGGCAGCTAATGCTGTGATGAGTTCAGAGAGTGTAAAGACTGCTGTGAAGATAGGGAAATATCTGGCGTAACCTTAGGCGATAACTAAGGTTATTGAAGAATGTCGTAACAAAGGCCGATGACTTGGGATTATTCTTATAATCTTCTCTTTTTCGCTATTTAAACCATCCACACTTACTGGGAAGTTGGTCTTGTTTTAACGCATATCCCTTCTTCACAAGTTTCATCTGCACCCTTACATGGATTTAATGAATTACACGGTGTTGGTGCATATCTAACACAATGATTATTTACACAAACTAAAGGTGAACCACAATCACTGTCAGAATTACATTCAACTTGCCCTCCTTGATTACAACCACTAAAAACTAACAGTGCAACAGCCATTAAGATTAATATTGCTTTTTTCATTGTTGACCCCCACCGCCCTGTACACATACATTATCTTTTGGGTCAGTTTGTGTTGAACAAACTTCTCCTTGTCTACAATCATCATTTGAATTACATCCTTTTATTGGTGGGCAATCTTGTATGCAATTTCCAACATTTTCACCCGAAGTTGTTTCACATACACTATTACCGCATTTCACACTTACATCAGTATTCCTAATATTACTGAGTTTTCCACAACCACTAATTAAAACCAACATACTCAAAACCAACAAGACCAATATTGTTTTTTTCATAATATCACCTTTTTAATCGCAGCCGGGAATTCTGCGCGGTCTGAGCGATTAGCGAAGACCCGCAGTTGAAAGGCTGCCGCAGTTTTTATATTCCCATTATTCTTCAGAAGCAACCATAGCCGCGCGCCGCTAGCGCGGCGCCTCAGGGCTATGGAGACTATAACATGACAAGCATAACTAGCGGGAGCTTTAAATCTATCGGTCGCGACACGCGCAACAACTGGGTCACAATGATGTTCGTGACCAAATATCGCTACAATTGTTTCGGCAAGCAGTCTCATATCGATACGTGCACAGCTGCTTTTCTGGAACTCGAAGCGTTTGGCTTCGAGTTCGGGACAATGGGTTTTGCTGGAACCCATGTTCATTTTCAAGTGGATGTCCCAAAAAAGTATTCTCTGATGGATGCGGAGATAATGTTGAAATCACTCTCTTCTCGACGGATATTTGAGAAACATCCTGGTTTCAGGAAGCGATATCCTCGCGGAAGTTTCTGGAGCGGCTACGAACACCACGAATCAGCGGGAAGAAAAGACTTCGAGCAATCAGCAGCGTACATAAGAGACCAGCAGAACCATCACGGGATTGTGGTTATCGACGACCGACAACAAAA
>PCXZ01000013.1 GCA_002762985.1 Candidatus Woesearchaeota archaeon CG10_big_fil_rev_8_21_14_0_10_44_13 | reverse complement strand
GCAAAACATACGACTATCTTGCTTCGCTTTCTCCGATAATCTATAACAACAGCGACTACAATCAGATAAACCCGCTATTCATCGATGCAGACAATGGTGTTGTTGCAGTCAATGCAGATGACCAAGATGTATCAACAGTAGTTTTCGGAAACAACGACATAAACTGCTTTGCCTTCAATATGACTGTGGATGTGGGATTGGGGACAGGAAGGCTTTTCGTATGCCGACATCTTGACAGCACATACTCCTGCGAATACCTCGAGCATACTCTTGCAGGGGGCATAGGAAGCTGTGACTGCGACAATGGCATAACATGGGCGCAGAACGGAGCAGGAAACAATTACACATGGCAGAACGAGACGCAATGCAATTTCGCGATAATCTCAGGCAGCACAGACCCGCCTTATCTGAGGGCGAACGAGACGACTTCAACTGCTTTCAGGACAGGCAACAATACTTTATATCTGAACGGCTCGACATTGGTTGGCGATGGAGAGGATATAGGTATAAAAGTCCTGAACAACAACAATACGATAAAAGATATGATACTTCAAGATTGGGGTTTGGGAATACTTTTAGACATCGGTTCTGAAAACACGATTGATTCAGTAAATTTCATAGACAGCTTATTCTCAGGGAAAGGCATAGATATATTGACCGATAACAACATAATAAATAATTCTGTGTTCGAGATTGCTTATCACCCTTTGAACATAACAGGCACAGGCAACAACATAACCCGAAACACATTTTTTGACCCATCTGAAGTGACAGAGAGCATATTGCTTAATAATTCAGGGAATAATATCTGGCTAAATAATTTTTATTTTAGAAGTATATCTTCAAATTCAACCAATACATATTGTGTTGGAGAAGAAGGAAACTTCTATGAAGAGAGCATCACTCCTATGGTTGGCGATTGCGGGCAGGCCAACATGACTTACCCTGGCTCTGTGACATTCAATCCGGGGCGGAGTTTTGTGGCGAACTGGACAAAGCAGAGCTCCCTGAAGACTGTAACCTATGAGATCTACTCAAACAGGACAGGCAACACAAGCAGGATATTCATGGGCAACACTACTGCACTTAATATGACAATCGCGCTGTCTGCTTTCACGCTTGGTTCTGGCAACTACTCCTTATGGGGCATACCCTATGTGAACGGCTCAAGGATAAACGGCACATGGATCAAGGGGGAGAATTTCACGATCAATGCCGCTCCGGTGATATCCTCTGTGCTGCTGAACGCTACATCGGCTGACAATCTCACGACAGACAACCTGACTGCGAATCCTGGTGCAGCAAGCGATCCTGATGCAGATAATGTTGAATTGAACTACAACTGGTACAGGAATGGAGTATCGGACACAATCCTCAATATGCCGATGACTGCGCCAGACCGGAATAACAAGACGTATGATCTCTCCGGCAATAATTACCATGGAACAAACACAAATGCCACATGGAATCCGACAGGAGGCCATAATGGGTTTGGGGCTTATTCATTCAACGGGACAACGGCTTATATAAAAACAACTTATATTGCCAATATACCCCAAAACCAGAGCAGGGCAGTGTCTGTCTGGATAAAACCCGGAACAAACAACTGGGGTGTGGTGTATGCTCCAGTAAAGGGAAATGTCGGAAACCTTGGATATTTCGGCACTTACAACCGCCTGGATTCAAGATTATGCACAGGAACAAACGCATCAAAGTTTGTAAACTTCTACCCTACCTATGATTCATGGCAGCATGTTGTCTCTGTCTATGACGATTCAACAAAGATGCTTTCCCTTTATGTCAACGGGACATTGGCGGACACAAATAATCTTACGGGCATACCCTGTGATGCCTGGGCTGGCACTGCTGTAAGATTATTTTATGTTGGCGGCAAACTCTCAGCATTTTACAATGGCTCTATCGATGATTTAAGGGTCTATAACAGGAGCCTCTCGGCAAACGAAGTAAAGCTTCTCTATGAGAACAAGACCAATGTGACTCATGCTGACGCGACAACAGCAGGCGACAACTGGACAGTGAAGGTGACCCCGGTCGATGCCTATGGGCTTAACGGGACTGGAGTGTTCTCAAACGGCGTCAATATAACTGCTGACACAACCCCCCCTGCGCCATCCAGCCCTGCAGAATACCCTGCAGACCCTGCGGCTTATGCCCCGGGCCAATCCTACCAGTTCAATGTTACATGGACAGACAATATCGGTGTGCTGAACATTATTATAGAGCACAATTTCACAGGAACATCACAGAATTACTCAGCAGGAAACAACACAAACATGTTCTTCTATGGCATCACTGATCTGAAGGCAGGATACTATGCGTGGAGGATGATAGCGAATGACTCTGCAGGCAATTATAATTCGACAGATCAATACACTTACACAGTTAACAAGAATAACACAGGCACAAACCTCTATCTCAATGGCACAGAAGCGAACATCACGATAATCTACAGCTATGGGACCAACATGACGGCGATTACTTCTGCCGTCAATGCTGTGATATACCTCAACGGCACAACAGCGAATGAATCCTCATCAACAACAGCAATCCACTACAATACAATCCTGTCAGCAGGCCATTACAATGTCACTGGCGTCAATCCAGGCAATGAGAACTACACGGGCAATTACACTACATGGTGGCTCATGGTGAGCAAGGCATCGACAACAACCAGACTATACCTGAACGGAACGCAGGCAAACCTAACAATAACAAACCCTGAGGGATTCAATGCCAGCGGAGTGACCAGCGCAGGAAGCTCCGACATCTTCCTCAACGGCACATTGGCGAATACCTCCATTGGCCTGATAGCTTATTACAACAGCACATTGGCTGCAGGGATCTACAATGTGACTGCTGTGAACACCGGAAGCGGTAATTACAACAGCTCAAGCGAGACATTCTGGCTGACTGTCAATCCGGCACCGTCAGCTGAGGCTGAAGAGATGGTAGGCCATAGGAAGAGGCCTGCTGTGAAGGAAGAGGCGAATGTAAGCGCAGAATTGCCATCCGGGCTTGTGACAAGCTCTCTCTTCAGCGGAGAAGGGCAAAGCAGGTATATTGAAATAAACAACTCCGGAAAAACAAGATCAATATTCAACATCACATTGGATGGTTTAACTGATTTTGCTGTCCTTGACAGGAACACAATAACATTGGGTCCAGGAGAGATTGGCAGGATAAGGCTTGACATATATGTCAAGACCACGGCAAAACCGGGAATCTACAGGGGAAAAGCGATCATAAAAGGAGCGGCAGCGGATGAGATGATAAGCATAGTCATAGAGGTGAAGGAGAGAAAGCCCCTTTTTGACATAAGGCTGAACTTAGCCCAGGATTCCAAAAAAGCCTTTATTGGCGGCACAATACGCGAGAACATCGATATGTCGAACATAGGTCTGAACGGGACGCCAGTGGACGTCGAAATGACACTTGAAATAACAGACATGGACAAGAAAGTTGTTTACGGTTCCTCAAAAGAAACCCTTGCTGTGACGGCAGAATCATCCATAACAAGGGAGCATAGGCTGCCATCTTCAATGCAGCCAGGCAAGTATATGCTGTTAGGCAGGATAACATACTCCGGCACATCTGCAGAGGCTTATGATACATTCGAGATAATGGAAGAGCCTCATCTGGAAAAGGCCGCACCTTTGAAGGGAATAAATCTCCTGACCAGGATTGTCATGCTTCTGGCAGTGTCAATGGCCATTGCCTGGATGGCAGTCTTAAAAAAGAGACATCCGCACATAAAAGACAAGAAACATAAAAATGTATGAGGTTATCCCTGCAAGCATGATCGCTTTCAAAATAAGGTCCTTATGAATATCATCATCTTCTGCCACCATTTCGGCTCGATAAGGTTCAGCCCGTATCTGCTCTCCAGGGAGTATTGTTTTCCGTTCTTGTCCTTGTAGCTTATCGATACAGTTATGTTGTTCCTTCCAACAGTCAGGTCGCTGCCTTCGAAACTAACATCCAACCTCTTGTTATTGCTCATATTGCCGAAATGGAAATTTACAGGCGTCCTGTGGAACTTTACGGATATATCAACATCCAGGGGTTCGGATTTTGACGCTTTCTTCAGGTCTATCTTGAACGCATAATCCCCCTCATATGTGGCATTGAATGGGTATTCCACATCCCCTAATACGATCTCAGGCTTGTCCAGCACATTGAAATCAGCATAGGCCGATTTTGACACATCTTCATCACTGGCGGTTATCTTCACCTCATTCTCCCCCATCTCCTTGTCATGCACGGTGAAGTTGAACTCTTTTTCTTCTGTTATGCCGAGATTCTTCTCCATGCATTCGTCTTTCATGCATATCCTCATGTTCTTAAGGAAGACATTGCCTGTGTTTTTCATGACGCACATTATCAGCGGCTTTTCATATTCATAATACTCTTTTTTCTCAGATTCGCACTCCAACTTCACATTCCTTGAATAGACCAGCTTCTCCTCGACCCTGCTCTGCATCAATGAGCTGTTTATATAATCCAGGGAATAATGCCTCGCATCATCGACAGCCATGAAAGACACGACTGATGTCACATTCTCTATGGTATAGGCTGATACGGGGAATGTATACATGTAATCCTTGTCGAGATCGTCATCCACTCTCATTATCCAGTAAAGGCTCTTTTCCTCATTGGGCTTCAGCAGGACGTGCCTTTTGCTGCCGTCTATGAAGCTCAGCCTTGTCGTCTGGGAGAGGTATACGTCTAATGACTGGTAATAATCCGCAAGGTTCTTTATTTTCCCGATCACAAGGTTGTATGAGCCGAAATCAACCTCCTCTTCAAGCACGTATGCTGATATGGTGAAGAACGGTATCTTCTGGGGCCCGATCTCAACGACTTTGACATCGGTGTCAAGGCCGTTCGCTTTTACGCTTATGCCGTTCTCTGCCTTCCATATGTATTGGGAAGTGAATTTTCCTGCATCATCTGCTGTTTTTGAGACTATGTGCGTCGGGTCGACCCAGCCGTATTCCCCATAAGTGACGTCAAAGGGGATCCAGCCATAGCCCGGGAAATAGACCTCAGCCCAGCCATGCGCGCCCCACTTGTTCTTGAATATGTCGAGGTTGGTGTAGGAGATCCCGGAAACGAATCTTGCAGGTATCCCCAAAGACCTCAGCATAGATATGAACAATGATGTAAGTTCGTCACAGACGCCTTCCCTGTGCTCGATGACCCAGCTTGATTTCTGCGAGGCTTCTACAGTTATAGTGCTGAGATTGTATAATATGTTCGTGTTCACCCAATCTGCTATCTTATCTACTACGACGAACGCATCATCCTCGCCTGACGCAAGTTCAGAGGCTATGCCTATTATCCTGCTGTTCACGTCGATTATCTCGGAAGGTTCTGTGAAAACTTCATATTCCCCTGGTATGTCCTCCTCCTTCAATGGAAACCCCACTTTTCTGTTGACTTTTGGGGGGGTGTTCTGTATCCTCACAAGGTTTGTTATAGTTATCTCTTTCTTGCCTAATGATGGTCCGTTCCAGATGAACGACAGTACATCCTTGTCTATCTTCGGCACAGGCTCATAGTATGATTCCAGTATGCCCTGTGTGTTCGTCTGTTTTGGGAAGAAAGAGATATTGGCGATTACATATTCTATCCGGACATTAGGTTTCCCTTCGATATGGAAGTATGTTGTTATCGTCGGCTGGAGCATGAGATAGCTGCTCTTGTAGAACCAGAAATCATCGTCTGCATATGCCGGGGGCATGAAAACGAGCAAGAAAACAAGAATGGGCAAAAGTTGTATCTTTTTCATCATTCTCCTCTTTTTTTGAAAATAATACGCCGCGGCCCGGACAAAGAAAATGCCGACTCGCAAGCTCGTCTGGCATTTTCGAGTCCGTGCCTTGGCTCCGCTTCGCTACGCCGCGGCCCGGATTTGAACCGGGATATCCCGAAGGAAACAGGATTTCTGCACAACGTTAGCAATCCTGCGCAGTACCGGGTTGTGCCACCGCGGCAATGGAAATGAGGGGTTTTAGGGTATTTATAAAGATTTTCTTAAATAAACCGCCACCCACATCAAAAACCTTATAAATAAACCCTTTTTAAACTGTATTATAGCGAGGTAGGGCAGCCAGGAGTGCCCGTCGGGCTCATAAGGTAAATCTTAAGAAACCCGAAGGTCGGTGGAAGCAGAAGGAAAGGCTGCTGCCGAATTCAAATCCACCCCTCGCTATTCCTTTCCATTTTTCTAAGAATTAACATCAATCTACTTCTTATGCTCATAGAACTTCGTATCGTCATGGAACGCATGCTCAATCTGCTTCTCTACTTCATTGAAGGCCATGTGCAGTGTCCTTGCGAAATCCCAGTCAGAAGCAGTCGACTCAAAAAACCTTGTAGGGGCAGAGACATGGACGTGGATAGAGAACTTGCTTTTCCCGCCCTTGCCATGGTCTTTGACATGGATCTTCAGGTGAGTTATGTTCTTTATCTTTCTCTTGACCTTGCCGTAATACTCAGCACAGAGCTTTTCAAGGTCTGCCTTGTCGCTGTCTTTCAGCTCATTCACGCCGACATACTCTATATCTTCCATAAAGCAATCTTTATATAGGTAGTTTATATAGTTTTTGATAATGGGCTTTCCAAAACTAACTAGCAAAACCATCATGGCGCCTATGGCCGGCATAACTGACGTAGCTTTCAGGCTGTTATGCAGGAGATACGGCGCAGGCATGTGCTTCACTGAGATGATCTCTGCGAATGCATTGGCAAGGCTGAACAGCAGGACACTCGATATGCTGGATACATGCAGGGAAGAAAGGCCCATAGGCATACAATTGTTCGGCCAGAACACGGATTCCCTGATAAAATCCGCAGAATACCTCAAGGAGAATTGCGTCTGCGATGTGATTGATTTCAACCTCGGATGCCCGGCCTCAAAGATAATAAAGCAGGGGGCAGGCTCTGCATTGCTTGAAAGGCCCAATAAAGTGAAAGAGATAGTCGAGGGTCTTGTCGGCGTAGGGCTGCCAGTTGCCATAAAGACAAGGCTCGGCATAAGGAAGACGAAGAACAATGTCATAAAAATAGCGAAGATCTGCGAGGAAGCAGGGGCTTCTGCAATAACTGTCCATGCAAGATACCAGAACCAGGGCTATACTGGAAAAGCAGACTGGAAATCGATAAAGCTCGTAAAGGAGAAGGTCTCTATCCCGGTGATCGGCAATGGCGACGTCATAAAACCAGAAGACGCGAAAAAGATGCTCGACGAGACCGGCTGCGATTATGTGATGATAGGCCGTGCAGCAATGGGCAATCCTTTCCTGTTCAGGCAGTGCAATGATTATATAGAAAAAGGGAAATACGATAAACTTGAGGCCATTGAAAAGATAAACCTGTTCTTCGAATACCTTGAATTGGCGAGGAAGAAAGGCCTGGATTTCAGGAAACTCAAACTGCAGGCAAATTACTTCACGAAAGGCGTTTTCGGAGGCGCTGTGCTGAGGGATGGGATAGGCAAGACAAAGAAAACAGAGGAAATCGTAAGGATATTGGAAAGATATAAAAAAGAGGAAGGCAATAGGGCCGTAAAGTAGCTCAGAGAGGTAAAAATGACAACCATATGCGGGATTGATGAAGCCGGAAGAGGACCCGTCATCGGCCCATTGGTGATGTGCGCGCTCACAATCGACAAGAAGGATGAGAAGAAGCTGATAGGGATAGGGGTCAGGGATTCAAAGCAGCTCAGCCCTAAGCAGAGGGAAGAGATGTTCTCTAAGATAAAGGCAGCTGCAGCCAAGATCGAGGTGATTGTCGTAAGCCCCCAGGAGATAGACAAGGCAGTGGAATCCGAGGAGACCAACCTCAACTGGCTCGAGGCAGACCACACCATAGAGATGATAAACAATCTGGCTCCTGATATCGCTTACATAGACTGCCCATCTAACAACATAAATGCCTATTCAAATTATCTCAGGACAAAGCTCAAGGCGAAGACAGAGCTGCACGCAGACCACAAGGCTGATGAGAAATATCCTGTCGTATCTGCAGCCTCAATAATAGCGAAAGTCACAAGGGACAGGGAGATAGAGAAGATCCACAAAAAGATAGGCGAGGACTTCGGCTCAGGATATCCTGCTGATCCCACAACAAGGAAATTCCTTGAGGAGAACTGGAAGAAATTCCCTGAGATATTCAGGAAGAGCTGGGCTTCTTACAAAGAATTCTCGAAGAAGAAAGGGCAGAGGAGATTGGGGGAATATTGATGATATCCCGAGACCAGGCATTAGCTCTCCTCAGATCAATGCCCCAGCAGCAGAGCGACATGAACCATTACCTCGAGACAGAGGCGATCATGAAAGCCCTGGCAAGGCATTTCGGAGAGGATGAAGGATACTGGGGCATGATCGGGCTATTGCATGATGTCGACTGGGCTGTCACGAAAGACAATGTCTCTGAGCACACTGTAAAAGCAGAAGAGATACTGAAAGAGAACGGTTTTGATGAAGGATTCATCCAGATAATACAATCTCACGGTTACGGCCATGATCTGATCCCAAAATTTAAGGATAAGCAGAGGACAAAGAAGATCGAGCACGCATTGATAGCTTCTGAAACACTGACGGGGATAATATATGCCTATGCTTTATTGAGAGGAAGGAAAGTATCGGATATGGAAGCAAAAGGCCTCATGAAAAGATTCAAGGAAAAGAGCTTTGCTGCGAACTGCAGCAGGGAATCAGTAAGGGAGATAGAGAAGACAGGGTTGGCATTGGACGAATTCTTCAGGATAGCTATTGATGCAGTGAAAGGCATAGCTGGGCAGATTGGGCTAGGATAAATAAGGGTTTTAGATTGTTTTGTTTTTTTTACTGTTTATATCTCACATTTTTGCACCACCCTGATCATTCCGCTCGCGATGACCGCACAATTGCCCGATATCGCTCGCTGAGATTTCTTTTTCTTGCACAACAACTACAATGCACACAACTAACTCAGTCTGCTCTCAGCCGCACATCGGGCACCTTGAGGTGGTAGGGTGGGATATTGATGAGTTGATAGAAAAGGGAGAGTTAATTTTAGAGGAAAAAAAGCGCCCAATATCAATTCGCAAAAAGCGCACTATCCTAACAACATGCCTTCATAGGTAAAATTCCTTAAGAAAAATAACTCACTATCTTTAAAACCTTCAAATCACAACCTCAAACTCTGTAAACCCTTCAGCTTCATTCCCGTAAGAATCATAGCACTGCACATAATACCTGTATTTCTTCCCGTTCTCAAGCCCTGTGATATGCGCCCCGAACCTGTCATCTGCGATCTTCTGCATCTCAAGCATGCCATAGAACGGATTCTCATTATAGCCGCAGTTTATCCTGTCCCGCGATATAGAGCCTGAAACCTTCACGACGAGCTCAGTCTCCTTCTCGCTTATCACTCCTGACGGCTTTACAGTGATATTCAGAGGCTCTGCCTCTGAAGAGACATAGACATAGCTCTCATTGTTCACGTTCCCCTCTGTGATATTGATGTCAGAGCAGCCGATGTAGAAGACATAATTCTTCTCGTCTGTCTCCGAAGTGTTTGTACACTGTAATTTTACACTGACACCGTCCCCTATTGTGATGGGCCTTGTGCATATTGTGCTGTTGTCCTCCTCATTGCAGGCCATGTCGCCGAATATCCCCTCATCTTCCATGTACCTGCATTCTGCGCTGCCGCTTACATTGATGCCAAGCACGATCTCTTCGCTATTGACATTTATGCTGCTCTCGCCGGCCATCTTGCCTCCCACAACAACATCAATCTTCCCGCTGTCGGCATTTATATCCACATTATCGCTCATATACCCGCTTGTAATGCCGTCATCAGCCGCTTTATCCAGCTTCAGCGTAAGGTTCCCTATGAAGATGTCAGGTTCGGATGGCTGCTCAAGATCGGCATCGCATTCGTACAGCCCCCTCTCGATCCTCTCGCTGATCCTGCATCTCCCGAATCTTCCTTCCATCTCCTTGAATTCCTGGCTCGAGTTCGAGTACCTGCAATCCCTGTTTTCAGGCAGGTATATCTTAAGGTCAACAGGGAATCGCTTTATCCTGAATCCCACATCCTCTATTGTCTTTGCAGGAACCTCTATAGAATCCTCTGTGACATTCACATACATCTCTGGCGAAAGGTTGGAATAGTTGGAGTAATTGTACTTGTCTATGCCTATGATCCTTGTTTCATTGCCAAGTATCACATCAAGCTGATAAAGGTCTGTCTTTGAGGGGTTGTCCCTGCATCTTACGAATATCCTTGTTGAGTTTTTCATCTCTGCATTCGCCGTGCATTCATAAGTCCCGCCGGCCACAGGGCTTATATGGTATCCTGTGTTGCACATGAAGCTCTTCTCCATATCCTTGAACTCCATATCCTCATAAGAGTATCTGCACTCGGCAGGCTCATCCACGAACAATGAGATCTCTGTCAATCCTTTGGTCCTGCTCATCTTTGAATTGTTTGGGGGGCTTGCGTAGACGATTATTGGCGCTTCCTTATCTACATAGTCTGCATCAACCTCGAACTGCACAAAGAATTCTCCCTTGTTTATGTTGCCGGCCCTGTCAGAGCATTCTACGAATATGTAATAGCCGCCTTTTGTGAATTCATCTATCATGCTCCTCACGACAGTTTTTATGTAAGGTGTCATGCTGCTTATGAGCTCTATTGTTTTCTTGACCTCTGGGTCTATCTCCTCTATGATGTCCTTCCCTGTTATCATCGTATAGATCTCAAGCTTATCCCTCAGCCTTTCCTTGTAATACTCATAAGTGGGGCCGAGGTTTTCCAGCAAGGGGATTATGTCGCTTGTCGATGTCATATTCAGGAAATCAAGCAGTTTCTGAGGGATGCTCAGCTTTGGAGGCATCCTAAGCGTGAGATTATGCTCTGTCTTGAACCCGGGGTCATTGAACCAGAACGAAGGCAGGCTGAAATACTCGAATCTCGGGGAAAGCTTCAGCCTGCACCTGGACTCTTCAGAAGTCTTTATCCCGAATGTGAACGGCTTGTGGGGCCTTATCATGGGCGTTATCCTGACTCCGGGATTGCCTGCAAGCTCAGTC
>PCXZ01000033.1 GCA_002762985.1 Candidatus Woesearchaeota archaeon CG10_big_fil_rev_8_21_14_0_10_44_13 | reverse complement strand
GTTCTCGTGTTTGTAGGTTTATCATGAGGGTATAAAACAGAACTACTATATAAATTATGCGTTATTTTTGTCTTATACTAGAATAAGGAAAGAAATATAAACTATGCTGCAAACAGGGCATGATCCGATAATCAGAAAAAGGCGTAACCAGAAAGAGGCTGACAATGGCTGAAAAAGCTGCATACAAAGATAAATTCATGACGGCATTGAAGATACTGGCTGTCCTTGTATTGATAAGCATAATCCTCGCAGGAGCGATAGGCCTGTTCACAGGGGAGATGGATACAGGGAACACGGCATTGATCAAGGTCGAGGGGACAATTTCAACGACCGGCGGAAGCTTGTTCGGGGATGACCTTGCCGTCTCTGAAGACATCGTGAAGATGATAAAGAAAGCAGACAGCAATCCTGCAATAAAGGCGATCATAATAGAGATAGATTCTCCAGGCGGCTCAGGCGTGGCTTCAGACGAGATATCTTCAGCGCTGAAGAAGACCAACAAGACTACAGTCGCTGTCATAAGGGATATCGGCGCTTCAGGAGGCTACTGGGTGGCTTCATCTGCCGACCATATAATCGCGAACAGGATGTCGATAACAGGATCGATAGGAGTGATAGCATCATATATCGATTTCTCAGGCCTGATAAACAGGTATAATATGACCTATGAGCAGCTTGTCGCAGGGAAATACAAGGACATAGGCACTCCGTTCAGGCAGCTCACTCCTGAAGAGAGGAAGATGATGCAGGAATTCCTCGATGAGGTGCATGCTGATTTCATAGAAGAGGTCGCTGCAAACAGGAATATGCCGGTCGAGGACATCAGGAAGATTGCAGACGGGATGTTCTTCACAGGCAGGAAGGCTAAAGAGCTCGGGCTTGTAGATGAATTGGGCGGAAGCGATGAGGCAAAGGCTTACATCGAGAATAAGCTGAACATTACAGCAGATATTGTTGAATATAAGGAGTCGAAAGGGCTATCAGAGATCTTCTCAGAGCTTATTGGCAGGCAGTCCTTTTCAATAGGAGAGGGGATAGGATATTCCCTTATTTCTGAGACAAGGCAGAAAGGGATATTGTCGTGAAATCCCAATATTTTTTGGATTTTTCTAATTAATTGTTGAGTATTATTTTCATATGTATTCTATATATAACTCTTTCTCTTATAACCACTATTCAGTAACTAAAACCACAAGCTTTATATACTATGACCTATTTAGTACTCTACAATAGCAAACATAAGGTTTGTTATTAATTTGTTTGAGGCTATAAGCCTCGGAAAGCCCGATAAGGGCGCATATTGATAAAACGGGCGGTTGAGAAAATGGAAGCAGCTATAAATGTTGTACCAATCGATGAAACAATCAGCGGAACATACAGAAGCAATCCTGAGAATTCTCCCGCTCTTACTGGGAAGATAAAAGCTATCTTCTATAATCCTGCTAATGACCGTGCTGACGAGATCCTTAAGCAGGCCTATTATAATCTTATAGAAGCTGATCCCTCAATAGAGGGAAAACTGCCTTCGTTCTATCCTTCTCTTGGATTGAGGGGCAAAGTTGTTGAGACCTATGCCAGGACTGTAGCAGATCTACAGAAGAGGTTTGATGAAGAGGGTTTCCAGGAGCACGAAAAAGGGAACGGCATCGCAGGGCATTTCCTCAGGCTCTTGAGAGAATATAACCTCGGCGAAGAGGATATCGGGTTTTATGAGACTATGAACGATCATATTTCTTCATTGCTCAGGACAAGAAATCAGCTCGAGAGCAGGCTGGATTTCGCTGAGAGGGATCTTGACGAGTTCCTCGGGGAAACAGTCAGCGAGATCTATGATAATTTCCACACGCCTGAGGGCAGGGAATTGAGAAGACAGAGCAGTCTTGTGGAGAATGAACTGGAAGAAACCCAGAAAAAGATCGATTCAATGATGACTGTTATCGGGGGCTTTGTGAGTCTCTACTCCACTGTCTATAAGACTCTTCTGAACATACAGAAAGCAGTGATGGAAACTTTCGGTTCATGCGTCAATGACAATGGGGGCAGGGAGAAGATTCTTGACCTGATCGAGGCATTGTATTACCCTCTCGAAGAGAGGCAAATCCCATACTCAACAAAGGCAGAATATCTTACATGGTTCAGTTCAGTGAAGCAGAAGCTCACAGAGAGCCAGGTGAATGATCTCGCCCGCCTTGTAGATGCATATGAAAGGGACGGCAAGGACCTTCCTTCTGCTGCGCACAGGGCATCAAGGAAATTCAAGCCGCTAAGGATTATTGAAAGGAATGCCAGGAACCAAAACGGCAATAAGGGGGGAAAAAGATGCTGATGCAGTCATTCAGGATCCTTAACAGCATAAGGCATCCGAACGGCCTTTTTTCTGCCTCTAAGATAACCGTGAATACGGGCTATGACAAGTCCTGGATAAGGGATAACATCTATGCTGCTATGGGCCTTGAAGCGATCGACCCAGACATAGTCATAAGGACTTACCATGCACTGCTTGACATATTCCTGAAGCATGAATGGAAGATAGACTGGGCGATAAAACAGAAACCCCTTCATTCTTACCAATACATACATGCAAGATACCATCCTCTGAAGCTCACGGAGTTCTGGGAGGAATGGGGCAACAAGCAGAACGATGCCATAGGCGCTTTCCTCTTCAAGATAGCTGACCTTATGGACAAAGGGATAAAAGTGATGAGGGACAGCAATGATGAGAGGATCATACAGAAGCTCGTTTATTATCTCAGATCGATAGAATACTGGCAGGACAAGGACAACGGCATGTGGGAGGAGTATGAGGAGGTCCATGCATCAAGCGTCGGAGCATGCGTAGCAGGACTGATGAGAATATCCAAATACACAGATGTCCCTGAAAGATTGATAGAGAAAGGACAGGAGACACTGAACAGGCTCCTGCCAAGGGAATCCAAGACAAAGGAAACAGACCTTGCATTGCTCAGCCTGATATGGCCGTACAATATAGTCACAGAAGAGCAGAGAGAGCAGATCCTTAGCAATGTTGAGCTTAAACTGCTCAGGAACAGGGGAGTGATAAGGTATGCCGGCGACAAGTATTACAATATGAATGGCGAGGCAGAATGGACAATGGGCCTTGCATGGCTTGCAATCATATACAAGAGGATGGAAAACTTTACAAAATACCGCTTTTACATGCAGAAAACCATGGATACGATGAATAATGAAGGGGAGCTGCCCGAGCTTTATTTCGCGAATTCAGAGAAGCATAATGAGAATTCTCCACTTGGATGGGCCCAGGCATTATACATGATTGCGGTGAGCTGATATGGCAAAGAAACTGGAGCAAATCCTGCTGTTCGAGAGCGCAGTCCCGGATCATCCCTCATGGAAGGATGAAGGGAAGAAGAATGCATTTTATGATTCTTTTAAGGATTTTTATGCTTCCTATCTTGTGAAATCCAAGAGGGAATCCCTTGAGAATCAGGGGGTAGAGCATTATTTCTATGTAAGCGATTCTTTTTTCGCTTCAGGCAGCACAAACAGCAATATTGTAGAAGTAATACCTTATTGTTCAGAGCAGGAATTCATCCATCACATAGGAGAAAAAGCAAGCGAGCTTGGCGAAGCTGCAGTTTACGTAGCCAACAATTCAAACAAGGCATACATGGAAAGGCTCATATGCAGAAGCGCAGATAGCTTCGGAATGGAATATGACGGTGATTTCATAAGCATGAAGAGAACAGGAGATATCAGCGATCAAGAGAAAGATGAGATGTTCAAAAATATCATGGAAAGCCGCAGGAAGATGAAACAAGCGAGGGATCAAATGCATTCAATACTTTTAGCTTTTAATATCCCTGCAGTAAGGATAGAAAGTGGAGATGAAAAAGAGATATATTCCTGTCGTGCCAATAGCAGCATGGGCGGGATATACAGTTTTGTAATCGATAGAGAAAGAGTCATTGTCCTTTATGATAGGAATCATAAATTCGATATCCCTCAGGAAAGCGGAATCACTTCGGAGTTGAATCTGAATGGGCAACCAGTGAAGATATTCGCGCAGGATAATGTGCTTCGGAATTAAACTTAAGATATAATCTACAGCCCCATACCACTATCTATCTCTTTTGCGATGGTCCTAAGGTCTTCCATTGTCCTGTTGACATCTTTCTGTATCTCTTCGACAACTGCCTCGAGATTCCCTGACCTTAAGATGTATCTTCCCTGATCCTGGACTATAAGGCCGGTCTCTATCAATGTATGGATGTGATGTATGACTGTGCCCCTGCTGAGGTTCGTCTTCAATGCGATCTCATCAGAGCTCATCGCCCTGTTCTTCCTTGTCGATTTCAGGAGTTCTATGAATATCCTGAAGCATGACCTGTCCTTGTCCCTCTCGCCAAACAACCCGAAAGAATCCCCGAAATACTGGAGTTCGTCATTGAGGCTCTTTTTTGCAGGCCTCCTGTACCTTATTATTGTTATGCGCTGGTGCCTTATTTCCATGTTTTTGCCTTTCTGCGAACCCTTTACGTCGGTAGTTGACTTGAAGTCGACGGGAGTATAAATAGTTTTGGATTGTCCACTTCCACAAACTTTAAATACTAGTGTTGATTTCTAATGGTCTAGGTTGATTTGAAGTCAACAGAAAACAAGAAAATATATATGAAAATAAATGATTAATGGTTAATGGTTAATGAGGATCAAAATGACAAAAAAAGAAGTCGATGACGCAATAAAGAAAGAGGCAAAACACGACGAGAAGAAGGCAGAAAAACCAACTAAAGAGGAAGAGCTGCAGAAGAAGATCGATGACCTCACTGACACTGTCAAAAGGGTCCAGGCAGAGTTCGAGAACTACAGGAAAAGGACGGACAGGGACAAGCAGGAATTCATGAAATTCGCAGAGGCGAAGTTCGTCTCAAGATTATTGCCATTGCTGGACAGCTTCGAGATGGCCCTGAAGAACAAGGACAAGAAGGACGATTTCATAAAAGGGATAGAGCTGATATACGCTGATATGCATTCATTGCTCGAGAAAGAAGGCCTTAAGCCGATCGATGCAGAAGGCAAAAAGTTCGATCCTTGCATGCATGAGGCTCTGCTTTCAGAGAAGACAGGCAAGGACGAGGATATGGTCCTTGAAGAGCTCCAGAAAGGATACTTGTTCAGGGGCTGCGTCCTGAGGACATCCAAGGTCAAGGTCAGCAAGAAATGAGAATCATCCGTGTAAAGACGTGAAAATTTGGCAAGCGAAAAAAAGGCCGGCAGAAAAAGAATAACGATCAACGCACACACACCTTTGAAAGACATCCTTGAGCTTGGCTCAGTCTGCAGAAAATGTGGCCACTGCTGCAGCCATGGCTCGGGATTCCTGACAAGGGAAGATCACAGGAGGATTGCGGAGCATCTCAGGATCAGCGAGAATAAGCTGAAAGAAAAATACCTCGAGGAGATCGAGAAGTTCAACACAAGATTATGGAGGCCGAGGCTGAAGAAAGGGCCTGGAAAAGAGAATCTCCCCTACGGGAAATGCGTTTTCCTCATGGAAAAAGGCGGGCAGAAGCTCTGCAGGATCCATGGAGTGAAACCATTGCAGTGCAGGATAGGAAATTGCACCAAGCACGGCGAAAAGCTGACATTATGGTTCACATTGAATTATTTTTTGAATGAGAACGACCCGGAGTCCGTAAGGCAGTATGCGACCTACCTGAAGTCTGGCGGCAAGACGCTGAAGGGAGCAGAGCTGAATGGGTTGGTGAAAGACAAGGGAAAGCTCGACAGGATATTGAGTTACGAGATATTGAGGTGAAATGATGGATAAGAATAAAGGAAAAAACAGCGATAAGGGAAAAGAGAAAGGCAAGATGATGGAATTCACGATAAACCTTGCAAAAGAAGCAGGCAGGCTCGTGATGGAGAATTACGGCAGGATAAAGACAAAAGAGAGGAAGGCAGACGATTCATTCGTCACTAATGCCGACAAGGAAGCAGAGGCACTGATAATCTCGAAGATAAAGGAGAGATACCCTTCCCATAGCATACTCTCAGAGGAAGCAGGAGGGGACAAGAAAATCTCGGATCACAGGTGGATAATAGACCCCATAGACGGGACAAGGAATTTCATAGCACAGATCCCATTCTTCAGCGTATCGATAGGCCTTGCGAAAGACAATATGCCTTATCTGGGCGTCGTCTATTTCCCTGCCCTTGACGAGATCTACTATGCAGAGAAGGGCAAGGGTGCTTATCTGAACGGAAAGAGGATCCATGTCTCTGACAAGGGCCCCAAAGACGGCCCAGTGATGGCATACGGCGCAAACCTGCAGAAAGGCACAGAATGGCACATGAGGAAGATACCCGAGTTTTTGAAGCTGACAGACAGGATAAGGATGCTGGGCTGCGCAACAACTAACCTGTGCTTCCTGGCAGCAGGAAGATTTGATGCGTTCGTAGGCAGATATGGTTTCATATGGGATTATGCTGCGTCGCTTGTCATAGCAGGAGAGGCAGGGGCAAGGATAACTGACCTCAATGGGCAGCCTTATACTATAGACACAAAGGATTTTGTCATATCCAACGGGAAACTCCATGATGAATTGATAAAGATAACCAGATCATGAATGATAAAAAATAAGATGGGGGTAAAAAATGGACAAACAGACAAAGAACGTGAACATGAACATACAGGACGGTGACAGTTTTTTCGCTCATGAGCTGTCGATAAACTTCAATCCACTGCAGTTTGTGCTGGATTTCAAGAACATAACGCCGAGGATAGACCCGAGGAGCCAGGAAAGCATAGTCCTGAACCTGAAGCACAATGTCATAATGCTCGACCCTTACCACACCAAGAGGATGCTTGAATTGCTGGACAAGGTGGTGAAGGATTATGAGAAGGAATTCGGCAAGATAGAGAAGCCGAAGCAGCTTGAGAAATACGAGAAGAAGACAAGCAAGAAATCGAAGACGAAGGATGCTGATAATATCTCACCATCATATTTCGGATGAGGGGATGATTGGGATGGACAGTTAATATTGATAGCGCCATTCGTGGCGGTGCGACACCCGCACTTACTTTGTTCGTGCGGGTTACTCGCCACCCCGAAGGGGGCATCCCCCGGCTCGCCGCACGCCACCATGGCGCTCGACGCGACGGGGGTCGTCCCTTACGGGGTGTCGCGTAGGACATGCGAACGAAGTGAGCATGGCCGTCGAGCCGCCATGGTGGTGGCGTGCGGCATAAAGACATGCCAATAAGATTAAACAAACAATAAAACAAAATATCCATTCGAGGTGGAAAAATGGCAAAGATAATAGGAATAGATTTGGGGACAAGCAACTCCTGCGCAGCAGTCTTGGAGGCAGGAAAACCCAAGATCATACCAAGCGCAGAGGGATCTACAATAGCAGGGAAGACCGTGCCTAGCGTCGTGGCTTTCACAAGGGACGGCCAGAGATTGGTAGGAGAGCCCGCAAGAAGGCAGGCAGTCTCGAACCCAGAGGGCACTGTGATGGCAGCGAAGAGGAAGATGGGCACGACTTTCAAGTACAATATCTACGGGAAAGACCATACCCCTCAGCAGATCTCTGCAGCAATATTGCAGAAGATAAAGGCTGATGCAGAGGCATATCTCGGCGAGAAAGTCACGAAGTCAGTGATAACTGTGCCGGCTTATTTCGATGACAACCAGAGGCAGGCGACAAAGGATGCAGGCACTATAGCCGGCCTTGAAGTCGTGAGGATAATCAACGAACCTACAGCAGCTTCCCTTGCCTATGGCCTGGACAAGGTCAATAAAGAGCATAAGATCCTTGTTTTCGATTTCGGCGGCGGAACGCTGGACGTGACGATAATGGAGTTCGGCGATGGAGTCTTCGAAGTGAAATCCACTTCAGGAGACACGCAGCTCGGAGGGACAGACATGGACAATGTCATCATCAACCATATCATAAGAGAGTTCAAGATATCATCAGGAGTGGATCTGAGCAATGATGACATGGCGATGCAGAGGCTGAGGGAAGCCGCAGAGAAAGCCAAGATAGAGCTTTCGACAGTCATGGAGACGGACATAAACCTGCCGTTCATAACAGCGACAAAGGAAGGCCCGAAGCACCTTGTGATGAAGATGAGGAGAGCGAAGCTTGAGGAGCTTGTAAGGCCGATTGTAGAGAAATGCAGGCACCCTATGGAACAGGCTGTAAAGGACGCCAAGCTGACAAAGAATGACATAGACAAGATAATAATGGTAGGAGGGCCGACACGAATGCCCATACTCCAGAAATTCGTCGAGGATATCATGGGCAAGAAGCTCGAGAGGGGAGTAGACCCTATGGAATGCGTAGCTATGGGCGCTGCGATCCAGGGCGGAGTTCTTGCAGGAGATGTCAAAGATGTATTATTGCTTGATGTAACTCCGCTTAGTCTGGGGATAGAGACATTAGGAGGGGTAACTACAAAGCTGATAGAGAGGAACACCACTATACCTACGAAGAAATCCCAGGTCTTCTCGACAGCAGCAGACAACCAGCCTGCTGTGACGATAAATGTGCTGCAGGGCGAACGTCCTATGGCAGCAGACAACAAGACATTGGGAAGGTTTGATTTAGTAGGGATACCTCCTGCGCCGAGAGGCATACCTCAGATTGAAGTCACATTCGACATCGATGCGAATGGCATAGTCCATGTTACAGCAAAGGACCTTGGCACTGGAAAACAGCAGTCCATACAGATAACTGCCTCGCAGAAGCTGAATGATGCAGAAGTGGAGAGGATGAGAAAAGAGGCAGAGGCCCATGCAGATGAGGATGCAAAGAGGAAAGAGGAGATTGAGGCGATAAACCATGCAGACGCCCTGGTCTATTCCTCAGAGAAGCTGTTCAAGGATTTTGAGGGAAAGGTCGATGCAAAGGAGCTTGAGACAGTCAAGGGCCACATCATGGAACTGAAGGAGCTGCTGAAGCCCGAGAAGAAGGATTCTGCAGCGATAAAGGCGAAGATGGATTCCATCAACCAGGAGCTGCAGAAGATGGGGACTGAGCTTTATCAGAAAGCTGCGCAGGAACAGGGCAAGGCTGGGGCTGGAGCAGGCCCTGGTTCGAACTTCGGTTTTGAAGGCGATGCAGGGAATCATGAGCATGTTGGTCAAAGCGAGGAAAAGGGCTCAGATGACAATGTTGTTGATGCGGATTATAAAGAAGAGGGGAAAAAGGCAAAGAATAAAAAGAAGTGATATGGCTAAGTGAAATAATGCATCAATCCTTCCAAAAACTGACCGAACTGGCGAAGAAACTCCGAGAGGAGTGCCCCTGGGATAGGAAGCAGACTATCCAGTCATTTTATCCGTTCATCCTGAAGGAAGCAAAGGAGTTCGACGAGGCTGCGAAGAGAGGCGACGCAGAGGGCATGAAGGATGAGTTAGGCGATGTTCTTTGGGATATATTCTTCATTGCAGAACTGGCAGAGAAGGAAGGCCTGTTCAGGCTGAAAGATGTCCTGGACAATGCCCATGAGAAATATGTGAGGCGCCATCCGCATGTCTTCAAAGGAGAGCCGGATGATGAGGAGACCCTGCACAGGAGATGGGAAGAGATAAAGAAAGAGGAGAGGGATGGAAAAATAAAAAAAGCCCAGAAGCAGAAATCTGCTGAAACAACCGATAGGTAAATCAAGATGACGATCCCCACACGAGAGCAATGCATGGAATACCTGGACGAGAATGATGTCCCGGAGAATGTCAGGAGGCACAGCTTCGCAGTCAACAAAGTGGCTGTTTTCCTGGCGAAAAAGCTGAAAGAGGCAGGCGAAGATGTTGATATTGATTTAGTCGACCGCGCCTCATTATTGCATGACCTTGACAAGATACAGACCTTGGATAACGGAAAGCATGGTGAGATGACAAGGGAGATACTCACAAGAGAAGGCCACCCCAGGGTAGGCGAACTGGCATTCAAGCATAAATTCAATCAGGTAACTAATCTGAATGGCTGGGAAGAGAAGGTCGTCAATTATGCAGACAAGAGATGCCGTGAAGATAACCTAGTCTCGCTCGAAGAGAGGTTCAGGTATGCAAGGGAAAGATACCCGAGGCACTCAAAGCCCGAGACAATCGCTTTAGAGAAGCATTTCTTCGGGCTTGAGAAGGAGATCTTTGATAGGATAAAGATGAAGCCTGAGCAGCTGAAGGAACATATAAAATGAGAAAGCAGAAGACAATAATATTTGATTTCGGAGGGGTCATAGTGAATGACCTCGATTTCATATATTCTAATTTTTCAAAAGTGGTCAGGCTCTTGGGCAAGGAGCCTATGCCTAAAAAGGAATATGACGGGGCGTTCAGCCCGGATTGGGTAAGGATGTACAGGAAGCTTGGGATAGACGAGCCGGCGGAAAAGATACTCGCCTTATGGATGCAGACCTATGCTTCGACAATGGACAATACGCATATAAAACTTTACAGGCATGCCAAGGATACATTGGATGAGATAAGGAAAAAACACAATATCGCCATAAACACAGGATATAGGGCAGTCGAGCTCGGCAAACTGTTCCCGATGCTTGGCCTGAAAAGAGAGGATTTCGATTTCATAGTCACAGAAGACATGATAACAAACAGGAAACCCCATCCAGAATCACTTCTCCTGCTCATGAAGAGACTGGGCGCAGAACCTTCAGACTGCATGTTCATAGGTGATACAATCTCTGAGATTGAATGCGGCAAGGCAGCAGGCTGCATGACTATTGCCGCCACATGGGGGGCAAACCACAGGGAAGACCTCATAAATGCAGGGCCCGACATTGTCGTTGATTCATGGAAAGAGCTTCATGAGAAGATCGAGGCATTGAGATGAAAAACCTTAAATCAGCAAGAAAAAAGATAGATTCGATAGACAAAAGGATAATCCTGCTGCTATCAGAGAGATTCGGCATGGCAAAGGGCCTTAAAAGACTGAAGAAACAGCAAAACTTAAGAATAAGGGACAGGGCAAGGGAGAAAGAGGTCATAGATAACGCAAGGACGATGGCGAAACAGCACGACATCAAGCCTGAGTTCGCTGAGGAATTATTCAAGAAGATAGTCCGATACACACGGCAAAAACAGAGATAACCTGAAAATCAAACTGCAAAATGTCAAAAGACTACTATAAGACTCTGGGGGTGGAGAAAGGCGCATCGAAAGATGACATCAAGAAAGCCTACAAGAGGCTGGCCAAGAAATACCATCCTGACCTGAACAAGGAGCCGGATGCAGAAAAGAGATTCAAGGAGATAAACGAGGCAGCTTCAGTCCTCGCAGACGACCAGAAGCGCCAGCAGTATGACCAGTTCGGCACAGCTGACTTCGCAGGCTACCAGGGCGGCGCAGGAGGCTTTGATTTCTCGGAATTCATGAACCAGTCAGGCGATTTCGGATTTGATTTTGAATCGATCTTCGACAGCTTTTTCGGCGGAAACGCATTCGGCGGAGGAGGAAGGGGAAGGGGTTCAAGGAGAGGCTCGAGAAGAGGCTCTGACCTCATCTATGAGATTGAGATCACATTAGAAGAAGCGGCATTCGGAGCCGAGAAGCACATAACGATACCTAAGATGGATCATTGCGACGAATGCAACGGCACAGGCTCAGCAGGCTCAGGGACGACAACATGCGATGAATGCAACGGCACAGGAATGGTGAGGCAGACAAGACGGACACCATTCGGCATATTCGCGACTGCGAGCCCATGCAGGAAATGCAGGGGAGAAGGGACAATAATAAAGAATCCATGCAGGGAATGCAGAGGCACTGGCATAGTGGAGAAAACAAAGAGGATAAAAGTGGACATACCTGCAGGAGTGAGCGACGGATTAAGATTGAGGATGCCAGGGGAAGGAGAGGCAGGAGAGAAGGCAGGGCCCTTAGGGGATCTTTATGTGAGCATCCATGTCAAGCAGCACAATATATTCAAAAGGGAAGGCGATGACATCTACACTGAAATCCCGATCAGCTTTGCACAGGCAGCCTTGGGCGATGAGATTGAAGTTCCTACGCTTGAAGGCAAAGCGAATATGAAGATACCCGCAGGGACGCAGACAAACACCATTTTCAGGATGAAAGGAAGAGGGATCCCAAATATAAGGGGGCATGGGAAAGGCGATGAGAAGATAAGGGCCATAGTGGATGTCCCGACAAGGCTCACAAAAAAACAGAAGGAGCTTCTTGAGGAGTTTGACAGGGATCTCGGGAAGAAAAAGGGCATCATTGACAAGATAAAGGATTCTTTCTGAAATGGAAGCCGAAACCAAGCCAAAAATTCTTTACGTTGAAGACGCAAATCTTATGCAGGTGATAATAGCTGAAAATCTTAGATTATATTATCAAATCTTCCCTGCCAGGAACGGCCTTGAGGCGCTGGAAAAGATGGCGCAAGAGGCATTTGATGCCGTCCTGCTGGACATAAACATGCCTGAACTCAGCGGTTACCAATTCCTTGGGATCATAAGGGGGACATATGGCCTGCTGAGGGAGGATGACAGGAAGAAAATAGAACAAAGAGGGGAGGATTATGTGAAAAAAGCGCTTCAAGGCGCATACAAGGGCATGCCCGTGATAGTGATGTCGACAGACGGCATGACAAACGAACGCAGGATAATGGAGCTTGGCGCAGATGCGATCGTATTAAAGCCGTATCAGAACAAAAAATTGCTTCTTATCGGGGCGATCGATAAAGTTTTGGCTGAAAAGAAGGCGAATGAACCTTTTTCTGGCGAATCAGGATGAACTCCTATAAATTTTTTAAATAAAGGGCGCGCGCCCACCCCTTTTTTAGGTAAGATTGAGAAAGTCAAGCTTCTATATAAACGTTGTGTGATTGTCGTTTGGTTACGAAATCATAAAAATGAAGGATATTTTTAAATTATGGATCATCTTTCAACTTTTTTCCCAAGGCCTTTCTTCTCGATATACTCAACAACCTCATCAGGGACCATCTTTTTCCATCCAGCTCCCTTGTCCTGCATATCCTCTCTCACTTTCGTGGAGCTTATCCCGAAGAACCTTTCGCTTGGGATGACAGTGAAGCCCGCTTCTGTGAATAATCTCCTGTTAAGCTCATTATCGCCCGTATAGACAACATTGAAATTAGGGACCAGCTGCCTTACATGGCCCACATATCCATCATCATTAGGGATGTCATTCACCGTATGGATGCTGAATCCCTTCACCCCATGGCCGGCCAGCGTCCTTTCAATCATCTCTTTCCTCTCCTGCGCAGAAAAAGGGTCTTTCTTCGTCTTTCTTAATGGGACAGCGACGACAATCATGAGGTGGTCAACCTCTTTCAATGCCCTTTTCACGACTTCCAGATGTCCTTTATGGAAAGGCTGGAACCTGCCTATGAATAAGCCTATCATCTTAGGATCATAAAGAATATTGCAGTGGCCGCATAAAAATTTTGTTGTTTTATTGCCGGCAATGTCCCTTCCGCAAATGCATCCCTGCTTTATGGTCACTGTTTTCAACTCTTTTCAGCCCGCGCTTTTTTTAACGGCTTCAGGGCAGTTTAAAAATTTTGTGAAATAAAGGTGCGGTCGACTGGTGCATCAAGGCCAATGCCACCCAGCGCAGTCCACGATAAAACTTCTTTAGGCAAATAAATCTGACGCACATCAGAATACAGAATAAGCACAGAGCGTGGTGCTGGCCTTGGCATACTAGTTGACCACGCCCAAATGACTGCCCGAATATAGCAAACTATTTATACCGAATTTATTTTCCGTTTTCCAATGATAATAACAAGCATCAAATTCAAGTCGATAAAGGTCCTGAAGTACTCGAAAGAGGGCGCAGACATAAGGGTATGCTATGACACAGGCGACGAAAAATCCCTCAGCAAGAACGTAAGGTTCGATAGTCCAGAGGCGCTGACAGAGGAGATATTCAGGGAAGTGAAGGAGATGGAGAAAAGGCCCTCACGAGTGATGAGGGAGATGGATTCTGACGGCATCCTCGAAGGCATCGTAGTTGTCAAGTTCTTTGATGAGGAGAGGTCCAGGGAGAAGATGAAGAATTTCTTCGAGAGGATATCTGACAGGGCCAAATCGATAAGGAACAGGAGAGAATGCACGGGATACCTCGACATGATAAACCAGTTCCAGGGCATAGAGTTCAAGTTCGATTGAATCCTGGACAATCAAGTCATGCACTGCATCAATGATAAAACCGACAGAATGATCTAGCCCTATTACATCTCTTCAAAATCATCATCCATCTTCTCGATTATGGAGTTTTCCTCAAACAATTTCCCGACTGTAGAGCAATAAGGGCATCTTGTGGGGAGCTTGTCCTTTACCTTAGGTTCAAAAGAATAATTGCAGTTCCCACATCTAAACCTCGCCATAAGGGCTTTTAAGGCACATTTATATAAAAAGTTTTCGTATGAGATGGTTACGCCCATCTCAGTAAAAATCGGCGTCCTATTCAATGCTGACCATGGTCACGTCAAAATTCAGGTTTTTTCCTGCCAATGGATGGTTCATATCAAGGTAAACATTGTCATCATCGACTTTTGAGACCCTGACAGGTATCTTCTGGCCGTTAGGAGCCTGCAATCCCAGCATCATACCTTCTTTCACCTCTCTCCCCACATTCACCATGTTCTTTGGGACAGGCTGTACCATCTGCTCGTTCCTTTCGCCATAAGCGTCTTTTGCAGGTATGCTTATCTTCTTCTCCTCGCCTTTCTTCATGCCGATGACCCCTTTTTCAAAGCCAGGTATCACCTGGCCTGCACCCACTTCAAAACTTAAGGGGCCCGTATTCTCAGAGCTGTCAAAGACAGTGCCATCATCCAATGTGCCGACATAATCGACCTTGACCTTGCTTCCGTTCTTTGTGACGGGATTTGCTTTGCTGGATCCCTCTTCGGATTTTTTTGCCATATTATTACCTCCAAAAAAACTGGAAAATGAAAGGTCATTTTATAAAGGTTTGGGGAATGGCCTGAAAGAATATGAAGTGCATGGAAAGAGAGCTAATACAAAAAACATAAAAAAGAAAAAAGGAAAATAAAAAAATAATATCGCTTAAGAGGTCTTGATGAATCTGCTGATCTTCTTCTGCCTTCTTACCTTTCTGCCATAATAAGCAGCCTTGCTGGGCCTTGCATGCTCAGAGCCGGTGCCCTTATGCAGCAATCCCCTGGATTTCCTGCCGGACCTTGTCAGCCCCCTGAGGACCCTGTGGGTATGCTGTGTCTCAGCGATCCATGAGATCCTTGGGTCAGCAAGTATGACCGGATGGGCTTTGTCGATCAATATGACCTCATACCAATAGTGCTTTCCGTCATCCCCTACCCAGTAAGAGTTCAATGCCTCGCAGTTCGGGAATTTTTTTGCTGCCCTCTCCTCTGCGATCCTCTGGTAGCTCTTGTCCAGCACCATCCTTCTTCTTGCGTGCCTTGGCCTTCTTCCGCCTGGCGGTCCAGGTCTCCTGTGGCCTCCCCTTAGCACCCGCTGCCTTACGACAATGAAACCCTGCTTTGCGACATATCCCAATGACCTTGCCCTGTCTGGCCTTGTAGGATGATCGATCCTTGTCGTAGCAGACTCTGTTCTCCAAGAAATAAGCCTCTCTTTCCACAAACTGCTCTCCCTGGGCTTTTTCCAGGCTTCCCTTACATATTTAAGATATCCCATATCACAGCCTCCATTATACTTTCTTTGTTCTTTTACGCACAGATTCAGGCAAGCTACGCCTACATTTCGGTGCTATTTGGGATTTGGAGGGAGGGGGTTTATAAAGGTTGTTGTTAGGGTTTTGTTGCGATTAAAACATCAAAAACCGATAGATTTATATATTAATTATACCTACGTCTAATTCACCATGATAAAGACCGAAGCGACATTGAGGGCATGGGGGAATTCGATAGGTGTAGTGCTGCCGAAGGATGAGCTCAGGCCGGAACACTTTGATGTGGGGGATAAGGTCGAGATCACTATCAAGAGGAAAGACAACCCGCTTAGGGAAGCATTTGGGAAACTGAAGTTCAAGACACCGACAGACAAGCTTCTAAAACAGGCTGATGAGGCTTTGTGGGGAAAATACTGAGATGAAATACTTTCTTGACACTTACGCACTTGTTGAGATAACCAAAGGCAATAAGAATTTTGAGGGTTACATAGAATCGGATGCAATCACCCTCAGGCTTAATATGGCAGAGCTTTATCATTCAACCTTGTCAGACTTCAATGAGAAAACCGCCGATTATTTCTTCAAGCTTTTTGCAAGATTGACTTTTGAACTGCCTCCAGATATAATACCCAAGGCAATAAAATTCAGGAAATTAAACAACAAGAAAAACCTTTCATATGCGGATTGTCTCGGTTATATCTTTGCTAGGGATAACCATCGGATCTTTGTCACAGGAGACAAGGCTTTTGAAGGCATGGAAGGGGTTGCGTTTGTAAAATAAACGCATCATCCAAAAAAACTTAGGTAGATATGTCCCAAAAGAAACAAATAAACCCATTAAGAGAAGCGTTTGGTAAACTAAAATTTAAAACATCAACAGATGAACTTCTGAAAGAAGTAGATAGAGAGTTCTATCCTTCAGAAAAAGAGAAACTTCTGATTGATTTAGTGAAGAAAAAGCCTCCCTGAAATATAATAACCTTTAAATACTTCTCCACATTATTTTTGCTTATTCAATGTCTATTCAGTGAATTCGAGGTGATTCAATGGCCAATGTCGACAAGGAAAACATGATTTCTGTGCTGGATAATTTCTGGAAGCAGTGCGAAGATGCCCAGAGATTGGGAAAAAACATAGTTGTGGGCCTGCCGATAAACGGCATAGTCTTATGCGGCATGGGCGGAAGCGCATTCGCAGGCGCAATCCTACACTCATACCTTGATTTCAGCGTCCCTTTTGAGGTCTGCAGGTCATATTTCCTTCCTAAATGGGTTGACCATAACACCCTTGTCATAGTCGCATCATACTCCGGCAATACAGAAGAGCCGTTGGCAGCATTCAAGGAGGCAAGGGCAAAAAAAGCCAAGATTGTAGGGATAGCGAAAGGAGGGAAACTCGAGGAGATGTGCATCCAGGCAAAAGCCCCTTTCATCAAGGTGCCTTCAGGGCTGCAGCCGAGGGACGCAATGGGTTATCTGACATTGCCGCTGATCAATGTTCTGCAGAATTCCAGGATAATAAAGGACAAGACAGGTGAGATAGAAGATGCAATAGGGGCCCTGAAAAAAAGCCATCACGAGAACGCAAAGGATATCGCAGCTAAGCTGAAAGGGAAAATACCCGTGATATACTCCTCCCAGAAGCTGGAGTGCATAGCAAGGATATGGAAATGCAAGATAAACGAGAATGCAAAAACAACGGCTTTCTTCAATGTCTTCTCTGAGCTCAACCATAACGAGATCGAGAGCTACATAAATCCTGCAAAGAACCTTTTTGTCATAATAATAGAGGACAAGAATGATTTCGACAGGATAAAGAAAAGGATGGCCATAATGAAGAAGCTCGTCCAGGACAGCGGGATTCCAGTCCTGTACATAAAGCTCAGCGGAGACAGCCTTCTTGCGCGCATACTGTCATCAGTATTGCTCGGAAGCTATGTTGGCTATTACCTTGCGCTTGAGAACGGCGCTGATCCTACCGAAGTCGAGATTCTGGAGAATTTCAAGAAGCAGCTCGGGACACCCATCAACTAGACGGCCAAAATGAACAATACTCTCGGCATAGACATCGGCGGAACGACGATAAAATCAGCAATAGTCAGCAAAGGGAAGATTGTCAGCATAGTCTATATACAGAGGACAGGTGCGAAAAAAGGCACGAAAGCGGTCCTGAACGACATATTCCTTTCCATAAACGCTTTTGAGGATTATTTCAGCGATGGCAGGATAAGGTCTATAGGCATAGGAAGCCCAGGCCCGCTTGATTGGAAGACCGGGAAGATAATAGCTTCTGTGAACATACCTCTGAACGGTGTTAATCTTGTGAGTTTCGTAAAAAATCATGTCAGAAACAGATTCAAGAGGAATGTTAAGGTTCTCCTCGACAATGACGCAAGGTGCTTTGTCTTTGCAGAGGCATTGCATGGAGCAGGGAAAAATCATTCCTGCGTCGCAGGCTATACGCTGGGCACAGGCGTGGGCGGAGGGATAATCCATAACAAAAAGATCTGTCATGGGATGGGCGCTGCAGGCGAGCTTGGGCATGTGAAAATCAATGCGATCAATGGAAGGAGATGCCACTGCGGCAGAATTGGATGCCTTGAAGCTTACGCTTCTTCTTATGGGATCGTGCAGACAGCGAAAGAGCACGGGCTGAAAGTAAAGGACCCGGAAGAGCTTTATGAGATTGCTAAAGGCCTGAAAAAATCAGGCGGAAACAAGAAGAACAAGGCAAAAAAAGTCTTCGAAGAGACAGGAGCTTACATGGGCATGGCGATCTCAAATCTTATCGCTGTAGAGCATCCGGAGATCATAATCATCGGAGGCAACATCTCCAATGCATGGGGATTCATGGGCAGATCTATAATCAATTCTGCAAGAAAATATTCCATAACGGGGAAGATGCCTAAGATAACAAGGGCAAGCCTGAAGTACGGCGGGATTATAGGTGCTGCGGGCCTGGCTGATTGACCATTATGGCCCCTTATTTTTACATTATATTTTTATAATCTCCCTCTTTAACCCCCAAACGCTCACACAGCAACATTTTTATACTTCTTTAGCACATCTTTTTGTTGTCATATACTTTTAAAGGGGGCATACTACATAAATATGAAAAAAATAATAGATTATTGGTCTTATGGGGCAGCCTTTGTAATTTTGTTAATAACCTCTTCTTTCTTTGCAGCAGCACAATATGAACTAGGGATAAAACAGGAAAGAGAAGATGAATCATCACTTAAAGAATCAGCCGATAAACCCCAAGAGGTAACAGGCGAGATTGGGAATAATGCCAGCCGTGTTGTAATCTATACACCCCCCCGCATACCTGCCCCTCAATCTGTAATTGATGGGATAAATAATTATATAATCTCCAATCTGGGTGAAGATTATTTTAATGAACATTTTGGACTTGTGGAAGCCAGGCAGTTGGGAAGAAGGTACATACCTCAAAATCAGACTTTTGAGCCCACTTATTTGTTTACTTACAACTACACCTATGAATTAAAAGAAGAGCCAAACAGCGCCCCCATAAAGGTTTGGCATTTGTTTAATCTGCGGGTTTTGAATGATGGGAATTTCATGAGCGATATAAAAGACCCAGGTCCAAGGGAACCATACCGGTTTTTGATAAGCAAAAGCGAAGCTAGAGATATTGGCATGCAAAACGGGATGAAAGAACCGCAAGTGGAGTTGTATTATGGGGGACAAGGATACAATTCTGACAGACATATTGAAAGAGGGACTTATCTATGGGGAGTGTGGGAGGACTGCGCTCCAGAAGGAAATGTGGAAGGGTTATTTATTCATGTGGATACAGGCGAGATACTTGGTAAACGAATAAGCGGTGGTTGTGGAATTGAAGTAGCGGCTAAAGATATTGAATTGGGATACCGATACAAAGAAGAACAAAGTAGTGAACCAACATCCCCGGTCGAATTTAAACATGAAAATTTTTTCCAAAAAATAACTAGCTGGCTAAATTTCCTCTTTACAAAAAAAGGTGCAAAATGATTCTCAAGAACATAAAGCTCAGCAATATAAGGAGCTACAGGAGCCAGAGCATAGATTTCCCAGACGGATCCCTGCTCCTTTCAGGCGACATAGGCGCAGGCAAATCAACCATACTTCTAGCGGCAGAATTCGCGCTTTTCGGCATAATGAAAGGCGACCTGAGCGGAGAGAACCTGCTCAGGTACGGCTCGGATGAAGGTTCTGTGGAATTGAAGTTCGATGTTGACGGCAAGGAAGTGATAATCAAGAGGAACCTGAAGAGGGCGAAAGACAGCACAAAGCAGGAATCAGGCTTCATAATAGTGGACGGCAAGAAGGATGACGGCACCCACATCGAATTGAAGGCAAGGATACTTGACCTGCTGGGCTATCCTAAAGAGCTTGTCTCGAAATCAAAATCATTGGTCTACAGGTATACAGTGTATACGCCGCAGGAGCAGATGAAGCATATAATATTCTCTGACAGGGAGGAGAGGCTCAATATCCTGAGGGGCGTTTTCGGCATCGACAGGTACAAGAGAGTGGTCGAGAATACATCGATAATCCTGAAAACGATGAAAGAGAGATCAAAAGAGCTCGAAGGGAGGGTTTTTGGCATTGAAGAGAAGAACAGGCAGCTCATCTTCCAGAAGACCGAGCTTGAGAAGGCGGGGAAAAGGCTTGGGGAGATAAGGCCTAAGCTATGTTCTGCTGCAAAACTTGTCGAGGACAGGAACAGGCTGCTTGCAGAGAAGGAAAAGGGCATGGAAAACCTCAGGCAGCTGAAAAAAGAGCTCGAGATCAGCAGCATGAAGCTGAATGACAAGGTCAGTCTCAGTGAGAAGAACAGGAAGGAGCAGGAGATCCTTGAAAAACAGGCATTTGAGACATCAGAGAGGATATCGGGGCTTGATGTCAGGACAGCAAGATCACTTGAGCGCATAGAGCAGTCGATAAAAGAGAACGACGCAAGGATAAAGAGCATCCTCCAGCAGAGATCCGGCTTTTCTGAGAGCAAGAAGCACCTTGAGAGGAGGGTGAAAGAGCTTGAGAAGTCCATAGAGGAATCCGCAGAGCATTCAATGAATCTTGAATTGAAGGAAAAAGAGCTTCTTGAGCTGAAGAAAAAGACAGAAGCGAAGGACAGGCTGAAAAGGTATGCAGAAGAGCTCGAGCATGGCATAAACGACATCAGCAAGAAGCTCAATGAGCTTGAGGCATTGAGGAAGAACTCAGAGTCCATCATGAAGAACATCCTCAGCATGCAGACCTGCCCGATGTGCACAAGGCCCGTCGAGAAGGAGCACAAGCATGATATAACCGCAAGAGAGCAGGAGAACATAAGGAGAAGCCTTGAATCAGCGAAGCTCCTCGAGAACCAGCTCAATGAGAAGAAGGAAGGGCTGAAGGACATAAAGAAAAGCATCGAAGAGGTCTTTGAGAGCGAGAAGAGAGCAGAGAAGCTGGGCGCAGAGGCAGGCTCGCTGAAAAAAACGCTCGATGGCATGGCAGAGAAGAAGAAAGAGCTTGCAAGGTCAGAGCAGGAGCTGGTCTCTTCGACCGAGAAGCTTCTCGCGCTGCAGAAAGAGGATGTAGATAAGATATCAAGAGAGCTTGAGGACGAAAAATCGCTTCTGAAAAGGCTCCAGGAGAAAAACCACCTTGAGGAGATCCTCGGGGAGAAGGAAGCAAGGAAAAAAGAGCTTGTAATGATGCAGGAAGAGATAAAGAAAGACATCGGCGATATAAACAATGCCAGGATCATGCTGTATGATAAGCTTAAGGCAGCAGGCGATGCTGAAACATCCTATCTCAATGCCAAAAAAGGATGCGATGAGGCCAAAGAGAACATGAAACTGCTGCAGATAGAGGAGAAAGGCATAGCGACGCAGGAAGATGGCATTTCAGGCATGATAAAAATCCTCGAGAAGGAGATTAATGAGAAGCTTCTTGCAAAACAGAGGCTTGAGAGGACAAGGCAGGTCCAGGATTGGCTCGAGAACCAGTTCCTGAATGTCGTTGCAGTGATAGAGAAGAACGTCATGTATAAGATACAGGCCCAGTTCAGGGAGCTTTTCCAGCAGTGGTTCAAGGCATTGGTCGAGGACGAGGCATTGATGGTGAGCCTTGACGAGAGCTTCACGCCCATAGTGCAGCAGGACGGCTATGAGGCAAGCCTTGACGGACTGAGCGGCGGAGAGAAGACCGCTGTGGCGCTTGCATACAGGCTGTCATTGAACAAGGTGATAAACAGCATCGTAGGGACTATAAAGACAAAGGACCTCATAATATTGGACGAGCCAACTGACGGGTTCTCTTCTGAGCAGCTGGACAAGGTGAGGGACGTGATCGAGGATCTTGGGATGAAGCAGGTGATCATAGTGAGCCACGAGCCCAAGGTCGAGAGCTTTGTGAACACTGTCCTGAGGATAGGGAAGTCAGGGCACGTCAGCAGCGTAGGCGGTTGAGCATGGTAGTAGATATTGAGAAGATTGAGGAGCATCTGTCAAAATTCAACGGAAGGGAGCAGAAGCTGGAGATGATAAAAAGGTATGCTAAGCGCAGCCCTATGTTCTACCGCACAAATAACGGGATCCACAGCAGGAGAGTCGCTCGGATAACCAATGAGATCATCCCATTCGCAGAGCATGTCTTCGGCGGGGATTTCAATGGCCCTCTGGCGCTCGCACAGGCTTATGTCCATGATGACCCTGAGATCATAACCGGTGATATTGAAGTGTGCACTAAGAAGATGATGGACCTCAAAGAGCTGGTGCTAAAACGTTCGTATGAATTAGAGGCGATAGGATACTTTTGTCAGCTGTACCCTGAGAGAGTCAATGGCTATAAATACCATGATCTGCTTGATGCAGCCATAGAGAAAGTCACAAAAGAAGCGCAGGTGGTATCTCTTGCAGACAAGCTGGACGGTTTCGGTGAGGCATTGCACGAGGTCTTTGCAGGCAACACCGTCTTCATGGAAGGCATTAACGGAGTGGCACCCCCATGCGTGAATTATACCAAGATCTTATCAGAATTCGAAAGAAATTTTCCGCTCATAATCAAGTTGTGGGACGCATATTATGGCGCACACCCTGCTTTCACATCACCTCCCCCAATAGAAAGCTACAATCTTGCTGATGCAAGGCCCCACACAATCGATTCAATCATGAAGCCAAGCGGCCATCCGCAGTATGAATCATGGAAAAGGGTGACTATTGATAATGGATGGATAGGCCTGTTGGTGACAATGACAGAGCATCAAAAACATTTATAAAACAAAACGGTTTCTTGTCATTAATCCCTATTTTTTCATTCGGGGCTGTGGTCTAGCTTGGTAAGATTCACCCTTGGGGTGGGTGAGATCGCGGGTTCAAATCCTGCCAGCCCCATTGATTTATTTTTGGATATTGATTGTTTTAATCTGTATGTTTTGTTTCCATACTTTTTGCAAACTAAAACTCAACAGAAAATCTGCTGATTTTCTTAGTTTCAAAAACTTTCAGTTTTTTCAACATTCCATTCGCCTCCACCGCTTAACCTCTCGATACGGCTCATGGCCGCACAACCTTTCCCTGCACAACTTACCCGCAAAATCGCTCCGCTGCTTTGCAAAATGCAGGAAGGGGACGAGAGCAGTGGTTTCGTCCATTGACACCGACAGCTAGGACCATTTCGCTGCGCTCAATGGTCCGAACTGAATGAATTATTCGGACCACTCCGAACGAAGTGAGGATGTGGTCCTTGCTGTTGCGTATCAAATGCGCGTAACCATTTGGGGCTGGAAACCTTGGTTTCCCCGCAAATATGGTTGTTTATCTTATAAATAACCCATACCATCCAATCCATATGCCCATTAAACCCCATTTCAATAATCTTTTCAAAACATTTAAATATTACCTTGCCCATTATCCTCTATCGTTGGGTGATGTTTTTGACGAAAAAGAGACTAATGCTCGGACTTATAACCTTATTTCTGCTAATCATCCCGATAGCATGTGCCCAGAATTTCACTGTCAGCACAAAGGCTGTCAAGGATAAGGTCATCAAGGGCGACTGGGCCATGTTTGACCTCGCAATAACCAACGAGCAGGGCTATACTGACGTCTTCAAGCTGAGTTCCAAGGTTGAAGGCACAGAATGGAGCATACTCACTGAGTCTACATTCGATTATGCAACGGGCGTCACAGTGACACCCCATGCTACAAAGGTGGTCAGGATGCTCCTCAAGGACAAAGGCCTTGAAGCTAACCCCACAAAGGCTTATGTGGTAGACCTTACGATAAAATCCTCGAACACAGGGGAAAAACAGACAAAGATCGTGCAGGTATTCATCGTGCCTAATGAAGGGATACCTTACCTGTCTGATATCTCAGGCACATTGATGGTCCCGAGGTATATAGACCCCAGGAACATCTATTCTTTCGTCGTCAACCTGAAGAACAATAATCCAAAGGACATAAAGAACCTCAACATAAGGCTTGAAAGCAGCCTTTTCACAAGGGATGGCACAGTCGAATTGCAGCCAGAGATGCAGAAAGGGGTGGAATTCACAGTAGGGTTCGATGAGAACCAGAAGCCTACCCTTGATACATTGACTGTTGTTGCAACAGAGGACGGCAAGGAGCTTTACAGGGAGACTACCCCCATAGAGATAGTCTCTTACAGGATATCATTCGAGCAGGAGACCAAGGTTTCAAAATTCTTCCTCAAGACCATAGAAGAGATAACCCTTACGAACAATGAGATAGTCCAGAAGCAGCAGAAATTCCTCTACCCCTTATCGCCAATTGACCAGTATTTCGTGACCTCAGACCCCCAGGGCAGTCTTTATGAGAAAGACAAGAAGAAAAACCTCGCATGGGACATAAGGCTTGCGCCAGGCGAGGCTACAACCCTCATCGTCGTTTCGAACTACAGGCTTCCTTTCTATATAATCACGGTAATCCTGATACTGATACTCCTATACCTCATGTTCAGGCATCCGATATTGATAGTCAAGCACGCAGAGGGAGTAAGCGTAGTTGAAGGCGGAATAAAGGAATTCAAGGTTGTCCTGAATGTGAACAACAGGAGCAAGAACGAGCTTAAGAAAGTGACTGTTGTCGATACTATCCCTCACATGATAGAGCTGGACAAGAAGCACGATCTCGGGACATTGCTGCCCAAGAAGATGCTCAGGACGAAGAAGGGCACATTGCTGATATGGGAATTTGAGATGGAGCCGAAGGAGGAGAGGCTCATAAAATACATCGTCAAGGCAAAGCTCAGCATAGTCGGCAGCGTGACATTGCCACCTGCATCGGTCTTTGTGCACAGCGAGAAATCGGGAAGGAAAAGGAAGATCATCTCTAATGAAGTGAGCATAAGCGAGTGAACGATCTGATGGCAAGAAGGAGATTGATTCTGGTTTTTGTTTTGGCATTATCATTGGCACTATTTTTCTCAGCATCATTGATGCTCGGAGGGTGCGCAAGTAGGGATATCAATTCCGAAGGCAGCCCAGAAGGGACGGAAACCCAGCCTGAAACGTCCTCATGCGGGGAATACTGCGAACAGCAGCCGCATGTGATGTGCGTAGGCAGGTGGGCCATATCAGGGGAATATCCGGACTGCAGATGCAATTTTATCTGCGAAGGCGAGGATGAAGCGATGAATATAACTCCTTTTGCCGAGGAGCCAAAGGCAGGCACGAAAAACAAGAGCGAGGCAAGATCACCTGCATACCTTCTTGATGTCCCAAGGGCATATTCCGGGGCCAGCATGACCATAAACAAAAGCGGCAGGATAGAGCCAGAGGAACGGCCGGGCCTGAGCTATCTCGGTGCTTATGCAATGCTTGCGATGTATGACGATCCTTCGCTGGATTTCTCAGACATAGTCGCATATTCAGGCGTAGGCACAAAGCTGGCGAACAACGGCTACACCGGACTGAACAACGGGATAAAAGAGAATTCGATAATGACTGCATCAGAGAATCTTGGCTATGATTACACCCTCGGGCTGCTTTCCGGAGGAGCAGAATCGACCATGCCCCACGAATATAATTTCGGCGCAGGCTCAAAAGAAAAGAAATATTTCAATGACCAGATTGTAGCCTATTTTTATCTTAAGAGGATGCTCGATTCAAAAAAACCTGTGATCGTGCATATCGACACATACTATGTATGGGATGATTTTGCCGCTTTCTCCACTTTCTGGAAGGATTCATGGGATGAGGGTCATGCGTCTCATTTCATCGTCATGACAGGCTATGATGAGGAATATGTCTATTTCAATGACCCGACTGACCCTGACCTGTCAAAGAAGAACATGCCTGCGAAGGTCGAGAATTTCCTGAAGGCATGGCAGAACGGCGATCACCCTTCCATAAACAGCACAAGGGTGGGGCCCTACTGGATGGTCCATATAACGAACAATGGGAAAAGAAAGAGCGTCAGAGAGGTAATAGAGTGGAATAAAAAGATTTCCATGGACGCATACAGCGCAGCCAGCAAGGCTGCCAAGTATGAGAATATAGGGGAGCTTGCAGTCGGCAAGAGGGAGTTCGCGAAGTTCTTGAGCAAGAACGGCTATAAAGACGCTGCAGCGGCCTATGATGACATTGCAGACTTCTATTTCACAGAGCCCGGCCTGATAGATTTCAAGAGCAAGGCCTACATGGAGAAGGAAGCGAGGGACCGTTTAGCAGATATCCTTGGGAACATACAGTAAAAGATGGCAAGATCCTTCAAATAGTAAACAATAAATAAAAAAATAAATAAAAAAATAAGAAATTTTCTAGGTTCAGCTTATCTCAACCCATATGCTCAAGGGCACAGGCCTGTTATTGTCCTTTACAGTCACTTTCACATCCTGGCTTGTCTCAAGCTTTCCGTCGCTCACAGTAACCTTGACAGTGTACTGGCCTGCGTCATCATAACCTGTAGTGTATGTGGGGCCAGTCATCCATCCCGAATATTGCACAGTCACTTTGTCGCCGTCGACATCGATGACATTCGGGCTAAACGATATCGAATCGCCTTCATTCACAACGACATCGTCTATCTTTTCCATCACAGGGGCATGGTTCTTTGAGACCACATCTATCGTTGCGGTTTCTGAATCCGTGAATTCACCGTCGCTCACAGTCACTGTGACCTCATGCAGTCCGATGTCATTATCTGTTGTAGCGTATGCAGGTGCATTCATCCATCCTGAATAAGTTATTATCAGCTCATCGGAGTTCGGATCAGCAGCCTTCGGCGTCAGTGTCACAGTCTCTCCTGCGACAACAGTCATCCTTGGGATGGCCTCAAGCACTGGAGCCTTGTTCTTTTCATTCACAGCAACATCGAATGTCTTTGTCGTGGTGGATTTGCCGTCAGAAGCGATCACCTTGATAGAATATGTCCCCTTGTCTCCGACCTTTGTCTGCCATTTCCCATCTGCATCGAAAGGCGGGCTGAATGTATACGTCACTTTGTCTCCATCAGGGTCTTCTCCTGTAGCCTTCAATGTTATCAGCTGCCCTTCTTTCACTGTGATCTTCTCATTCTCTGCCAATTGCTGTCCTGCAGGAGTCGTCTCAGTCGCCGTAGTTGCCGGAGCAGCCTCTGGCTTCTGATTCCCTTCGTCAACTACACCGAGATCGCTGAAATTCTCGATTTCAGTGTAATTTCCTTCGCTTTCATCCACTTTCCTGATGCAGCCTGTAGCAAGCATCGCTACAATCAAAACTAAAGCTGCAAGAACTAATATCTTTGTCGGGGTTTTCATCATATCACCTTTTGATTTTATACTATTTATGCTATCCTATAACCGATTTTTATCGAACTACCCGCTATCGCCTCTTTTCATTCAATATGAATGTGGTTTTGTTTTTATATTTTACTGTTATTTCTATTGCCGAATGGTGAATTTGTAACAGTATGGGGATGAAAAATACACGGATTAAAAAACAGAAGAAGACAGGAAGACAGGAAACAATGGGGCGATTATCGCGGACTCCGCTGGGCAGTAGCGGCTTTCCAACTTGAGTTGACTGCCCATAAAACTCAAAATATTTATATAACCCTCAAAGAAATTCAATATCCTCCCCCCATAGCTCAATGGCAGAGCGTTCGGCTGTAGAAAATGTTCGACAATCTGACTGTTCAGAATGGATGAAAAACATTCAGTCGTTACCGAAAGGTTGCCGGTTCGAGTCTGGCTGGGGGGATTTTTTCATTTTTAACATGGGATTAACATAAAATTGGCCGTTCTTATAATCATATCACCTATATCTTCCATATATAATGCTGATATACCAAAAACCCTCAAATTTAGCGTAAAGTTTATAAAGGAGTAAAAAATTGGGGCAATATGGCCTGTCAATCTTTCTAAAGGGTAAAGAAGACTAAATAGCCAAATCTATGCCCTTTGGATGGTTTGTTGGTCGTAAAAATGATAAATATGCCCTGGTAGTGTAGCGGCCTAGCATAGAGCCCTGTCGAGGCTCTGACCCGGGTTCAAAAATGCTTTTAGCCGTTTTTTGCCAGAAAAAGACTTTAAATGCTCATAAAAATCATAAAAGACCGGCCAATTAATGCTTAAAGCTGTTGAAAGTCCCGGCCAGGGCGTATATCATGATTAATAACAGGAAAACAAGCCCAAAAATATCAAAAAAACCAATCAAAACGCCACAAATGGGCCGGTAGCTCAGCCTGGTAGAGCACTTGGATAAGAGATGGTGAAACTTTTAATCAGGCAAGCAGACATCAAGTGGTCGAGGGTTCGAATCCCTTCCGGCCCGTTATAATCAAAAATAAACAAGATCAGAAAAACTGAAAATCACAAAATCATGTTCATTGGAGGGAAAAGTTGGCAAAACTTAAGGTTGACATCACCAAACACATTCTTATACCTAAGCATACCAAGCTGAGCGAGAAAGAGAAGAAAGAGCTGTATGAAAAGTACGGCATTTCGATAAAAGAGCTGCCCAAGATAAGCAAAGATGATTCTGCGATAGAGCATCTTGAAGTGCAGACCGGCGATGTGATCAAGATCTACAGGAAAAGCACGACCGCAGGCGATGCGGTATTCTACAGAGGGGTCTCATAAAAATGAACGAGAGGGCAAAGATACTGATCAAGAGCTATTTTGCTGAGAACAGCCTTGTAGCTTCAGACATAGAATCATTCAATAATTTCCTGGAGAAAGAGCTTCAGCAGATAGTCGAGGAGAACAAGGATATAGAGCCCACCATCATCCCCCATAATGTGGAGGAATTCAAGATCAAGATAGACAAGATATGGGTCGAGAAACCCACGATAACAGAAGCGGACGGCTCTAAGAAGAACATCTATCCCATAGATGCAAGGCTTAGGAAGCTCTCTTATTCCGCTCCGTGCTTCATCGATGTATCTGCGCACATAAACGGCGTGCAGAGGGAGATGTTCACCACGCAGATATGCAGCATCCCCATCATGCTAAAATCAAAATTCTGCCATCTGAACGGATTGAGCAGGGAAGAGCTGATAGAGAAAGGCGAGGACCCTGATGACCCGGGCGGATATTTCATAGTCAATGGCACAGAGAAGGTCCTTGTATCAGTCGAGGATCTGGCAGCCAACAGGATGCTTGTCGAGCAGAACTCTACAGGCGTCAGCGAATTCTCAGGCAAGCTTTTCTCTGAGAAAGGATCGTTCAAGATACCCCATTCATTCGAGAAGATGAAGAACGGCATATTCTACCTGAGCTTCACAAGAGTGAAGAGAGTGCCCATCATCATATTGCTTAAGGCGCTCGGTCTGACCAAGGACGAGGAGATAGTCAAGTTCATATCGAAGGACAAGATGTACAATGAGCTCCTGATCAATCTTTACGAATGCGTGGACATAAAGACAGAAGAGGATGCGATGGATTATGTCGCCAAGAAGATAGGCATAACACAGTCGAAAGAGATAAGGGTGGAGAAGACGAAGGAGATACTCGACAAATACCTCCTGCCTCACCTCGGCACAGAGCAGAGGGACAGGATATACAAGGCATACAACCTGTGCAAGCTCCTGAAAAAATTCATAATGGCCTCGAACAAAGAGCTTGAAGTGGACGACAAGGACCATTACATGAACAAGAGGCTGAAGCTGAGCGGAGACCTGCTTGCTGATCTTTTCAGGGTCAATCTCAAAGTCCTGATACAGGACCTGCTTTACAATTTCCAGAGGATAGTCAAGAGAGGGAAATTCCCGTCAATAAAAGTCATAATAAGGGACAAGCTGCTCACACAGAGGATATACAGCTCCATGGCGACAGGATCATGGGTCGGCGCAAGGAAAGGCATAAGCCAGAGGATCCAGCGCCTGAATTTCCTGGAGACACTGAGCCATCTGCAGAGAGTCATAAGCCCATTGAGCGCTACCCAGGAGAACTTCGAGGCAAGAGGGCTTCACCCCACGCATATGGGAAGACTCTGCCCTGTAGAGACGCCTGAAGGAACGAACATCGGGCTGAGAAAGAACCTAGCATTGCTGGCACAGGTTTCAGAAGACGAGACAGAAGAGCCTTTGCTGAAATCACTGAAGAATATGGGCCTGAAGACGCTCAAATGATCATGATCAGACCATGAGAATCAGATCGTGAAAAAATAAGACGAGACAAAACCAAACGAAACATAACCAAACGAAACATAACCAAACGAAACATAACCAAACGAGACAAAATGACAGATGTTTACCTTAACGGAAAATTTGTAGGGGAGATCGAGAACCCTGAGGACTTCGTGCAGAAGATAGTGGACAGCAGAAGGAGAGCAGAACTTTCATCTAACATCAATCTGAGGTACGACAAGGCCAAGGATGAGGTAAGGATAGAGAACATGAGGGGAAGGGTAAGGAGGCCAGTGATAGTCGTGAAGGATGGAAGGCCATTGCTCACAGACAGGCATGTCCAGCAGCTCGAGAAAGGCGAAATCTCCTTCACGGACCTTGTCAAGCAGGGCGTTGTCGAGTATCTTGATGCAGAAGAGGAAGAGAATTCGCTGGTGGCATTCTTCGAGAGCGAGCTGACAAGGCAGCACACACATCTTGAGATCGCGCCTGTAGATATGCTGGGATTATGCTCATCATTGGTGCCTTATGCAAACCACAGCCCGGGAGCAAGGATAAGCATGGGCTCAAAGAACCAGAAGCAGGCTCTTGGACTTTACGCCGCGAATTTTGCAGTTAGGATGGATATGGATGTCAGCGTGCTGCATCATCCCCAGGTTCCTGTAGTCAATACGATAATAAATGACCTGTCAGGCTATGAGAAACATCCTGCAGGGCAGAACATCGTAGTCGCGATCATGAGCTACAAGGGATATAATATGGAGGACGCAGTGATCATAAACAGGGCTTCCATAGACAGGGGTTTCGCAAGATCTTCATATTACAGGCCGGCGATATCAGAAGAATTGAGGTATCCTGGCGGGCTGACAGACGAGATTTCCATACCTGATAAGGATGTCAAGGGCTACAAATCAGAGAAGGATTACAGGATGCTGGAGGACGACGGCATAATCTACCCTGAGGCGGATGTCGCAGAGGGAGATGTCATAATAGGCAAGACTTCGCCGCCAAGATTCCTAAGCTTGATGGAAGAATACAGCCTGACATCGAACACGAGAAGGGAAAGCTCATTCTCAATGAAGCACGGCGAGAAAGGAGTCGTCGATTTCGTACTTATCACAGAGAACGAGGAGGGCAACAAGCTTGTCCAGGTAAGGATGAGGGACCAGAGGATTCCCGAGATAGGCGACAAATTCACGTCAAGGCACGGGCAGAAAGGAGTCATCGGACTGATAGTGCCTCCTGCAGACATGCCTTTCAGCGCATCTGGCGTAGTGCCTGACCTGCTGTTCTCGCCTCACGGAGTCCCTTCAAGGATGACGCTTTCACACATGATAGAGATTGTCGCAGGAAAAGTGGGAGGCCTGGCAGCAAGATATGTCGATGGGACGCCTTTCGTAGGCGAGCCGGAAGCAGACCTCAGGAAAGAGCTGCTTTCGATGGGTTTCAGGGAGAACGGCACAGAGACATTCTATGACGGCGAGACAGGCGAGCAGTATCACGCGAAGATATACGTCGGAAACATGTATTACCTGAAATTAAGGCATATGGTCTCGAACAAGATCCACTCAAGGGCGCGCGGTCCCATCCAGCTTCTGACAAGACAACCTACAGAAGGAAGGGCAAAAGAAGGAGGCCTCAGGCTGGGAGAGATGGAAAAAGACACATTCGTAGCTCATGGAGCCTCATTATTGCTCAAGGAGAGATTCGACTCTGACAGGACGATCGCCCCGGTCTGCGAAAGCTGCGGGACAATAGCGATCTATAATGAGTTCAAGGATGCGAGATACTGCCCGATATGCGGCGATAATGTAGAGATAACCGATATCGAGATATCCTACGCTTTCAAGCTCATATTGGATGAGTTCAAGTCTTTGGGAGTCTATCCAAAGCTGAAACTGAAGACAAAATACTGATAAACAAACAGGTCACTTACAAACAAATAAGGAGAAAAGATAAAGATGGCAGAACGGGAACGATTCACATACAAACAGGTCAGCTCGGTCGTATTTGGCATGCTGTCGCCTAAGATGATAAAAGGCATGGCCAGCGCGAAGATAGTGACACCTGAACTTTATGATAAGGAAGGTTATCCTGTTGACGGCGGCCTGATGGACATAAGGCTCGGAGTCATAGACCCAGGCCTAAAATGCAAGACATGCGGCTCAAAACTGAAGGAATGCATCGGCCACTTCGGATATATAGAGCTCGCAAGGCCCATCCTCCACATAAATTTCGTGGGGCTCACGCTTGACATACTCAGATGCACATGCAAGGAATGCGGAAAGATCCTGATACCAGAGAATAAGATAAGCAAGTATTCATCGCAGCTACAGGAGATCGAGAGGGACTCGGGTCTGGACGAGAAGAGAAAGAGGATAAAGGAGATAATCACAACGCTCAAGACAGTGAACAAATGCCCTTACTGCAGGGCAAAGCAGCAGAAGATAGTGCTTGAGAAGCCTTATACTTTCATGGAAGGCGAGAAGAAGCTTTCACCTATAGAGGTCAGGACAAGGCTTGAGAAGGTATCAGACGAGGACTGCAAGATGTTCGGAATAAATCCTGCAGTCGCAAGGCCTGAATGGGCTATCCTGACGATCATGCCGATACCTCCTGTGACTATGAGGCCTTCAATCACGCTCGAATCAGGAGAGAGAAGCGAGGATGACCTAACGCATAAGCTTGGCGACATAGTAAGGATCAACCAGAGGCTTTTCGAGAACATAAATGCCGGCGCCCCGGAGATAATCATAGAGGACCTTTGGGACCTGCTCCAGTACCACATAACTACCTTCTTTGATAATGACATCGCACAGCTTCCTCCTGCAAGGCACAGGTCAGGCCAGCCTCTCAAGACGATATCTGAGAGGATAAAGAGCAAGGAGGGAAGGATAAGGCATAATCTTGCAGGCAAGAGGACAAACTTTTCATCAAGGACAGTCATAAGCCCTGATCCGATGATAAACATCAACGAAGTGGGCGTCCCAATGATAGTCGCGATGAAACTCACTGTCCCTGAAAGGGTCAATGAATGGAACTTCGAATACCTAAAGGAATTCGTCAAGAGGGGCCCTAAGAAGTACCCCGGATGCAATTACCTGACAAGGCCGGACGGAAAGAAGAAGAAGATAACAGATGAGACCCACGAGCAGATCATAGAGGAACTGCAGCCGGGTTATATCGTTGAAAGGCACCTGATGGACGGCGATGTGGTCATATTCAACAGGCAGCCTTCTCTGCACAGGATGTCCATGATGACACATAGGGTAAGGGTTCTCGGCGGCAAGACATTCAGGCTGAACCCGGCAGTATGCCACCCATACAACGCAGATTTCGACGGAGACGAGATGAATCTGCATGTGCCGCAGAATGAGGAGGCAAGGGCAGAGGCAGAGATACTCATGGCTGTCGAGACACAGCTCATAAGCCCAAGATACGGATTGAGCATAATAGGCTGCGTTCAGGACGGCATCTCAGGCAATTATATACTCACAAAAGAATCTGAATTCACAAGGGAGGAAGCTGTGCAGATACTCGCGCAGGTGGGAGTCGATGACTTTTCAGAGCTGCCTAACAAGAAGACTATAACCGGAAAAGAGGTATTCAGCATGCTGATACCGAAGGATTTCAGCTTCGTAGGAAGGGCTAAATCATGCCCTACAAAATCAAAACCATGCAAGGACTGCCCAAGATGGAAGAATGACAGGTGCGAGAGCGATTCCTACGTTTATATAAAAGACGGAAAACTCCTTTCAGGAGTGATGGATTCAGCGAACCTGGGCCATGGTTCAGGATTCCTGTTGAGGAACCTGCATAAGAGATACGGCCAGTATGCCACAATAGACCTTCTGAATAAGATCTCAAAACTGGGAGTCTATACTCTCCTTAAGAGAGGGTTTTCAGTCGCCATATCAGATGTCGATCTGCCAGAGGACTCTGTGAAAAAGATACAGGAGATACTCAACAATGCTGAAGAAGAGGTAAGCAGGCTTATCGATTCTTTCCATAAGAAGGAGCTCGAGGCTTTCCCGGGAAAGACCACGCTCGAGACACTTGAACTTAAGATACTTGGAGCGCTGAACAGGGCAAGAAACGAGACAGGAGACGTAGTCGCGGCAAATGTCTCGACAAAGACCGGTGCTTACATAATGGCGACAAGCGGTTCAAGGGGAACAACGATCAACCTGGCCCAGATGGCCGCATGCGTAGGCCAGCAGGCTATGAGGGGCAAGAGGATAGACATCGGTTTCACAGAAAGGTCGCTGCCTACTTTCAGGAAGAATGACCTAAGCCCGAGCGCCAGAGGTTTCATCAGGCACGGCTTCAAGAGCGGGATGAGCCCGAATGAATTTTTCTTCGCTTCGATGACAGGAAGGGATTCCCTGATGGATACTGCATTGAGGACGCCAAAATCAGGATACCTTTACAGGAGGCTTGCAAACTCACTGCAGGACCTGAAGGTCGAATATGACACCACGGTCAGGGACGCAAGCAGGAAGATCATACAGTTCGCATATGGCGAAGACGGGATTGATGTGTCGAAGAGCGAAGGCGGAAAGATAGACATAAAGAGGATAATAGATGACGTTGTCAAATCAAGATAATCAAATGTAATATATGATATACCAAGAGCATATCAAAGACGCATAAAAATTAATGTATGAAATATATGGATTCACGGTGAAAAAATGGACAAGAGCGCAGACGAATTATTCAGCGAATATGAAATGAAGCTTAACCCGAAGATAATCTCAGATATAAAGAGCAGCCTTCCTGAGAAGATAAGCTCTGCAAAACTGAAGGAAGTGCTTGACAGGGTTGTCGAGGAATATGAGACTGTCAAGGTCCAGGCAGGAGAGGCTGTAGGCCTGGTGTCTGCAGAATCCATAGGCGAGCCGGGCACCCAGATGACGCTGAACACCTTCCACTTTGCAGGAGTCTCTGAGATGAACGTCACGACAGGCCTTCCCAGGATAATAGAGATACTTGACGGAAGGAAAGAGATAAGCACGCCCATGATGGAGATATTCCTGAAAAAGCCTTATTCTACAGGGAAAGACATCAAGAAGATAGCTCTCGAGATAAAAGAGACAAAAGTGAAGGATGTTGCGATGGAATTCGAGATCAATGTCGCAGACCTTTCAATAGGGCTGACTCTCGATGATTCAAAGCTGAAGGAAGTGGGGCTTACGCCTACTCCGGTCATCAGGGATGTAGAAGAGAATTTCAAGGTCACATCAAAACAGGGCAAAGACAGGCTCAGTTTCATACTCAAGAGCAAGAATAAGGAGACAACACTTAACGGAGTATACCTGCTGAAGGAGAAGGTGAAGGATCTTGTCCTGCAGGGGATAAAAGGCATATCCCAGGTATTGCCCATCAAGAGGGGGGACGAGTTCATAATCGTGACAGCAGGGAGCAACCTGAAAAAGGTCCTTGAGCATGAGGCAGTGGATCATACAAGGACAAGATCAAACGACATCTATGAGATCGCAGGGGTATTGGGGATAGAGGCTGCAAGACAGGCCATCATAGATGAGATATTCAAGGTCATCGACAGCCAGGGCCTCAATATAGACAAGAGGCATGTGATGCTTGTCGCGGACATGATGTGCTCAAGCGGGGATATAAAGGGCATCACAAGGTACGGCATAATCTCTGAGAAATCATCTGTGCTTGCAAGGGCATCTTTTGAGACGCCGATAAAGCATATAATAGATGCTTCCCTTGTGGGGGAAGAGGACAAGCTGAATTCAGTCGTAGAGAACGTGATGATAAACCAGCCTGTTCCTCTCGGAACAGCTTTGCCTGGCCTGATCACAGAGGTAAGAAAAGAGGGATTAGGGGATAAAAAAACGGATACAAAAGCAGAAAAGACTGAATAAGGAGTTAAAATGGAAGACCTGAAAAAACTTGTGAAAGACAAGAAAGCATTTGTCGGAACAGACCAGACTATAAAGAACCTGAAGCTTGGCAAGGTATCTAAGGTATTGCTGTCATCAAACTGCCCTTCTGATGTGAAGGGAGACATAAAGCATTACGCGGCCCTGTCCAATGCGAAGATAGAAGAGCTTGATGTCCCAAGCGACGAGCTTGGCATAATCTGCAAGAAGCAGTTCAAGATATCAGTCATGGGCGTCAAGAAGGAGTGATTGTTCAAATTTTTTAAAATGAAAATAAAATACGATGTTTCTCTGATGGGGTTCATGTCTCTGTTCGAGAGGATAACCGGGGCTCAGATAAAAGACTGCTATCTGGACACTGTCCTCAACTGCATAACTTTCGTAGTGCAGCCAGGCCAGCTCGGAAGGGCGCTCGGAAAGAAGGCCGTGAACGTCAAGATACTCAAGGAGAAGATGAATAAGAACATAAGGGTAGTGGAATTCAATCCTAATATCCTTGATTTCATCAGGAACATGGTCGCTCCCCTGAAAGTCGAGAGGGTCGATCAGAACGAGGACGGCACCATCATGATAACAGGGCCTGATACGCAGACAAAAGGCCTGATAATAGGGAGGAATGCCCAGAACCTTAGGAATCTTGAGAATAATGTCAGGAGATATTTTGATGTGAAAGAGATAAGGGTTGTCTAGGATAATTCTTTGTTTTGAAATGGCAGTAAGCTGAACAGCCGCTTCAGGCTTTAGAATGTCATCTTCATTATGCCTGTTCCGCAATAAGGGCATCCGGGCGGCATCTTTCTTGTCATGTCATAGATGAACTTGTAAGAGCATTTTGCGCAGGTATATTTGACCTTGTCATCTGTCACGTACTCCACTTTGACCGTATTCTTCATCTTTGCAGCATGAAGCTTATTCAGGTATTCATCCTCTTTGTCCCAGCCTGCGGACTTCTCTGCGACCTCTTCCATGCCTTCTTTCTTCTTCGCCTGCCTCTGGGCATCAACTTCCCTATGGACATCTTCCCTTAGCTTCCTGTCCTTAACGCATGCAGGGCATACCATCATCTTATAGCCGTGATCAAGAACAAACTCATTCGTCTTGGCATACCTGCCGCACTGCCTGCACTTTACCCTCATCTCGTCCATAATACCGGTTATCAATAAGTTATATTTAAATGTTATTTATTTTTTTCCGCTTCATCTCCTTATAGCCAAAGTCGCAGGGGCCCGCCTTCCCACAACAGGCCCGTCTTTCACTTCGAATCCTGCTTTTTTCATGTTTTCTCTCACAAGTTTGGCGCAGGAATAAGTGGCAAGAATCGCCCCCTTCTTCATCCTGCAGTGGATATCGCTTAAGAACCTTTCTGTCCACAGCTCAGGGCATCTCTTCGGTGAGAAAGGGTCCAGGAAGACAGCATCAAAACTTCTTTTTTCATTGATATCTTTTATTTTTTTCCTGGCATCGCCAAACAGGATATTAACTTCAACATTGCCTTTTTTCGCCTCATGTTTCTGCGCAGCTTCTTTGATGATTCCATAACTCCTGAAATCCGGCTTGACATTCCCCGTCTCATCAAGGATCTTCTGGTCATTTTCAAGGGCTATTATCACTATCCTGCATGCAGGATTGATATCCAGGGCAGCGTCTATCGCAGCAGCGGAATTATATCCGAGGCCGAAGCAGACATCAAGTAGGGTAATATCTCCTTGATCCTTCGCAAGCTCCGCAATCCTGCAAGGCTCTGCATATTTCTTTATCGCTTCCTCCTTGGCTCCTGTCAGAGAGTGGTATGCTTCGCCATACTCTTCGCTATGGTATGTCACAGAGCCGTCTTTTGTTGTTATTTGTTCCATGAGAATCAGGTTTTCTTCAGCCTTATGATATGATCTGATGGATTTGATTGATCCGATGGTTCGAAAAAATCCCATTCTTTTGTCAGTATATTATCAATCACTCCGATATACTTATCCCTCATGCTGTTGATTGCAAGGTTATTGGAATGCACAAACACCATGACCTTCAGGCAGAAATTGAGCTCGTAAAGTTTTATCCTCTCCTTAAACCCATTTGAAATGGTCCCTGCTGACCTATAGCCCTTCATTATCTCGCTCAGCCACACTTTCTCACTCTTGAATGGCATGCAGACCTTCTTGAAGTCCATCTCATTGTGCGCCCCAAGGCACTCATCAAAATCAAATATCCCGTTCAGTTCTCCATCCAAGTATTTTATGTTCTTTGCCTGGAAGTCATTGTGTATAAGGACAGGCTTTGTTTTTATATGGAGCAGCCCATCATTCTCTTTGAAGAAATCATTTACCCTCTGCAATATCCCTTTAGGGAGGATATTGTGTTTCCCGATATAGCAATAAAAGTTGATGTATATTGCCTTTATGCAGTCATGCCAGTCATCGGACTGGCGGGCAGTGTCAACAGGGTCTCCGAACCTGTCCATCCTGATATCATGGAACTGTGCCATCAGCCTGCCATAATCAAAGAAGACTTTTCGCTGCATGTCTTCTGGAAGCTTTTTCCATACATCACTCAGGTTGTCTCCTTCAATCTTGGACATTATGATGTATTTTGAAGGGAGCGCATCTTTGGTCATATTCACAGCGACAACCTCAGGCGCTTTTATCCCATGCCTGCCGAGAATCCTGCATGCCCATTCATTCCTTTCAAGCCTAAGATTGTCTTCTGCATCCATCTGCATCTTCAGGATGTAATTTTCATTCATCTCAAAGACGCTTCCTGTAATGCCTGTATCATGTTTTTTGAGAGAAGTCAGCTTGCCTAATCTATGCCTATCAAGTATTGTCTGGGCTGTTTTGAAGTCTAACATCATCCCCCCCATATAAAAAATAAATGCCGGTGACGGGACTTGAACCCACGACCTCAACGTCACTCCACTTGGTTAGTTTATGAGCCTCGCCAGACCTTTAAATGGCCTTGTTGCGCTCTAACCACTGAGCTACACCGGCAATAGCGTAAAAAGAAACAGGAAGGGTTTTTAAAGGTTTTGGGGGTACATAGGGGGTATCAATAATCATATTGATAGCGCCATGGGTGGCGGTGCTACGGCCACGCTCACTACGTTCGCGTGTCCTGCTCGGCAGCCCGGAGGGCCCATCCCCAGCCTCGCGCACGCCACCATGGCGCTGGACGAGCCGGGGGTTGCCCCCTACGGGGTGGCGAGTAGGATTTTGAGCGTAGCGAAAAATCCGTCCAGCCGCCATCGTGGTGGCGTGCATATCGAAAAACTACCCCCAACTAAATAACCCTCAAAAAGGTATTATTTCAACTTCTTATTTATACTCTCCATCACTTTCTTTGCCTCTCCTTCCAGGTATTTTTTCCCTTCCCAAAGCTTAAATCCGTCACCTTCAAACCTGGGCATGATATGGACATGGGCATGCATGACCAATTGTCCTGCAACCTTCCTGTTGTTCATCCCAAGATTGAAGCCATTCGCATTCACCCCTTTCATGACACCATCTGCAACCTTCTTTGCGGCGACAAAGACCTGCTTGACAGCCTCATCAGGCATGTCAGTGAAATCGGCATAATGTTTCTTGGGTATGACAAGCGCATGGCCCCTGTTCACTGGCGCGATATCCAGGAAAGCAAGGACATCCTTATCCTCATATATCCTTAAGCAGGGTATCTCCCCTTTTATTATCTTGCAGAATATGCAGTCTGTCATTGTTTCACCCTTATCAATTAAGGAACAGGGTTATTTATAAATTTTCATACATCCATATGGTTTTTTTCTCTAAGCATAAAATAAGGCACTTTCCTTGGATCAATGTCCATCCCGAAGAAATGTTTTATTGCGACAGTGTAATTCTTGTCGGTGTACGGGAAAACATGGCATGAGTGATTTGAAGCCTTTGTTTTAAGGAATATCGCAAAAACAGCATCATCCAACTCGCACAGATCCGGCTCACATAGTATGACAGGCACATTTTTGTATCTGTCCTGTATGCGCATTATTCTCTCATCATCCGTTTTTATCAGTTTCACAAGCTTTGAGAATTCAAGCCCTGCCTGGTTGCTTTCCTCTGTTTCAAGCACACTGGACACAATATTATAATGTCCCTCCAACAGGGAAATCAAAGCGGAATTAATCGTGCCGACAGAACGGATGTTTATTGTTTTGTATGGTGGTGAGTGGATATTTTGTATTATCTCCCTGTCTATGATGCCGCTTAGCTTCTTGTCATGGTTTTCAAGAACCAGGACATCAAATTCATCATTATAACCCAATGCAAGATTCGGAAAAACAACCGGCAGCCTTCTTATTATTTCCGGTTTTGGCTGCATGCCCGGCTCACTATAAGGGCCCCTATGATCAGGAGAAGGCGGCTCTATAAAGGGGTAAATCCTACCTAAATCCTCCGCAGAAAAGCTTCTGTGCTCTTCAATCTGTAAAGCAAGATTGCCTGGTATGCCCCTCATATGCCCTTTAATAACTCAAGAATTTATATATTTTCTCCTTTGTCCTGCAGCGAAACATACTCCGCCAGCTTCATGAAAGCCTTTGTCCTGTGGGATATCTTCTCTTTCACTTCAGGCGCAAGGAACACATTCGGTTCCTTGAATCCTTTTGCTATGAAAATCCTGTTGTAGGGCATTGTGTCCTTGTTCACTCCGAAAACCTCATGGGTGATTGTGCCTTCAAGCCTGTCTGTGAAGACAACGGGCTCTTGCCCTGGCTCGCAGTATGCTGCGGCAGTCTCGAAATAGGCTTCCCTTGTCTTTCCTTCGAGTGCCTTTAACAATCCGTCATAACCTATCTGCTGGAACACATCGTTGGGTGAATTTCCCGGCCAGTTCTCCATAGCGACGAAGAAAATTCCTGTATCATCGACAATCACAGGTTTTTTGAGCTTTTCTGCGGCGCTCTTTGCGCATTCTGCCGCTATCCCCTGGATAGTCTTTGTCTTGTCTTCCTTAAATTTTATATCTGCCTGTTCAAGCTCAATGCCCCATTTCGAAAATACCCTGCTGACTTCCTCGAATTTGTGCCTGTTTGATGTCGCGAAGAAGAGTTTTTTGATGGGCATTCATTCCACATCCGCATCGACCTTCTGCCCCGGCAATGTGCTCATCCCGGGCCAGATCTTCCTTCCGGGATATATTATCGTCTTTATCCCTATCTTCGCATTATCCCCTATGATTGTCCCGAATTTGTGCAGTCCTGTCTCGATGATATCCTCTTTCACTTCGCCCTCAATGTCTTTTTTCATCGAAGTCCTTATTATGCCTTTGTCATGCCGAAGATTGGCCGTTACGCTCCCTGCCCCGATATTCACATTCTCGCCTATCACAGAATCGCCGATGTAAGAGAGATGGGGGACAGCAGAATTATCAAAGATTATGGAATTCTTTATCTCGACCTCATGGCCTATCTTGCAGTTATCCCCTATGGAAGTCGAGGCCCTCAAGTATGCATTTGGCCCGATAGCGCAGTTCTTGCCTATGGCGACAGGACCTTCGATATACACCCCTGATTTCACGACAGTGCCTTCGCCGACAATGACCTCCCCCTTCATGGTCACATTAGCCTCGATCTCCCCTTTGATCTCCTTTTTGATATCCTTGAGCATGAGCTCATTCGCAGCAAGCAGGTCCCATGCATAAGCTATGGGGCACCATCTCTCTGCCTCGATCACCTTGACTTTCTCCTTCTTCATGAGCTCGGAGATGAAATCAGTTATCTCCATCTCCCCTCTTTCAGACTCCTCGATCTCCTTCTCGAAATCGAAGACTTTCATATCCAGCTTATAGCAGCCTATGTTTGCAGTATTGGAGATGAATTCCTTCGGCTTCTCCACAAGCATCTTCGCATAGCCCGAAGCGACGACATAGACGCCGTATCTCTCAGGATCCTTCACTTTTTTGGAAAGCACGGCATACCTCTCATTCACCATCCTGATGATATCCTCTGCAAAATAAAGGTCATCGCCGTTCATAACAAGGAATTCTTTCTTCAGGAAAGGCTTTGCAGCAAGCAGGGCATCCCCTGAGCCAAGCTGCTCTTTCTGCTTCGCATATGTTATCCTGATGCCCATGAATTCCTTGCCGAATGCCTGCTGTATCATCTCTGCCTTGTATCCTACGACAATCACGAATTCATCGAAAAGCCCGGTCTCCTGCAGCTGCTCGAGATTATGCTGCAGGATCGTCTTGTTGGCCGCCTTGAGCAATGGCTTCGGTCTTGTGAGCGTGAGAGGGTAAGCCCTAGTGGACATGCCTGCCGCCATTATGACTGCTTTTAGTGCCATATAAGCCCTTATTGTGATGGAGGATATTTAAATTTTGCTGAGAAAAATATATAAACCGAAGATGTTTCGCCCATATTATGGAAGATGAGCAGAAAAAAGGGGAAAGGAATCCAGGGGCGAATACTCCTAAAAGCAGCATCCCGCTAAACAAGGATGTGCAGCTGAAACACGAGCTTGTCGAGAAGAGCCAGATCAGCCTGGCGTTAGACACTTATGATGATATCTTCTCAGATTTTGATCCAAGGCCTTACCAGAATAGGGCATTGTCTGACGATTTCCTGCAGGAGGCAAAAAGGGCCAGCAGGGACAAGGCAGAAGGCACGATAGAGCTAATCTTCATTATGCCTGCAGACAAAAGGGATATCGCCAATGAAAGCCTGATAAAAAGGAGGATGAGAGAGCATTTCAGGAAGCACCATAGCATGATGCATGATGAGTCAAGAAGGGTTGTCAAGAGAGGGGTGAATTTCATTTTTGCGGGCATCGTGATAATGCTGATAACTACCTTCATCCTCTTCAAATCCGGCAATTGGGGCTTCTTAAAGAACTTCATGATAGTTCTTTTAGAGCCGGCAGGATGGTTCCTGTTCTGGGAAGGGCTGAACCAGGCAATCTTTGAATCCAGGAAGAAGTTCCCTGAAATGGATTTTTATCACAAGATGTCAAAGGCAGACATAACTTTTACTGCTTATTGATATAACCTATTAACATAACTGATATGATCCCCTCACTTCATCTTAAGGTTTGCTGCGAGAAAGCCGGTTATCATGCTGATGAGCTCTTCCCTGTGGGCAGGGGCCGTGAATCTGTGGTCAGCGCCCTCAATGAGCTCAAGTTTCCTTATGTCTTTTGCATGGTAGAATATTTCCTTTGCATTCTCAGAAGGCACGCTGGTGTCATCTGTGCCGTGCATTATCAGCAATGGGCACTTGAGTCTGCCGGCCGCTGAAAGTATATCATGCTTCTCTATGTCCTTTAGAAGTTCTGTGCTGAGCTCGTCAAAGTCATAGAATTGGACATAGCCTTTCCTTTTCCATTCTGCTATCTGGTGCTCTGAGAACTTTGAGCTTATGAAATCATCGAGCCTTGCTATGCCTGAGATTGCCACGACCGCCTTTATCTTCTCCTCCGAAGCGGCAAGAATTGCGACAGATGCGCCGAGCGAATGCCCGATAAGGAAGATTTTTTTCTCATTAACAACTCCGCTTGTCTTCAGCAGCTCAACAGCATTCTTCACGTCCCTTATCTCCTGCGTTATCGTGAAATCCCTGAAAGAGCCCTTGCTCTCTCCGTGGCCGGTGAAGTCAAACCTCATGCAGACGAAACCTGCCCGGGATATATTGTCCCATAGACTGAAGATGAACTCATTGTCCTTATTCGAGTCAAAGCCATGGCATATCACAACTGCAGGGAACTTGCCGTTGCCCTCCGGCACCCTTATCACACCATGCAGCTGTTCTCCTTTGCTGTTGAGGAATGTTACTGTTTCCTGGATCATGGGCATTGTTAGCCTGGTTTTGTATAAAAAGTTTTTCTAAGTGAGATTAAACACCAAACGGTGACGATTACATCACTGATTTTCCGACGGGTACACAATATTTAAATAAATCCACTTAAGGGTGTTCTTATGGAAGGATGTGTTTCTACAATTGGAAGGAAGTACAAGGAGGACCTAGATCAACAGGTCAAGGATCCTTTTCTTGGCGATTACCTGAAGATAGTCCAGTCAAAAGCATACAGACGCCTCGCTTTCAAGACACAAGTGCTGTCCTTGCCAGACAACCCTCATGTCAGGACAAGGCTCATACATACAGGTGAGGTCATGGCCATATCAATTATGATAGCTGACGCTCTCGGCCTCAACAAAAACCTCTGCATGGCAATAGCTGCAGGCCACGACATCGGCCACACACCTTACGGCCACCTGGGCGAGAGAGTCCTTTCAGAGTGCAGAGGAAGCCCTTTCTGCCATAACATCAATGGGGTCGTATTGGCCCAGCATGTCGAGAGGAGAGGCCAAGGCCTTAATCTTACATACGAAACTCTTGAAGGCATCCTGAAGCACAACAGGGAGACAACAATCCCTGATTTCGGCAAAGATGAGCCGCGGGAACATGCTGCAGTCACATACGCTGATAAGATTGCATTCACATTCTCTGATCTTAACGATGCCGTGAGGTATGGTTATATAGATGGGGGCAATCTGCCAGGATGCGCGATTGAGCTGGGTGCAACCCAGACGATAAGGGAGCACAACACCCTGAATGCACTGGTAGCTGAAAGCAGGGAAAAAGGGGCTGTCAGCTTCAGTGAAGGCAGTGTTTTTGCAAATTTTGATGAATTATACACTGTCCTGCTTGAGAAATTTTACCTGAAGATAGATTTTTCAATACAGGAGATGATACTCCGCAAACTGTACCGAAATATATCTGAGATTTCAGACATAGATCCTTCTTTTTTGGTGTCCATGCTGACAGACAAGGAAGCGAACCGTTTCGGCGAACTAATGTCAAACTGCAGCAAACCTTCTGTCAAAGATATCAATCATTGCGGGCTATTCGAGATCCTGCCTTATCTGACCGATAAAAAGATAGATTATTCAGATCCTGATCTTGGATGGAAACCCCGTTAAAAGCCAATGGCATATCTTTCTGCCTAAAAATTTATATATCAAAACTTTTAACGCTTGACTATGAAATCCCTTGTCATATTCTACTCAAGGACAGGCACGACGAAAAAAGTGGCCATGGAGATAGCAAGACTTCTCAAAGCCGATACTGAGGAGATAATAGACACAAAGAACAGGGAAGGGCCGATCGGATATCTGCTTTCAGGCAGGGACGCAACGCTGAGAAAGGCCGCAAGAATAAAAAAACCCGTGAAAAATCCATCTTCTTATGATCTTGTCATCATAGGGACACCGATCTGGGCATGGAACATGTCTGCGCCCGTGAGGGCTTATCTCATCCAGGCAAAAGGCAGGATAAAGAAAACCGCTTTCTTCTGCACAATGGGCGGCTCCGGCGATGATAGGGCATTCAGCGAGATGGAAATGATCCTTGGCAAAAAACCTGCTGCAAAGCTCGCTCTCCTCACAAAAGAAGTCATGAAAGGGCAGCATATCCAGAAAGAAAAGGATTTCCTGAAAGCGATAAGCCTGAAGATTCTGAAGAAGTGATCAGCTTACCCTGTAGAATTCGACCTTATCCATTGCCGTATCCAATACTGCTATTGTCTTGTCATTATCGCCGAGAAACAGCGTTCCAGGATTGACTATCCTCACCTTGCCTTTTCTCTCATCCCTTATCTTGTGCACATGGCCTATGAGCACATAGTCATACTTGCCGCAGTTCACAAGCGCGTCTATTATGGCTGAAGACTGGCCGTGATAAGCAGCAACTTTCTTGCCATCAGCCTCGAATTCGCATACATACCTGAAAAGCTCTGCGTCTATCTCCTTGAGTTTTTCCATGAGGAAGAAAAGTTCGCCTTCGTTATTGCCTAGGCAGAGCTTGAGTTTTATCCCTTCGAAGCATTTCAGCATCGGAGGCGAGATAAGGTCCCCGAGATGCACTATGAAATCGACATTCACCTTCTTGAATATCTCGACAGCCTTCTTTGTGCCCATATAATTGTCATGGGTATCCGAGATTACGCCTATCTTTGTCATTCTTGCTGGCTCTATTCTGACTCTGCCTTCTTGATAAATTCACCTATCTCTTTCAGGCTGAGGATCTTGTCATTGAATTCCATCCTGTTTCTCCTGTCGATGAGGACAGGTTTCACTCCGGCCCTGTCAGCGCTCTTGATGTCAGATTCTATGCTGTCCCCGACCATTATCGCTTCATCTTCCTGAAGTCCGAGATCATCAAGGACTTTCCTGAACATGGCAGGATCGCTCTTCAGCATGTTGACCTCGCATGAGAGCACAACAGAATCAAAATATTTCTCAAGGTCATACTTCTGCAGCACATCCCTCAATGAGAAGCAGTCTGTGTTCGAGATCAATGCGAGCTTGTATCCTTCGCTCTTCAGGCCCTCAAGGACGCTTACCGTCTCATCATAAGGCTTTGCAAGCATCTTGTTCTTGTTCCACATGCCGACAAGGATGTCCATCATCTTAGGATGCTCTCTGATGCCGAAAGTCCTGCACACATTCGAGAATCCCTCATAAAGATCCCTGAATTTCTGCTTCATGAGCGCCTCTTCGAATGCGACCACATACTCAGAGAAAGACATATCAAGCCTCAGTATGAACCTTACCCTCTTTATCGGAGAAGGGAACACGCCGTTCTCTACCAATGTGCCCCAGAAATCGAAGATTATCCCCTTTATCTTCCTGCCTTCTGCCTTCACTTCTGTCTTCTTGGCATCTGCCTTCTTTTCTGCAGCCGTCTCTTTGGCCGCTTTTTCCCTGATTGCCTCTTTCTTCCTGCCCTCTTTCTTAGGTTTCTCTTTCACTTCTTTCTTAACTGCTTTCTTGGTTTCTTTCTTTTCAGTTTTCTTTTTAGCTGCCATCTAACACCTCGGTTGACCATGATATTCGATTCGTGATGATTCTGTTGATCGGCTGCTGTCCGGTGAAAATCCCGGCTCGCGAGACCCTTTAATAACCTGCTATTAATGTATTATTAAATGATTTATTATTGGATGGACTCGCCGGGATTTGAACCCGGAGTCTCCGCATTTTTGTGCTAAGCAAGCCAATGCGACGTCATACCGTTAGACCACGAGCCCGAAGCCTGATCGTCACGGCATTTATTTCGCGGCAATCTTTATGTCGCCTTCCTGGACAGTCTTCCTGCCGGAATGCTTTGCGATCTTGGAAGATTGCTCAGCTATCTTCATTGCGATGTCATTTATGACATCAGCGAAAGTATCAACTGCATCTGCGCTCACTCTTTTTGCTCCTGCATTCATCAGGATTCTTGCGACTGGCGCCTTAGGTATTGTGCTGGTTTTTCTTGTCATGATAACAACCCCCTATTTTTATTGTATTGGGCATTAATCGCGTTTTGTTTATAAATGTTTTGTTTGAATGGCTTATAACCCAAACAAAGGCTAAAGAAACCTTTTCGTGCCCTGAAGAAGCCTATTTCTCCTTTTTGCCTGCAAAGGCCGTTTTCAAGCCCATCAAACCCCATCGAAACATTTAAATAAACCTTGAGCAGAATAATATGCATGAAAGAGATAGTGAGGAAATACGTGCTGCAGAATTCCCTGAAATTCGGGAAGACAGACCCTTCAAGGATAATCGGCAAAGTTCTCGGTGAGAATCCATCGCTTAGGGGTAAGGTCGAAGAGGTCACTGCAGAGATAATCAGGTCAGCGAAGGAGATAGACGGCCTTTCTGAGGACCAGAAAAGGAAAGAGATCGGGAGGATTGCTCCGGCGATGCTTGAGAAGAGGAAAGAGGAGAAGAAAGAGCTTCCTGAACTGAGGGATGTCGGCCCCAAGGTCATCATGAGATTCGCACCTTCTCCGTCCGGCCCGATGCATCTCGGCCACGCTTATGTTCTCGGCCTGAATTCAGAATACTGCAGGAAATACAGGGCTAAGCTGATACTCAGGATAGAGGATACGAATGCAAGCAACATAGATCCTATAGCATACACGCAGCTGCCCGAGGATGCGAAATGGATCACAAAGAACAACATATCAGAGGTGTGCATACAGTCGGAGAGGATGGAGACATATTATGATCATGCGCTCTCTATGCTTGAGAAGGGTTTTGCATACATCTGCACATGCTCATCAGAGGGATTCAAGAAGTTCTCTGAGAAAAAGCAGGAATGCCCCTGCAGGAAAAACACGCCTGAAAAGAACATCAGGCTCTGGAAGGATATGTTCAAGAAGTTCGAGGAAGGGGACGCAGTGATGAGGTTCAAGACAGACATGAAGCACAATAATCCTGCGATGAGGGATTTCCCTTTGATGAGGATAAATGATGACGAGCATCCAAGGACAGGGAAAAAGTACAGGGTATGGCCTCTCATGAATTTTGCCGTGACAGTGGATGATCATGAGCTGGGCGTTACGCACACACTGAGGGCCAAGGACCATGCAGACAATGCAAAAAGGCAGGAATTCATCCAGCACGCCATGGGATGGAACGTACCCCGGTCCATATTTGTAGGCAGGATAAATTTCCTTGACCTCGATCTCTCATGCTCTGCGACAAAAGAGAGGATAAACAAGGGGGAATTCTCAGGCTGGGATGACATAAGGCTGCCGTTCCTTGTGGCCCTAAAGAGGAGAGGATATCAGCCCGAAGCTTTCATCAGATATGCCCTTGATGTGGGCGTTACATTGACAGACAAGAAGGTCTCAAAGGAAGATTTTTTCAAGGCCATCAGCGCCTTCAACAAGGAAGTCATCGATCCGAAGGCTTACAGGTATTTCTTTGTCGAGGATCCTGTCGAGATCACGATCGAAGGGGCCCATGAGCAGGATGTCGAGCTTGACCTGCATCCCGAGAATAAGAAAGGCGGAAGGAAATTTTCAGCAGGAAAGAGGTTCTTTGTCGCTAAAAAGGATTTTGACGATTTCAGGGAAGGGAGATTATACAGGCTGATGGACTGCCTGAACTTCAGGAAAGAGGGGAAGAAGCTTGTCTTCCATTCCAAGGATTATGAGAGGTACAGGAGCGAAGGCGCGAAGATAATCCACTGGCTGCCTGCAGAGGACAGGAAGATGCTTGTGAAGGCTGAAGTCCTGATGGATGATGGCACGACAAGGGAAGGCCTTGCTGAAGAGGCCCTCAGCAAAGTCGAGGAAGGGAAGGTTGTGCAGTTCGAAAGGTTCGGGTTCTGCAGGATGGATAAGGATCTGAACACGAAGATGGTCTTCTGGTGGGGGCATAGGTGAATTTTGGATTCTATCAGCTTTTATCGGTTTCTAATTAGGCATACGTTTCTATTGATTATACCACTCCCCATCAGTTAAAAAACCATAACTTTATAAACAGGGGCTTAATAGGGGGTATTGGATATACATAGGAACTCTTTCTAGGGGAACTGATGTATATAAAATAGATATATAAACAGGTATTGGAGGAATAAGAATGGAACGAGGCCATGGTGGAGGCAATAGAGGAGGCCATAGCAGAGGAGGCTTTGGCGGCGGAGGATTCGGTGGCGGCGGATTCGGCGGAGAGAGGAAGATGTTCAAAGTGACATGCTCCGAATGCGGCCAGGAAGCAGAAGTACCTTTTGAGCCTAAAGGCGACAGGCCAGTCTTTTGCAGAGACTGCTACAGGAAGAAGAAAGGCTTTTAAGCTGTATCATAATTCTTGTTAGAACTTTAAATCTTTTTATTATTTCTTTTATATTTCTTTCTTTGTTTTTTAGCCAGGATTTTATTCAATAATTAAATATCTTATTCAATACCGAGCAGCGCAACCATTATCAGCACGCCGAGAACCAATCCTATCATCTGTATGACTGCCTTTTTCGCTCCGGTTTCCTTATGCAGCTCAGGGATGAGATCAGAGCCGGCGATATAAAGGAAACCCCCTGCTGTGAAAGGCACTAGGAACAGGTCTATATCCTGCACCTTCGTCCCTATTGCAAGCACGGCAACAGCACCTAATACCGACGTAAGCGCCGAGAGGAAATTGAAGAACAATGCCTTTTTCCTGTTGAATCCTGCATGGATGAGCACGCCGAAATCCCCTATCTCCTGCGGGATCTCATGGAAGACAACAGCAAGCGTCGTGGCCATGCCAACAGGCACTGAAACGATGTAGCTTCCTGCGATCACCATGCCATCGATGAAATTATGGAAAGCATCCCCCACAAGGTTCATGAAAGCCACCGGATGAGGATGATGTTTTGAAGTGGGGATATGGCAGTGCCTCCATTGTATGAATTTCTCAAGTATGAAGAACAATAACATTCCCAGAAGGATATACACTGCGACATCAAGCCCAAAACCTGACCTGCTTATGATCTGCGGGAAAAGATGTATGAATGTGTCCCCAAGAAGGGCGCCTGCAGAGAAGCTGACAAGGAAGAAAAGCAGCTTTCTCAGTCTTTCAACCCTGATGGACAGCGTTATGGCCCCTATCAGGGAAACCAGGCTCACTACCACAACACTCGTCAATGCGTATGCCCAGACGTTTATCATAATGGGGCTATCTCCAGGACCTATAAAAATTTTTTGTATCAAACCCTCAAATTCGCCATTTATACAGCCCTAAACCCCTGAATTCTGCTTTTAAACAGAAAACTTTATATATTAGTTGGGATTTAATTCGGCTTGAAAACCTTATATTTGAAGGTTTTAAGCGCTCTGGAGCAATCCAGAGAGATCAGATATCAAATGGGGTGAAACCAAAATGGCAGAACTCTTAGTAGTAAGGGCAAAGATCAAGGACGCAGCAAAGGGCTGCAATGTAGCAGGAGACTTCGCTGAAGCTCTAGACAAAAAAGTCAGGCAGCTTGTCGCAGATGCATGCGCAAGGGCTGAGGGCAACGGCAGGAAGACTGTTATGGCAAAAGACATCTAAATTTTTCAGTTTTTATTTTTCTAAAAGAAGAGGGCATATGCTCTCTTTCTTATTTTATTATATCTTCAAAATATCATCTTATCAAAAGAACAAAAACTCATTTTTTCAATTCATCTGCCCTTCTCTTATAACTGTCAATAGTCACCTTCAGTCTCTGCAGATCATCCTTCGGATGTCCTTTCTTCTTCAATCTGGAATAAAGCTTCTCAGCATCAGAGATGCTCTTCTGTATGGATCTCATCTTTATCGCCTTCTCTTTCATCGCCTCTTTTTTCGCAAGATCCGCCTCTTTCCTGGCCTGCTTCTCATCTTCCTTCGGCTTCACCTTCTCAAGGACAAACTTATGGATCTCTTCCTTGGCCATCATGTCAAGGCCTTTCTTCTCCTCTCTGGACTTTTTAATGACTTCCTGCAGTTCTGCAATCCTCTGCGCATGCGTGTCTGTGACAAAAGAATGTATGTGGCTCAATGCCTCTAATTTCTCTTCAAGCATCTTCACATTCTCCCTGAGGATATCTATCTCCCTCTGCTCCGTCATCTGCCTTCTTGCGATCGTCCTTTCCGCATCTGCGATCTTCCTCACCCTGATATCCTGTTCAGGGATCGCGCCCGATGCGCCTGGATATGATCCATACGATCCTTCAGGATAAGTCCCGCTCAATTCCTTCATCCTGCTGCCTATCTCTTCAAGCTGGGAGTCTCTCCATCTCTTCCTGACAGAGGCATTATTGACCCTCCTGATGAAATTCTTCAGGCTATACGGGGTTATCTTTGTTTCTGTTTCCTGGCCGTTCATTTTTTTCCTAATGAGAAGAAACCTTTCTTTTCAGGCGCATTCAATGGAGGCGGCGGTGGAGGCATGCCTGAAGGAGAGGACATCTGTGAGGGATTTCCCTGGTTAGCCATAGGGGGGAAATTCTGCTGCATCATCTGCTGGGCAGGAGGCTCTACCCTTATACCTGGAGAGAATTGCTGCTGAGGATAAGGCCTTGGGGCAGGCGCAGGCTGGGGCCTCGCTTTGACATTGGTCTCTTTCACCATGTCTGCCACTGCGATTATCCCTTTAGCTATCTTGCCGTTCTGGTCTATCAGCTCATCTATCCTTCCGAAAAGAGGGTCCAGCTTCTTTCCGATCAGCTCTGATTCTCTTTCCTCAAGCTTCATCTGCTCTGCAGCTTCCTGGAACAATCCTGTGAGATGATCCATGCTTTGCGATAATCCGCTTATAGCTTCCAGAAGTTCTTTTCCTTCATGCGTAGAACCGAAAGGGTGCTGTTTTATATCTTCAACTTCCCTTCTTAACCTAGTTACCTCTTGATGAGGCATGAGATCATAATCTTCCTGACTCTCCTCAGCCATTCCTGCACCTCTTTTTTTTGAACCGAAAAGCGTTAATTAAGGGTTTTAAAGAAGGATTGTATATAAAGATTTCGGTAGGAGATTATTATAGGTAGGAAATCTGTGTTTGTGTATTTGGTTATATGGAATCCCTATCTTAAATCAACATTATTTGCGGGGGGACCTTGGTCCCCCCCGTCCCCCTCCTGCACCGAGCTTGGCAAGTGCGCAGAAGCGGTTGGCTTGCGACATTGTGCAAATAAAAGAAGCGGCCATGAGCCATATCCTGATGTTGGAGTGATGGAGGCGAATGGAAGTAGGTCATAATGCAAGAAAGTATGAAACAGAACATAGACTATTAAAAAATAGAAAAAACATAAAAGAATTATAAAAAGTCTAAAATAAGAATATATAAAATAAAAAAATAAGACTAAACTACCTATTCCATCCCGCCCATGCCTGGCGGCATCCCATGCCCTCCTGGAGGCATGTCCGGACCTTTTCCCACTCCGCCTGCGATGACATCATCTATCCTCAATATCATCATTGCGACTTCAGAGGCGGACGAGACTGCCTGCGTCTTTATCTTCAATGGCTCTATGATCCCTTCTTTCCATGCGTCAATTACTTTGCCTGAGAAGACATCTATGCCTGCCCATTTCCTGCCTTTGTCATGCGCTGATTTCAGCTCAGTGAGGACGTCGATAGGGTCAAGCCCTGCGTTCTCTGCCAATGTCCTCGGGATTACTTCTATCGCATCAGCGAATGCTTTCACTGCAAGCTGCTCTCTTCCTGACAGTGAGTCAGAGAACAATCTGAGGTTTCTTGCAAGCTCCATTTCGGAGGCTCCTGCTCCAGCCACAACCCTGCCTGATTTCACAGCAGCCATTATATCTCCAATAGCATCATCCATGGCCCTCTTGACTTCATCGATGACATGCTCTGTGCCTCCTCTGATCAATATCGTGACTGCCTTCGGGTTCTTGCATTTCCTGACATAAGTCATGTCCTCATCGCCTATCTTCTTCTCTTCCACAATGCCTGCATTGCCTAAGTCTGATGAGGACAGGTCATCAACATTCGAGACTATCTTTGCGCCTGTGGCCCTTGCAAGAGCTTCCATATCAGATTTCTTGATCCTCCTTGCTGCATAGATCTTCTTCTTAGCGAGGAAATGCTGGACAAGGTCATCAATGCCTTTCTGGCAGAAGACGACTGTGGCTCCGGATTTGGATATCTTGTCTGCCATGTCCTTGAGCATCTTCTCTTCCATGTCCATGAATGCCTGCATCTGGTTCGGGTCAGTGATCTGGATCTTCGCCTCGATCTCAGTGTTCTTTATCTCCATGGCGACATCAATCAATGCTATCTTCGCATTCTTGACGCTCTTAGGCATCTCTGTGTGGACTTTTTCCTTGTCAAGCACTATGCCCTGTATGAGCTCAGAATCATCGACACTTCCGCCCACTTTCTTCTCGAGCTTTATGTTGTTCTTGTCTATGGTTATCGTGCTGCCTTCTTTCTCCGATACCTCAAGGACAGCCTTTACAGCAAGCTCTGAAAGCTTCTCTTTCGAGGCCTCAGACCCTTTGCCCGTCATCGCTGTTATCGCGATCTTCTTCAGCACTTCTTCATCCCTGTCCCCCACCTTCTCTGAGATGTTGTTCAGTATGACCTGGGCTTTTTCAGCAGCGATCCTGTAGCCTTTCGCAAGGACAGTGGGATGTATGTTCTTTTCCAGGAGCTCTTCAGCCTGCTTGAGCAGCTCTCCCGCAAGAACTACTGCTGTTGTAGTCCCGTCCCCCACTTCATCTTCCTGGGTCTTCGCCACCTCAACGACCATCTTTGCCGCAGGATGCTCGATCTGCATCTCTTCAAGGATCGTTACGCCGTCATTCGTTATCGTCACATCGCCTAAGCTGTCGACAATCATCTTGTCCATCCCTTTCGGGCCGAGAGTTGTCCTTACGGTCTCTGCGACAAGCTTTGCTGCCATTATGTTCGTCCTCTGCGCATTCCTGCCTGTTGTCCTCTGCGTGCCTTCCGGCAAAATAAATATAGGTTGTACCTGGTTGTTCATTTTATTCCTCCCTGTTCTCTGTTTGACTCGCATACCTTCTTAGTATGATAGCTAAAGCTTTCCCTATGCCTACAGAAGGTTCAGTCTCTTCTTCAAATATTCCCGGACTAGGCTCATCACACCTCACTAACCTTCCTGATGTCGTGTCCGTTTCAACAAGATAAAGAAAATTACCGTCTTTCTCTTTAGCACGATAATACCTTGCACCTTGGTATGTTGCAATCTCAAATCTGCCGCCATGCATGGCTGTTATCTCATGGCCTTTGTGCCTGGCCATAAATCCCTCTGCAAGAGTAGCCGAATCAGAAATGAAATTGTTGAAATTGCCTTCCTCACAAGCAGCACAATATCTTAATTCTATCATAATAAACCCCCGAAAATCCTAAAATGATGGATAAGCAGTTCTATATAAAGGTTTTGGTTTGATGGGCTGTTAAGTTGACGGCAGGTGAGCTATAAGGCCGGCTTTGAACCCAACGAAACATTTATATATACAAATATCCAAAAACCCCTTATAAAAGTTTTAAATCCAGCAAAACGAGGTGATTAGATGGATATACTTAGGCGTTCTAAAAAGGCAGACCTTAACCTTTCGGTCCAGGCGATTGTGATACTGATTTTCGCAGTCATCATGCTTGGCCTCGGTCTAGGGCTGATACATTTCATATTCGGGTCAGCAAGGGAGAAAGTAGCTCAATCTCTGGCAGTGACAGAGCTATCTGTGCAGCCCACTTCAGACAAGCCTGTGACAATAGAGAGCGAAGTCTCGATAAAATTCAAGGGCGAGAAAAAGACCCAGATAGGATTCTACAACTTCAAGTCAAGCAGCCTGCAGAAAGTGGCGCCGAAAATAGTGCTCTGCCTGACAGCAGACGGAAAGGAAGTGGATGAGGCATCTTTGCCAACTGTCGCGGCTCCGCCAAAGCCATCTATGGACCCAGGAATAGCAGAGGGATGGGGCGCAATAATCAAGTTGCCTGATACGCTGGATACAGGAGCAGTATCAGGTACAGGGTTTTCAGGGGCCCTCACGCCAGGAACCTATATCTGCAGCATAGGCATAGTCGGTTGCACGCCTACATCAAGCGAAACCGCATGTATTGTGGCTCCTGAAGCAATGCCTATAAAGACAACTGACTTCACACTGAAAGTCACGAGCTGAGGTGATCATCATGAAAGAGAAGAAAAAATTAACGCAACAACAGGAATTCGAGATAATGAAGCTTGTCCTGGACAAGTTCTTATGGCTTGGCGCAGTGACGATGCTTTACGGCATGTACCTCCTCTTCTCGAAGGGATGGGCCATGTGGCAGGACGCATTGGCAGTCATCATCGCAGGAGCAGTAGTGCTTCTATTGTTCATGTGGATAATAGTCAAGGAGTATGAGATAATAAAATAATTTTTTCTTTTTTATCTTTTTTTATGATCTTAATTGTCTATAAGAGCTAAAATGATGCGAAGCAAAAAAGGGATCGAGCTTTCTGTGAATTTCCTAGTCACATTGATACTGGCAATAGTGGTCTTCGGCATGGCGATATACCTTGCCTCGATCATCTTCGGCGGCGGCGAAAGCATGGCCGAGAAGAAATTCGAGGATTTCGACAAGGAAGTCGGGGAATTGGCATGCTACGCCTCTGACAATGTGTGCATACATTTGAAGACAGAGACCATACAGAGGGGCAAATTCAAGTCATTGGCTGTAACTGTGAAGAACGTCCTCCCTACAGAGAAGCAGTTCAGGGTCATCGTTAAGAACACGAAGATGATTGATGCTGCCGGCCAGGCAATAACAGACTTCCAGAGACTCTCCTTGTTCGGTGTTGATGTGGTAGGAAGGACAGAAACCCTGTCAAAAGGCGAGAAGAAGACATTCGGGATAGGCGTTGAGGTGCCGAAGACGGCAGAGTCCGGCCAGTACACCCTTGATGTCAATGTGGATTATGCAGAGCCAGGCGATAACCCCAAATGGGAGCCTTTCATAGACAGACCTTACAAGATATTTGTGACTGTGCCTTAGGATAAATTCATTAGATTACCTTCTTAGGATCAAATTTTACTGAAGATCAGGCGCTTCTCTTCACAATCTCGGCAAAACTTCCTGCATCGAGGCTTGCTCCGCCGACCAAAGCGCCGTTTATGTCTTTCTGGGCCATCAATTCCTTCGTGTTCTCAGGCTTCACAGATCCGCCATACAGGATCCTAACTTTTTTTGCGCTTTCGCCGAACATATCAGAAAGAAGCTGCCTTATGTAAGCATGGACTTCCTGGGCCTGCTGAGGTGTTGCAGTCAGGCCTGTCCCTATAGCCCATACAGGCTCATAAGCGATCACAATCCTCTCAATCTCCTTCTTGCCTATGCCCTCAAGGCCGTCTGTTATCTCCCTCTCAATGACCTTTTTTGTTACCCCTTCATTCCTCTCCTGCTGGCTCTCCCCTACACACATTATCGGGGTGAGGTTATTCTTCAGGCATAGCTTTAGTTTCCTGTTGACTGCAAGGTCTGTCTCCATGAAATATTCCCTTCTTTCTGAATGGCCGACGATGACGAACCTGCAGCCTAGCTCCAGGAGCATCAATGGGGATATCTCGCCTGTGAATGCGCCTTTCTCCTCATAGAACATATTCTGCGCACCAAGCATCATGCTGCTCCCTTTCAGGGCAGCAGAGACATCCCTCAGCGCCGTGAAAGGAGGACAGATAACTATGTCTGCATGGCCTGAATCCTTGACAAGACCTTTTATCCCAGAAACAAGGGCAATCGCCTCTCTTATTGTGCAGTTCTCTTTCCAGTTGCCTGCTATCAATGGCTTCATCAAATACCTCTTTTTCCGATTCTTTACAGGTTATCAGGTTATTTAGGCTCTCCCCTTTATAAAATTTTTTAAGAATTTCTTCAAAAATGAATATCCGCAAGATTTAAATACATTAAGAATATCCCATCCATATGGTAAGGAAGTTTACAATAATGATTGTGATGTGCCTGCTGGTGTTCGTCTGTCTGATTTCTGGCTGCAAGGCAAAATATCCTAATCCTGAAGATGCAACTACCCCGGGGAATACGGCTGAGACTCCGGAAAAGTATGTGCCTGAGTGCACAGCAGATGACGGCTGCACAGGAGACCAAAAATGCGCCAATGGCACATGCAAGGACCCGGAATGCGCAGACTGCACTTATCTGGACGTGGCAAAACATACCTGCGAGAAATATGAATGCTGCACTGACAAGGACTGCGCATCTGCTGAGAAATGCTCTTACAACAAATGCGTCGCAGTGGAATGCGGCGAATGCGGATATGCTGAGAACCATGCGTGTGTCGGATACAAGTGCTGCAGCGATGACGGCTGCAATGACAGCAACGACGGGACGAATGACACATGCGAGAATCCCGGAACAGCCGACGCAAAATGCCTCCATAAATCTTCAGCAGACTGCGGAAAAAGTTTTTCATGCTTCACGGGCTTCCTTGAGGACTGCGAAGAATCCAGGGTGGTCCTTAACCTCGAATCAGAGGACAGCAATTATACGTGGGAATACAATCTCCAGATCAATATCACGGGCGAAACTGATGATGAATGCGGGATCACCATGAGGATGATGAACCTCAGCGCAGGCATGACTGACAATTATTATGAAGAGCTCGAGAATGCAGGCAATGATGAGGATGAGATAGACGAGATATTGGATGATAAGAATGAGGATGTTGATGATTATGAGGGCGACAGGAAGAAATGCAGCATAAACACCGACTACCTTGATGATGTCAAAGCCACGTTTGAATCATGGCTAGATGATGACGAGTTCAATCTTGAGGAATTCAACTGCGATTCCCTCACTTCTTAAGATAATCTAAGATGATATCAGATTAATCACGAATCTCCTGTATTTTCTTGCGATCGCATAAGCGCTGACAGCCAGGAATGCAATGCATAGATATTGGCCTATCGTAAGGACATATTCAGGCCCCAATGTCTCATACTCCTTGAAGAACTCGATGAAAAACCTCAGGAAGGAATAGATGAAGACAAAGCTCCAGAAGACAAATCCCTCGGGGATCTTTCTTATCCTTCTGATCGCAAACAGGCTGCAGAATACGGCAAAATTCATGATCGCCTCATATATCTGCACAGGATGCCTAAGCCCTTCATAACCCCTGAACTCCATGGCCCAGGGGACATCTGTCACCCTGCCTACAATCTCGCTGTTTATGAAATTGCCGAGCCTTATGAAGACAGAGCCGAGGGCAACAGGTATCACGATGATATCAGCAATCCTGTAGAAGCTTACCTTGTATTTCCTGCAGAAAAGCATTGTCGCCAATATGCCTCCGATGAAAGCCCCGTGGCTTGACAATCCGCCGTGCCATGTCTTGAGGATCTCAATGGGATTGCTGAAGTAATAGGCTGGATCATAGAAGATGGCTTCGCCGAGCCTTGCGCCGATGACTATGCCGAGGAAGATGTAGATGAAGTATGTGTCAATAAGGTCCTCGCTTATCTTCGCCCCTCTCCCGAGCTTCCTGAGGATGAAATATCCTATGAAAAAAGCGAGCGCGAACAGGATCCCGTAATACCTTATCTCGAATGGGCCTATGGTGAATAGGATCGGGTTCATTTTATCTCTTTTTACTTCGCAGCCTTCTTAACTGCCTCAGCGACATTCTTTGCGACATCCTTGTCGAACGGAGAGGGTATTATCTTCTCTTCGCTCGGGGTTTTCACCATGCCTGCCAAAGCATGAGCGGCTGCGAGTTTCATCTTCTCTGTTATCTTGGCCCTTGCGTCCAATGCCCCCCTGAAAACGCCGGGGAAAGCAAGAACATTATTTACCTGGTTGGGGAAATCAGACCTTCCAGTAGCGACTATCCTTGCGCCTGCTGCCTTCGCATCGTTCGGCATTATCTCAGGTACAGGATTTGCCATCGCGAATATTATAGCGTCCTTGTTCATGGATATCACCATATCTTTTGTGACAGCGCCTGCAACGCTCACTCCGATGAAGACATCGGCTCCTTTGATCGCATCTGCAAGCGTTCTTGCGCCTGTATCAGCAACGAACTCTTCCTTGTACTTGTTCATGCCCTCTTTCCTTCCTTTGTAGATGACACCTTTCGTGTCGCACATCGTGATGTTCTTTGCGCCAGAATCCCTTAGCAGCTTTGCGACAGCAATCCCTGCAGAGCCTGCGCCATTGAACACGATTTTTATGCTCTCAATCTTTTTCTTCACTATCTTAAGCGCATTCAGCATGCCTGCAAGGACAACGATTGCAGTTCCGTGCTGGTCATCATGGAAAACAGGGATATCAATCTCTGCCTTTAATCTTTCTTCGACCTCAAAGCATCTTGGGGCGGATATATCCTCAAGGTTTATCCCTCCGAACCCAGGAGAGATGAGCTTTACTGTCTCGACAATCTTATCTACATCTTTTGTCGCAAGGCAGATGGGGAATGCATCAACATCGCCGAATTCCTTGAACAAGACTGCTTTTCCTTCCATTACAGGCATTGCCGCTTCTGGCCCTATATCACCTAATCCCAAGACAGCTGTCCCGTCTGTGACGACAGCGACTAAATTCCCCTTTGCTGTGTAATCATAAACCTTGGATTTATCCTTTGCAATCTCTTTGCAGGGCTCTGCGACGCCGGGAGTGTATGCTAAGCTCAGGTCTTCTTTTGAATGGAGTGGGCAGAACTTGTTCACTACGGAGATCTTGCCTTTCCTCTGTTTGTGCATTTCCAGGGATTTTTTGTTTATGTCCTTTATGTCCATTGGGCATCAGTTGAGAAGGTGGTTTATAAAGTTAATTATCAATAAAGATCCGATGACTCACTTTAAAGGGAAACAAGCTGGAAGGGTTTTAGTTTGGGTTGCTGCATCAAATCCAGCCTCTATCGGGGGTTCCTTCAAATAAGAAAAGAAAGGATTCCACTTGACCCTTTCAATGCCTTCAGGATCGATGAAATCAGGAAGTTCTAAATGAGTAAGCACAGGCCTGTTCTCGACATTCTGGCCGGCCATTGGCCATTCATACAAGGTCATATAGGGAAGATTATACCTCTTCTGGTGTTCTTTCCAGCTTGAGACGTGCAGGTTTTCCGTATGAAAAATAAAATGGATCGGCGGGAATGGGAGATTCAAATCTTCATCATCAGGGAAAATAGAGTCCGTCAATTCTATCGGTCCCCCTGTCCCTTTTACAGGATATAACACAAAAGGTGTTGTCAAGAACCACTCTTCACAATGGAAATACTGTTCAAAGGGGCCATGTAAATCACTTACTGCCATACCCATATCTTTTGCCAGATGCTTTCTTAAATTATAGACTAAATCACTCGCATCGCTTTCATTCGCCAAACAAGAATTTAAATCCAATCCTCCTAATAGAAACCTGTCTACATTATAATCATATATTCTCCCTTTGTACATCACTCCTTTCCTGCCCCTGGCCTCCCAGTGATCTGTCTGGCTTATAGGTCTTAGGAGCGTTGGTTCCCCATTCTCCTCTTTCAATACTTCAAATGCATGAGGCTCCGTTAAGATGCCTTTTTCAATCAGATATTCAGGATCCATCAAAAAAGCCTTATTGTACTCAATGATCGCCCTAAAATCCAATCCTACAAGAACCAAGTCCACATCATTGTGATGCGGGCTTGTTATCGAGCTTCCGACAGCATATAGCCCGCAGTTCTGAAAAAAAGGTTTGTAACTTCCCTTAGAGAATCCGATTACAGAATCAATGCAATCCTTCACAAAATGCCTTTGGTTTTTAGGTAGGAAATTCAACCATGCTAATCCCTCTAAAGGTATCTCTCTTTTTTCCTTATATTTGACTAGGGCCCCCATCACATCCTCTCAACATATTCTATCCCCATCAGATCAAGACCGTTCGCAATAACCTGCTTAACTGCATCTATGAGGGCAAGCCTCGCTTCCTTCACCTCTTTCTCTGCCTGCAGCACAGGCACTTCATGATAGAATGTGTTGAATGCCTGACACAATTTTATCAGGTAGACTGCGATGACAGAAGGCCTGTAATGCTCTGCTGCCTGCCTGACTGCAGGAGGGAAATCCCCTAGCTTTCTCACAAGCTCTTCCTCGCATTTCTCTGTCAGGAGTTTGAAATCAGCTTTGGCATTCGGCTTCTTGCCGTGCTTCGCCATTATCGAGCATATCCTTGCGTAAGTGTACTGCACATACGGCCCTGTCTCGCCCTCGAATGATATCGATTCTTCGGGATTGTAGATCATGTCCCTGGCTGGATCAATCTTCAGCATGAAGAACTTCAATGCCCCGAGCCCGATGACCTCAGCCCTCTTCTTCAGCTCTTTCTTGTCTATCTTCGGGTCCCTCTTCAATATCTCTTTTTCTGCAACATTGACCATCTCATCTATGAGGTCATCAGCATCGACTACTGTGCCTTCCCTTGATTTCATCCTCCCTTCAGGGAGATAGACCATGCCATAGCTCAGGTGATAGCATCTGCCGGCCCATTTATTGCCCAATATCTCCAGTATCCTGAACAGCTGCCTGAAATGCATGTTCTGCTCTGAACCTACGACATAGATGGACTTGTCAAGCTTATAATCCTTGAATTTAAGCTGTGCGAGATATATGTCTGATGTCATATAAACGGAAGTACCGTCTGCCCTTAAAAGGATCTTGTTTGGCAACCCATATTTCTCAAGCTCAACCATTATCGCGCCATTCCCATCCTTCTTGAATATGCCCTTCTTCAGGCCCTTGCTCACAATCTCCTTTCCTTTCTTATAATAATCACTTTCATAATAATATTTGTCAAAGCTCACTCCGAGTTTCTCATAGGTCTCTTCGAATCCTTCATAGGCCCAGGTGTTCATCAATTTCCATAGTTTCACTGTCTCCTTGTCGCCTTTCTCCCATCTCTGGAGCATCTCCTGAGCCTCTTTCTCGAGCTCGGGGTTCTTCTCTGCTTCCTGGTTGAACTTTACATAGAAGTCGCCTACAAAATGGTCTGTCTTTTCGCCCTTTCCCGGCTTTTTTCCCTTGCCGAACTTCTTGTAGGCAAGCATGGATTTGCAGATGTGAACCCCGCGGTCGTTGTTCATATTCGCCCTTACTACCTTGTCGCCCAGAAAACTGAATATGTCCGATACTGAATCGCCTATGAGCATATTCCTTACGTGGCCGAGATGCAGGGGCTTGTTCGTGTTGGGGGAAGGATATTCCACCATTATATTCTCTTTTTTCTTCTCGATCCTGCCGTATTTCGCTTTCTGTTTCGCTATCTCTGAGGTCACTGCCTGGGCCATGACTGCCTTGTTTATGAAGAAATTAAGATAAGGCCCCTTCACCTGGACTCTTGCGATGGGCTGCTTGAGGTTTATCTTCCTGACAAGATCCTGGGCTATTTCACTAGGGCCTTTGTTCAATTGCTTCGAGAAGTTGAAGCACGGCAATGAATAATCCCCCATGTCAGGATGAGGCGGGACCTGCAGCATTGACTCATCGATTTCTATCTCCTTCAGGTCGCTCTTCAGCAGCTTTATTATGTCTTTTTTGAAGTCCATTTTCACTTAGCTCTTCTATTCCCTTTCGTTTCTTTTTTCAGGCTCTTGACCTCATTCTCAAGCCTGCGGAGCGCGGCTGTCATGTGTTGCATGTCAGCCCTGAGGCTCTTGAAGAAATGCTTGTTCCTCTTGTATGTGTAGACCCTCCAGATGAAAGAGATGATGTAATACCCGAAAATGCCCCCGACAAGGACCTCCAGCGTTTTGGCCAGGCTCGTTACGCTTTCTACAAAAGGGGCATTCGCAAGAGTTGAATTAATATCCATAACTGCCCAATAAGGAGGAGTATTTATTAAATTTTTGCTTATATGGGCGTCATTGCTTGTCTAACCTTAGGTTCTCTTCTATCGCGGCCTTCAGCTTCTGCGCTTCCTCTTCGACCTTGACAAGCATATCAAGGTCGCCGAACTGCTCTTCAGCGCAGTCCTGGCAGTAGAACTCTGAGGAATCCTTTATGGAGAACTTCGCTTCCTGGCCGCAGATTATGCATTTCTTGCCCATTACGGGCTATAAAGGTGTTTTAATTTAAATATTTTTTTGTTTTCAGAAGCCGATACCGAGAGTGCAACTAGCAAAATGGGCTTTGGAATGTCATAGCTCCGGAAACCTTTCGGATTCGCCGTAAACCTTCCGAAAAAAAACAGAAACTCATATAAAAGGAAAAAATCAGCCTATCTCATGGCAAGAACCATGATCTTCCACAACACCCCAACGCAGCAGCTGAAAGAGCAGAGAGAACTTTCCATCCTGAAGATGCTCAGGCAGAACGCAAGGATAAGCCTTTCAGATATCGCGGAAAAGACAGGCATTTCGATCGGCACAGCAGCAAGATCCCTTAAGAGATCGGAGAGGAGATATGTATTGAAATATTCTTCGCTGGTGGATTTTGACAAGCTTGGCTATTTTGTCGGGACATTGTTCATAATAAGGCCCATTGCAGACGGGAAGAACAGCCTTCTCCTGAAGGAATTCCTCTCAGGGAGCAGATGCATAAACACCATGAGCAGAACAATCGATGACGGGATCATTGTAGAGGCCTATTTCAGGAACATGGCTGAGTTCGTGGATTTCAGGCATTTCATAGGGGAGTTTGCTGACGATGTTGTCGAGCATGAGATCATTTCTGATGTTGTCAAGGAGAAGTTTATGGAAAGATGATTTGTTGGAGTATGTTCTAAAGAGTTATACTATTTTTTAATCTGCAATCAACAATAGTGAGGGGGGAACTACGTTCCGGACCAGAGATGGTTACGCCCATCTCGAGGGCAATGCTAAGTGGGGCGTTTACTTCGTAAAGCCCCACGACCTACATTT
>PCXZ01000031.1 GCA_002762985.1 Candidatus Woesearchaeota archaeon CG10_big_fil_rev_8_21_14_0_10_44_13 | reverse complement strand
AGCGGTTTTTGACAATTGTCGGACTGAAGTCCGAGGTATTAAACCCCGACAATTTTCAATAAGAAAATAAGCGATCACAGGGAGATGGTTACGTCCATCAGTTTTGGGATAGGACTTTAAATGGCTTAAATATACTACTATTTAGTGGTTAAAAAACGAAAGATTTATATAGTAGTAATACCTTATAAAGTTCAAGATGGATACTCAAATTCAGACAAAAACTCTTAACAGGCTCATCCAGAATACAGAGAGAAAGCTATTTGATGGGATGTGCACAATAGCAGATTATTCTGTAGTAATAAGGCAAGCAGGCAGCAGCGCTGCAGAGATGACTTTTGAAACTTATCCAGTAAAAGGTAAATTCGCATTATCGTGGTTTGGCAGTGCAGCAAGGAACGAATTAACATATAACACGGATCTTGATTTCCTTGTTCTTGTTGATAGCAAAGAGACAAAAGAAGATATGCTCAGAGAAGGATCTCATGAAGGCCCCTTGACACAATTGAATAACAGGATAGGGAATATGCTAAAAGGGACAAAGATAGTAATATGTCCTGAGATAAGAAAACCCAAGAACGCTCATGAATTGGTGAAGATAGTCGGTGAAGATAGGATGGCTTATCAGAAAGGATATTTCAATCCATCATATGCTCTGCAGACAAAATTCATGTATGGCGACGAGGAGATGTTCAATAATGCAAGAAAACAGCTATACAAGGAGATCAAAGAAGTTTCAGATGAAGACCTGAACATGTTCATATCAAGGGAGCTTAAGGGGCCTTTGACTACAACAAACAAGCTGATACAAGAGACAGAAGGCAGTGATATTGATTTTTCTAAGATTGATGTCAAGAGCGGTCCATTGAGAGCTATGCAGTTCGCGCTTTACGTCGAGACTGTTCATAGGATAAAAAGCGGAGACATCTCTGAAGAGGAATTTTTAAGGCTCCCTATAAAGATAAACAAGTTATACACCTTCATGTGCGAGAAAGGGTTTGTTGATTATGATATCGGTCTGCAGACAGCAAGAGATTTGAACCTGACTGTTAAGAATCAGAAGAAGATAACTTACAGTGAGGCCCCATCAGCCAGTGTAACTATTCCCGAAAGCGAGAAATTCAAGGAATCTCTTGCAAAAATATTCAATTTTTCTAAGACAACTTATAACCGGTATGCCAAAAAGCAGTTTAAGGAATAATCACATCAAAAAATACCCTATCACAGGCATCAGCAGGCATCCCATGCTCTGCGTCCTTGTGACCTTCACTTCAGCAGGTATTATCCCTATCGCAGTGCTGACCAAGAGGACAAGGAGGCCGAGCCAGCTGCAAAGCATGAAGACCATCACTGTTATGAAAAGTATCACAGAGACCACAAGTTTCTTGTAGTTTATTCTGGTTATGAAGCTTGAGAATATCCTTGCTATCTTAAGCGCAGCGACAACAGCGAATGCCCCTGCGACCAATGCTGCAGCAAGATATATAATGGCAATATGAAGATTTATGTTCTCCATGAGCTGGGAGATCGCGACTATGGAGCCGTTCCTTGCCTTGTTTATCGCATACAATGCAGAGATGCTCAGCATGAAATTAACAGTGTTTATAGAGCCTACAAGGATCAGGAACCCATGATCTCCCAATCTCCTCGTTATCTGCATGGATATGACCGCAGCCTGCGCAGCGCCCAGGCCTGGAAATATCGCGCTCAGGAACCCTGAGAACTGGCCAGAGAGCAATGCTTTAATCGCAATGGTCTTTTTTATCTTTATCCTCTGCTCCTGTTTCTGCTCAGGTATCCTGTTGGTGTCCCTCAGGCTGATCAGAAGCGTGCTTATGCCGAACAATCCAGAAAGCATAGGGAACAATGGCTGTGAAAGGTTGGGCATGTTCAGGACAACAAGGCCGAATGTCCCTGAAAGCATGAAGACGAACAAGGCCCATAGCTTATGGTTGTCCCGCAGGATCATGAAGATGACTACTATCAATAGGATGTGGCCTATATAATCCTGCACAATAGGGTAGATGAATTTGACGACAGGGATAGAGAGAGGGAACAGCAATATGCTCAGTATCATCCCTCCGAAACAGCCTATCAATGTGAGCTTTACTGCCATATACCCGAAGCCTTTCAGCAGATAACGGTGGCCTGGAAGGACGCCCAGAGCAGTCTCTGATTCAGGCGCGCCCAGGAAAATAGAAGGTATCGAATCTATGAATGTGTTTGTTATCGAGATTGCGATCATGAAGACGGCAAGCACGACAGGGTTTGTGTACCTGAGAAGGAATCCAGAGACCGAGACAAGGACGACTGCCACAAGATTTGTGTGGATGCCCGGCGTTATGCCTGTGAAAATGCCTGCTGCGACGCCCAGGATGATTGCAATCATGATCTCTAAAAACATGAAGAGGATGGAATTTTCAGTTTTATATGGGTTATGGTTTTTTTTCGGAAATCTTACGGGGGTTTCGTAGGGTTTGCGAAAAAACAAGAAAACAAAGATTAAACAATTTTAAGCCTTCTTTCAATCTCTTTCTTCAGGGTTGAGATGTAGAGATCCATCTGGAATTCAACCTTCTTCCACATATCTCTTGTTATGTCAGCACCCTTGTATTTATTCTGGTTCCTGACATTCCTTATGGTCTCAAAAAATTTCCAATCGAGCTCTAATTCAGGGAATTTTAGCATCACAAAGGCGAATAATCCCTGGTGGTTGCTTATCTTCTGCTTCTTGAACCTCATCATCTGGTCGCAAAGCTCCCTCAGGACATCATAATTTATATTGAAGATGACCCTCCAGTTCGCATTGCTGATCTTTCTCAGCTCTTTTCCGAATCCATAATCTTCTGCGGCGAGCTTCAGCACCTTTCCTATCTCATCCCCGTCAAGATTCGCTTCTTCATAAAGGCCGCCAGTGACAAGCTCATCATAGACTTCTTCGGGTGTTTTTTCTTTAGGCATTGAGATCGACCTTGAAAGGCTCTATGTCCCCTTTGATGCTGAATCCTTTAAAAATATTTGGGATCAGTTTCGGATCAAGATCTTTTTTCATATCCGCAGGATTCGTATAGCTGAACAGCTGGATATTCTTTTTTGTAATCAGCTCAAACTTCGCTTTATCGAATCTGTCCGCATCGCCGTATATGAACAGGTCTATGTCGCTTGATCTGCTGAAATCCCCCCTGCTGAAGCTTCCGAAAAGGATCGCTGTCTTTATCTCTCTGATTGAATTGAGATGCTCAAAAAGGCCGCTTTTCTCAAGCCTGCTTAATCCATAAAATCTTTTTTCGAAACGGAATTTTTCTGAATCATTGTTCGCAGTGTAATAAGGCATTTTTCCTTTCGGCTTCGTGCGTGTTATGAACCCTTCTTTGAGCAGTTCCTTGAGATAATGATTGATCCTCTCCCTGCTCATCCCGCTCTCTTTCACAATTCCCTCGAAATGCCATCTCTTGAGGGTGTCTTCAAAAAACAGGGCTTTTATCTTTTCCATTTTAGTATGATAAATCATACTAATATTTAAATGTTTGTTTTTGAAGGATTTAGGCCCGCAAATTATATAAAAAGAGGGGTTTTAAGAGGCGTAAAATGAAAAGAAGAGGTTTTATAGGCAAGGTTCTTAAGTTTGGAGGAGCTCTTGTTTTTGCTCCCAAACTGCTTTTTGGCGCTGACGCCAAGATCAGCGATATAACGACTGTTGTCAATGATTATAATTTCAGCAAAGAGGTCTATGGGTGCAAAGGCAAGGCCATTGTGCTGTTCTATTCGAATTGGGAGAGTTATTCACCCACTATCTTCCAGCTTTACAGGTGGCTTGTTAGTGAATACAGGGACAAGGTGAAGTTTTGCTCTTATGAATTGGATGATAGCTATAATCCTAAGGTGAATGCGAACTGGAAGGAGAATTGGGCTGTGATTAAAGAGAAGTATGGGGTTGATCTCCTTCCTGTAACTAATATGTATTTAGATGGGGGATTGGTTTATCGTGTTAGGGGATCCCCAACAGAAAAAGTTCCTGAACAAGAAATACGCAAAATTATAGTTAAATGGATAGAAAATCAATAATAAAAGAGGCCACAATGAAATTAAATTATAAGGTTTTCTTATTAATTATAATCTTATCCATTTATATTTTTCATGTAAGTGCTACTGATGGAGTACCAACAACAAATACGGGTGGAGGTTTCGACCCTAACGCAGAAGGCTACGAAGCTGATGCAACCCATGATGAAGTCGAAACAATAATCACAACAGATATAAGGGATGGCATAGTCAATTTCTTCAAAGATGTCTTCAATAAAAACCCAGCTACAACAACCCAAGTCGTGAAAGAAGTCTTCAACTTCGATCTGTTCGAGAATTTTGCCAGCATGATGGACCAATTCTCGATAACAAGGACACCTTCAGGCGACAATTTCAACGACAAGAAGAACGGGAACAACGTCCTTACGGACCCGGACACGCCGCTCTCATACACCCCTGAAAGCGACGGAGGAACGCTAGAGATAAAGACCAGCACACCCCAATTCAAGATAGCTGGCGCTTATCAGATGACATTCACAAACCAAAATCTTTTCAAGGCGTTAAGGGCCCGTCAAATAGATTATCAGAACACAGTCTCAACAAACGTCCAGAACTACGAAGTCAAGCAAGGAACGATCACAGCGTCATCTGCAGAGTCATTCAATGTCCCGGGCACTGCTGTCGGATGCACGAACTGCAAGAACATAGTCTTCTCGCAGGACGATTTCAGGGTGGCGGCAGCAGACACCGTCACATACCAGACTACGACATCGACCAATGTCAACAATTACGAGGGCAAGAAGGGTACATTCACAGTGACGACTGCCGATTCAGTGACGATAGGCAGCACGACATTCACGGACGTGAAAGACTCCACTTTCTCTGTAATAAACAACAGATTAGTATATGCGGACGTGAAATCGGCGAAGGACAACAACACAGCAACATTGGAGAACCCTATCAAAGGCTCAAGCCCTGACATCAAGGTGGATTACGCTGAGAACAGCTCATTCGAGGTCAGCATCATGCCTAACCAGGTCGATTTCACGATGAGCAAAGGCGTCTTCCTCAACATGTCAAAGATAACCTTTAGGGCAGCTGAGAACAATGCGAAGATGAAGATTGAGGCAGCAGAGACCCCTGAATACAGCATGAGCAGGGGCACGCTTGAGTTCACAGAAAAGCAATTCACAGAATACATAATATCAGAATGCCGGGCCAGCACTGCGAAGATAGATTTTGATGCAGGATTCATCCAGGTGATACTAAGCCCTGTCCTGACAGCATTATGCCCTGGCTGCAGGTACAGCTATATCGCAAAGGATGACAAGGAAAAAAGCTATTCTCTCCTGAACACAGGATATGAGGATTATACGATAGGTTTCTACAAGGACGGATTCCTGCCTTATGCGGAATTCCTGAACAGCACTGATACAAACTCATGGGGGTATGTCAAACTGCCTGAGAACATAGAGCTGAATGCGGTGATAACGTATGATAGGTTCAGGGAATTCATGCCGCAGATAGAGAGCATGGAATCATACAATTCGGCAGAGCTCGAGTTCATGCCAGTGTACATGAGCTTCGATTACAGCAACAGGGCGCTCTTGAATCTCATAGGCGGCAAGAACGTCAATCTAACTATCCTGAACAGCAACATAGACAACAAGACAGATGTCGCAGCGGAGATGAACACGGGCTTCCATAGGATCATCGAAAAAAAGATATCAGGCCATGTGTTCAGGTTCGAGGATTTCAACAGGCAGCCGAAATCTCCGCCTTATGTCCTGCTATATTCATCTGACTTAGAGGATAACACCCCCCTGATGGGCGTGATCGACAAGACATTGGGAAGGATATGCAACAGCACGCAGGCGATCGTCGTCTTCACGCCGAACACAGAAGCAGAGAAGCTTTTCAGGGACAAGCTGCAGGCATGGGCCGCAGTGAGCTATGACAATATGCTGGAAAAATATGGGCCGGAAAAAGATGAGAATAAATAATAAGAGATCACAGCTTTCAGCATTCATCATGACAGGGGTAGTCATACTCATGATGATCTTCGCAGCCACATATCTCATCAATGAGTTAAAAAAAGGCAATCTGGAGAAACAGGCAGGCTTCCTGCCTAAATCGGCGCTCAAGAACCAGATAACGCTGTGCGTCGAGAACACGGGATCTTTTGCCCTGCTGAAGATGGGCATGCAGGGGGGCCACATACAGCTTTCACGCCCTTATCTCAATGACTCGAACCTCAAGGTCGCTTATGCATATGATAACGGCTCTTCGCTGGCTTCAATAGACCGGATGACAGAGGAATTGTCGGATTTCATGGACAAGAACATGATACTGTGCATCTATAAATACGTTGAGAACAGGCAGAGGGATTATGAGCTGGAGTTCGGGAACGTCACGACAAAGACAATAATAGCAGAAGAGGATGTCACATTCGAGGTGCATTTCCCTGTCAATGTCATACAGAACAATACGATAGACCGGCTGGAATTCTTCGGCGCAAAAGTCCCTGTGCGCCTCGCCAAGGTCCATAGGATGATAACTAAGCTGCTGGAGAAGAAGAAAGAGAATGATTTTGACGTTTACCATGACTGCTTCTATGATCCGCTGATGGACATAGGCGTAGTGGATTACGGGCATTCGACATTGTTCATCCTCGAGGACAAGGGATCAAGGTTCAAGAACATCGAATCGAAGGCAGGGCCGTACAGGTTCTTGTTCGCTGTGAAGAATTGAGCGTCCCATTAATATTGCTTATAAGTTTTTTCTTGCACAACCAAGCACCTTGAGGTTGAGGGGTGGACCGGTTCTTGATAAAATAATAAAAACTCGCGCTCGGAGCTACTGAAAATCTGCGGATTTTCATACTCAAAAATATTCTATTTTTGACTACGGAAAATTGCGATTTTCATAGTCACGCTCGCTGGGCTCGGTGACTACCCCAACATAAATGTGGGGGTATTACGCTCCTCGCATAGATAGCGAGTTTTTAGTCTTGAAAACGCTCAGAAATCAAAGATTTCTGGCGTGCCAAAAATGCTTTGCATTTTTGATCATGGCGCAATCGCACTGAAGTGTGAGGTATTACTTGCGAACAAGTTCGCAAGTCTGAAAATCTCGACTTTAGTCGGGATTTTCTTTAAACCGCCGGAAAATGGCTTACGCCATTTTCAATAAAAAAGCCCAGATAATAAAAATCAAACAAGATCCTAAAAGCAAAATTTATAATATTTAGCCAACTTATCATCCGTATGAAAGTCCTTTTCATATGCAACCAGAATGAGAACAGGAGCAGGACAGCTGAAGAGCTGTTCAAAAGCAAATTTGAAACCAGGTCAGCAGGCCTTTACAATGAGAATCCTGTCACAAAGAAGGATATCGAATGGGCGGATCTTATCGTGGTCATGGAAGATGCGCATAGGGCAGAGATAGGAAAAAGGTTTCCTGGGGAATACATGAAGAAGCGCATTGTCTCCCTCGATATACCTGACATATTCTATTATAACCAGCCAGAGCTTGTGAAGGTCCTTAAATCAAGGATTGCAGGCGTTGTCTAACATAGGAGCCACTCCCTGAACTGTTTTCTTGCGCTTTTCTTCGACTTGAAGATCCTTGTCTCAGACACAGACATGCCCGGCAGCCTTCTTGTCACCTTGTACACCCTCTTTCCGTCGGCAAGATATGAGGTCAGTGTTATGTCCCATCTCATCATCCTACGAACCTCACGCTCTCTGCTATTATCTCCTTCTGGCCTTTGTAGTCAGTGACTTTGCCCAGGACCTCGACAGAATCCCCCTCCCTTATGCCGAGGTAGCCCGGATATTTGCCTTTGAACATCATGACAGAGATCTTCTCGGTCTTCTGCAGCTCGATGACCATGACATCATCATTGTCTGTTATCCTTGATATCTTCCCCTTCACGATCACGCTGTCATCGCTCATCCCATTGGTGATCCTGTTCAGCGCAGTCTCGTCTATCTTCATCGTCCCTGCGATCACATAAAGGACGACCAATCCCAGAACGCTGCATGCGACCGCCAATCTGAGAAGGAAGTTTTCGTCCATGTAAAAAGATAAGAAAATATTTTTTATATGCCTTTGCAGGAAAAACCCGGAGAATTTGCGGGTTTTGATATCAGAAAACGGAAGCTTTCCGGCAAAATTGCTGGATTCCGTAGGATCTCCGGCTGCCTTTTCTCCGACAAAAACATTTATAAACAAATATGTTTAAAAGCCCTTAAAGGCATTTGCCAAAAGGAGGGAAATTGATGAAAAAAGTATTATTGGCATTGGTTGTTCTGGGTCTGTTGGCCATGTCCGGCTGCGCAAAACAGCAGTTAAGCCAAAGCGCTGGCACTGGCGCGCCGACTGCACCGGCTGCAGAGCCGACGCCTGAAATCCAGGCAGAATCAGAGCCTGCATCAGGCACTGCAACAGCAGCAGGCAAGGAAGTGACAGAAGAATATACATGCACTACAGCAGCAGCGATAGGCTACAAGGCATGCGCTCTTCTGGCCAACGGCGATATCGATGTGGATATAGTCCATAATGGGCTTGATCCGCTGACAGGAGCGAAGTATTTCCTCTATGATGAGAATAATGGGGAGCTCGCTTCAGCGACATTGATGGGCGAAGTTAAGGGCGGAGAGGCGACAACATACACAATACCTTTCAGCGCAAACAAGGACGCGAAGAAGGTCGAGATAAGGGCCATAGTAAATGTTGACGGCTCAGACAAGGTATGCCTCAATCAGCGCGTGATCGTCCCGACAACAAGCTGCAGGTAAATCTTAGAATCTTATTTTTATTCTATTTTTTTATTATGTTCTTATCTTATTATATTTTCCCATCATATCCTTCTGGGCTCACTTCAAACCGCCTAACCCCCCAAAACCCCCGGGCCCGTTGCTCCTGCCTTCATCCTCTTCATATATCCTCGGTGTAGGCGCATACTTGTCAATAAGCTCAAAGAAGAGATAGAATACCGGCGAAAATAGGATTATCACGGCGATATACTTGAATGTGACATTCGTGAGATTATAAATCAGAGGGGACAGCACCATCATCACATAGCTGACAACCCTTATCCTGCCTATAAAATGGATTATCTTCTTCCTCTTTATGCCCTCATATATCACAAGGAACCCCCAGACGACGACAACTAGGCACAGGAAAAATTTCAGGATCACAACCCAGTCGAACCCTGCATGGTTCCTGACAAGGAACCTTATCCAGTCGACACCGACCCACAGCATGACAGCGCCATTGGCGATCGCATTGCCGAATGATGTGCCTTTCTTCTCCTGGAAAAAATCAGCGAAGATGAAGTTCACCCATATCGGGATGAGGATCCACAATATCTCAAGGTTCTTGAAAGGCAGGACGAAGATTATGGACAGCCAGTAGACAAATAATCCTAAGAAATATGATAATCCTGCCAAAAGTGTGGTCCATATGCTCATCATTTCACTTCTTTTTTCCCTTTTTTTTCATCATCCTTTCCATCATCCCTTTCCCGCTCCAGGGGATGTCTAACAGCTTATCCTGATTATCGTTTAAATAGTTTTTGTTTCGCCCTTATCATGCGCGAACAGGTATTGGGGGAGATAGGCCTTCTTATAATAGCTGTAAAATTCTATTATATTGAAAGTCTCGATAAGGTCCTTGAATTCCTCCCTGAGCTGCAGGATCATGCGCCTTATCCTTATCTTGTCCAGCGATTCCATATCGACTTCAAGATCCCAGTCGCCTACTGTCTTGTTTGCATTGATGACCTCCCTTGTCTTCATGAGATATGCCATCAGCTGATCCTCCCTCTCCTTGCTGACATTGTGCAGCTTAAGGAAAAGCCTGAACTTGTTTATGTCAAGCCTGTTCGTGTCTATAACATGCTTGAACCCCTTGACTATCCTCCTTTTCCTGAGGCTCTTCAGGATGGAGACTGCTGTCTTCACATTCATGCCTGATTGCTTGGCAAGCGAGCTCAGCCTTATCTTGGGGTTGTTGAGCAGGGACTTCATTATCGCCATCTCATCATTGCTGAATTCCTCGACAACCCTGTCGCCGCCCACTATTATATCATGGTCGGTGATGTCTGCAAAAGAGGGATTCTCTGCAAGATATCCTCTCGGATAGATATGGCTGACAAGATTCAATATGATCTTGTAATTGTTCAGCGTGGGTATGAGATCGATTACTTTTTTCAGCTCCTTGTTGAATCTTGAAGGATTAGGCGAGCTCATCTCGATCGCAAGATCGAATTCCCCTGAAAGCTCATATATGGAAACAATAGAGGGGTTTTCGCCCAGTTTCTTCAGTATGTCCTCTTTCTGCCCCTCGCTGATATACCCTCCCTTAAAATAGACCCTGAACAATATAAGGCCAAAAAACGAGTAATCGATTATTGTGAAGGGATTATTGACTATGCCCTCATTTTCCAGATGTTTTAAGCCATATTTAAGCCTTTGAGGGCTTTTTTTAAGCATATTGGCTAAATCCTTCAGTTTTATCCTTGCATTCTCCGAGTAAAGGAAGATTAAATCTTTATCGAAATTAGTCATGATGAAGGTAGAATTTTTTATTTATTAATAAATCTTTCGCTTTTTTTGGCAAAAAACAAAAAAACTATCTAAGAAAGATATAAATATAGGGAAGCGTATATTAGATACTTGGTAGATGATATGATAAAATAGTGTAAAAAAGGCATATAAAATCATAATAAAAAAGACTATGGCACCAACCCTACAGGAAACACCTTTTGAAATGCTTGTTGAGCACTATTGCCTGTGTTTATTGCCTAAGATGAGTTTTAATGGGGCTAAGCTTGAGAATGCTTCGTTCAACGGAATCACGCTGGTTTGCGGCGATAAAGATGTATTTGAGAGAGCAAAATCCCTTGTCACGAGGCCAAAAGAAGGATTCAGGGAAGTTTCTTACCTTCCTACAAAAAAGGAGTTCATGAATTATTTCGCATGGCAGGAACTGCAGAAGGATGGTGACTGGGTTTATTTCTTTGATACCAGCACCTCGCATATTTTGAAATATAAGGGCAGCCTGATAAACAAATACCCTGGGGTGGATAATGAAGATATCATCAGAACTGCCCTGCCTAAGAATTTTTTATCAGAAGATGAGACAAAGCCGACTAACAATATCGGCACAAGAACTGAAGTTGCAGCCCTTACCCCTCTTGTAGACCCAAATATCGAAGTGATCATATTGACACAGTCAGATTTAGGAAGACTTTCGCATTTTAATGCAGATGCATTGATCCAGACATTCCAATCAAGACAGGACAAAAAAAGCTGCGGGCCTTATATCGATGATATAACCGGAGTGGCAGCGACATATGCCTGTTATAGGGACGATAATGGGAATGCCACAAGGAACATGAACGGAGAACTTGTGCCTTTCAGGCAATCAATCGTCAATATGCATCTTGAAGATTATAGGGGGGTAGAAATCGGCCCTTATAGGGGTCCAAAAACATTCAGCATGTATAATGCCCCGCCCGATCATGCATCAATTATTAATCCAACAAAAGAAAAAAGGCCCATCATACTGGCATCTGCCCCTCTCACAGTTTAATTCTCACCAACCCCGTGTCATGCGGTTAATCATGACGAAGCTGAATTCCGCTGCCGAAAGGCAGCGATGTAAGCTTTTTTTATGATTTTTTCATGACCTAATCAGAAAAACACAGAAAAACAGAAAAAAAACAGCAAAAGACAAGATGGCATTGAAAATAATAACCTATAAGACCGATGAGAAGCTGATCGGGGCAGTGGAAAAATCCAGGGCAGATTCTCCTGTCAAGCAATACATCGACATGCTTGTTGCGCGCTTCCAGGATATTGAAATCCCGTTCCAGGAGATAGGCGGCACTGTCAGGAATGTCCTGCTGAAGGAATACCATGGGATAGACATAAAACCGTCTGATACTGACATCATACTTGATGATTCCAGGCAGAAGGTAGATCTTTTCCGGCTGTGCAGGGGTCTTCCCGGCAAAGTGGACAGCAATTATTACGGCAATGTGAAATGGAAGATAGGCGGCCATGAGATAGATGTCATGAAATATTCTTCAGAACCCGCAAGAAGAGGGGGAGGGATCAGCCTCGGGAATTTCATGATGGGAAGCGATTTCAACCTGGGCACGATAGTATATGATCCTGCGCTCAGGGAGATATTATCGCTCAATGCCATTGAAGGCATAAAAGAGAAGAAGATCATCCTGATGAATCCCAACATAACCCGGCCTGAAGCAGCGCTCGTGAGAGCAGTAAATTTCGAGAAAAATTTCGGCTTCGAGATGGACCAGAACACGAAGGATTACATAATCCATATCTACATCCCTCTTCTTGACAGGGCCATAATGGAATACATGAAATACAAGGGGATGCCCAAAGACAGGCAGGATTATGTAATAGCCAGGCTGGACAAGATCAGGAAGGAATCGCATGCGGCTGTGCGCTGAGATATAGGGAGATTATAGAAATCAGAGATGTTATAAGATGCAGAAGGATTGTCGTTTTCTGAAAAAACAGAAATATTATTCAATGCTTATTCAACGATCTTTATCGCCTCTGACGGGCACTGGGCTTCGCATGCCCTGCATCCTATGCATTCCTTGGGTTTTTTCACGACTGATTTTGATTTCTCGACCTTGAACACTTCCATGGGGCATACAGAGACGCATGTCCCGCAGCCTGTGCATTTACTCTTGTCGACTACTGGCTTTGGTTTTTTCTCAGCCATGCTCACTCATCTTTTTTGTCTTTCTTGGCCTTCTTCTTCGGCTTCTCTTCTTCAGCAGCCTCTTCTGATTTAGGCGCCTCTTCCTGCATCTCCTGGGCCGTTTCAGGCTTCTCTTCGGCTTTCTCGGCTTCGATATTCTCAGCCTTCGGGGCTTCCTGCGCCCGGGGCGGAACTGCAGGTGCGATCACTTCCAAAACTCTCACGCCCTCTTTCTCGCAGATCTCCATGACCCTTACGTCGCAGACCCTCAGAGGGTATATCTTCTTGAGGTTGTCCCTCATCGCCTTCTGGACATTATATGTGACTATCTCCCTGCATAAGTTATCATAAGTCGTGCTCTTGACCGCCCTTGCGAAGAATTCCCTCGCTCTTTTCCTCAATGCGCACAGCACTGAATTAGTGGTCTTTGAGAATGTGACAAGGAAAGGCTTGACCTTGACTTTCTTGTTGTCAGAAGTCAGGCAGATGAAGGAATCATCGACCCTGTTCTTTCCCCTCCTTATGAATCTCCTCACGGCAGCAGGGTTTATCTCGAATTTCTTTATCCTTGTGTAGGCTGTGTCGCCCATGACCTTCTCGATCTCGAATGTGATGTCGATATTCTGCTTCTTTATGTCCCCTGTAAGAGTGAGCATGTTTATCTTGAGCGTCCTGCCTATGAGCGTGTTCGGCTCTAAAGAAGGGGTCTCGCCTATGACCATATCATTGAAAAGCTTAGGAGCCAGCACCTTGTGCCATTTCTTCTTCTTCCAGATGTCTATTGTCTTCTCAACTGCTTTTGCCATTTTTTTATGAATGTCCTGAACTCATTTATCTGCTTTTACGTTTGCTTTTATGATGCCTGATGATTGTCCTTACGCCTTTTAAGCGCGTTTTCCTGCTTATAAGACCCTTATAAGCTGAGAATACCTGATAAAAAAATAGGGCATTTATAAGGTTTTTGGTTTTTTGCAGTTCATCGGAGAGCGCACATAGTGATAGTTAGGACCTTATGTTTTTTGGAATTACGGCCATGTCTTAAAAGTAAGTGATAATGCGGTTGAGTTCGCCTGAATTCAGCTTCTCAATGATCTGTCTTTTGCTGTCAGGATCCCACTCAAACGAAAGCCCGCTTCCTTGGGACATTATATACCCCCTATCACCCAGATGGTGCGTATCTTTCGGATTATTATATGTCAGACCGAAATTATGCCCCAGTTCATGGAGGATTACATGCGTGACCCACTTAACATCTCTTGAATAGTCTATGGCTATCCTATTCCCTTCCCATCTTCCAATACCTGCTGCATCATCATTATCTTCTCCTCTGAAAAAAAAAGCATATATCCCTTTCTGGCTGCCAGAAGAGTCTTGGGAGTTTACGAAATTATTGAAGCCGCCAAAAGCAGAATTAGTTGTATCATCGCTTGCTGTTGTGTAACTGCTGAAATCGCTCCATTCAAGCCTTATGTTGAAGTTTGACTTCAGGTTTTCAGACGCCCTTGCAAGCGCAGTCGTGTATACGGATGTATCCTCAAAAGAATTGATGTCTATGAGATGGGAGTTGATAGGGCCTTGCCTTATCCTTGTAGTCGTATCTATATAAGGCCTGATGTAAATGACTGGCGTTGAAGGATTCTGAAGATTCACATCATCAAGCTTTTCCTTTAGGAGATTGACTTCAGACTCAAGCTCCTTTATCTTGTCTGATTGCGAGCTGTACTGCCTCATCTCAGACTCAAGCCTGTTTATGTTGTTGTTTATCAGCGTTATATTGCTCTCAAGCGTTTCCCTGTCATTGCCCGCTTCGTTCCTCAGGCCGGCGATCGAATCCCTTATGTCAGAAGTTTTCCTCTCAAATTCCTTGTAGAGGGAATCCTCAATATGGCTTATCTTGCCATCGTATGAATTTTGCAGCGAAGTTATCCTTTCATCATTCTTCTTGTACCCGTCTTTGAGAAGCTCTGCGAAATTCCCGAGCTCTGAATATAATATCTTCTCCATGCCGGCCATCATGTTCATGTTGCTGTTTTGCATATCAGTTATGAGGTTCGTATATCTTTTATCCATATCAGACAGTTTATTCCCGATCCTGGCGTAAAGACTGATTCCAGCGTATGCTGTGACTAACATCAGGAGCGCAGCCATCAGCGGGCCTTTTCTTGTCCTTGGCCTGCCTAGCTTTTTCCTCTGGAACGCAGGCTTTTCAGGGCATTCTGCATATCCGCTTCCTGCTGCATCATCCTTAAGGGGATTTTTTGGGAAATTTATGACGGCTGCCCTCTCCTCAAGCGAATCGCCAGCAGTATCCTTGAGGGAATCCTCAGGGACCCTCCTGCTCTTCTTCAGGAAATCAAATGCGCCTCCCATAGGCCTCTTCTTGCCGCAAGAATATTCATGGGCTACTCTCATGTCTTCCTCATTCATCCTGTCGATAATGCCCTGCTCTGTGCCATCATGGTTGTGCGCTCTCATATCCCTCATCCTCCTCGCCGAAAAGCTCTTTCCATCTCCTGTCCACAATCTCTTTTTTCTGCTGGTTCACGCTCTTTCCGTCCGGCAATGGCATGTTCTTTATCCCCCACTGCTCCATCACCTTGTTCAGCAATGAAAGCGGCTTTTCAAAGCAGCCTATGCCTATCTCCTTCCCGAGCATGGCCTCATAGGAACCGCCTATCTCGCTCAGCGTCTCGCCTGTGCTCTCGACAAGCTCAGTGAGGTTGTTTATGTCCTTGGCCCCCTGCGTGAAGACGAGATTCATCGAGGCTGTGTATGCGAGCCTCCTGGTGTCATTGACCCATTCTGTGAAATTCTGCGTCATCTGGCTTATCGCCCTCCAGTACATGTCGGATCTCTCGAACGTGTCATGCAGGTCGATGGTGTTCTTTATCGTGTCATTCAGCTCCCTCTCGTTCGCCCTGACAGCAAGCTCAATCTGAGTAAGCTCTGATTTTTTCTGGTAGTAGCCGTCATCCAGGTTTTTCATACTTGAGATCTCATCAGCAAGATCCTTGGATCTCTGGACATTTTTTGTCTTTTCTTCCTTCAGCGCCTTTATCCTCTGCTTCTGGTATTCTATGTTCCCTGCAAGCACCCTGCTGAATATCTCGGCTGATACGACCGGGTGCCTCACTATGTCGATATCGACGCCCTTGTCGTTGAGGACAAGATTGAATGTTTTCCCGGACATGTATAATATGGACTTGTTGACCGCCGTCTCAAACCCCTCAAATCGCTTCTCATTCTTCTCATATATCTCCTTTATCTTCTCCTCCAGCCCAGGAGTCATCTCTGTGATAGCCGGACCGCGTGCGCGTGGCATGCCTTCCGTGTCGAATGACCCGTCATCGACGCTAAAACCCGGTTCACATTTTTTCCAGTCATTCACGGAATATTTCGGGCTGTAAAGCAGAAGCTCAAGTTTCTCGCATCTGGCCTCTGCCTTTTCAGGATGCAGTTCCTCATGCTCATAGCTCACGTTGCTGAGTATCTCCTTCAAGAAAGCCAGCACAGGATGATGATTCCTGAAGGATATTTCCTGGTCGACTCTCTTGTTGTACCGCATTATCCTTTCATTATCATCCTTTATCTGCTCATTGTATTGTCTCGCTTCCCTGTTCGCCTCCTCGATATGGCTGTTCTTTTCCAGGACTTTCTGGACTTTTTCTTTGTTATATGCCTGGACATTGTCTTTCCTCCCCCTTTCCTCTTTGGTTATCTTGAACGCCTCTGTTACATAATCGCTGCATTCCTTTATCGGAGAATTCTGGTCATTGTATGCTGTCATCAGGGATTCCACATTCTGCTTCATCTTGTCGACATAAGGTATGAGCTTGTCCTTGCATACTTCAAGGCTGTCATAGATGCTGTCCGCCTCCTTCCAATCTTCCATTATGACAAGACTGCCGTCAATATGGCAGCTGCCGTTGCTGCTGGAGACATACAGCACGATCGGGTCCTTGAGCGAGACCTTCTCGGCCGCTTTTGAGCCTTTCCTGCTGAGCGCCACAAAAGTCTTATCTGCAGCAGCGTTTGTGCTTTCCATGCATCTCTTCAGGGTTTTCTTTATGATGGCCGGGCCATTTTCATCATCAGGCCCGTTATCTGCTAGATTTTTCAGGAATTGCCCGACTGTGCCGCCTATATACTTCTCGGGAACCCTGAACGAGTAATTATATTCCCCGAATGTGATGTTTCCGTTTATCTCTTTCATCTTGTCCCCTCAGTTGAGTCCATCTGTCTGTATTCAGTGTTGCTCATCGCCCATCATCGCCAATGTTCAGTCAGGATCGACCTTTTCGCCGATATCATGGAAAAAATCAGCCGCATCCTTTCTCTTCTTGTTGAATCTCTTCCTTGCCTCATCAGCTGTGTTGTCGACTCTCTGTTCTATCCCTTCGTTCTTCTTTATGCCGAAGTTGTCCCTTGTGACGCCTATCGTGTAATTCGTGTCTTTGTTCTGCTGGTAATAATGCGCCGCATAGCCCCCTCCGAATGAGAGCGCTGCCACGACCGCGTATGCTGCTAGTCTTGTTATCCCCATTTTGAGTGCCTCCAACCATTTATTGTAATGATTGTACTATATTCTTTAAGATATATATACTTTTTGCAATTATAATGATTATTGTAATTACATAATTACAACAGAGAAAAGTATTTATACTACAAGCTTATAGGGGTTTATAGCATGAAAAGGAAGGTCAATAGGGTAGGCATGAACACCTTGACCGTCTCTTTGCCTAGCAAATGGATAAGGAAGTATGGTGTTAAGCAGGGGGATGAAGTGGAGGTCATTGAAAAGACAGATTCCATCACCTTTTCTTTAGGCGAAAAATCAAAGGATCAGTCCCTCGAGATAGATATGGCTGAGTTCGACATTCTCATACCCAGGGCCATCCATTCTTTGTACAAGGAAGGGTATGATAAGATAAAAATTCTGCTTAAAGGGCCTGAAGATATACAGCTTGTTCAGCATGCAATGGGGAATGAAACAATAGGTTATGAAATAGTAAAACAAGAAGGGGATTATTGCAGCATAGAGATAATATCGGAAGTTTTAAAAGAAGGTTTTGATGATATATTAAGAAGGATATTCCTTACATCGCTCATGCAGGCAGAGGAAGGCTATGTTGCAATAAACAATAAGGATCTCGTAAAATTGAAGAATTTACGCCTTTTAGAGGAGACAAATAACAGATTAACGACATTTTGCAGAAGAACATTAAATAGGAGGCACCATATCGAAGAAAATAAACGAACTTTTCTTTATGTCATCATAGAACAATTGGAAAAAATATCAGACGAATATAAATACCTGTTTGATTATCTGATAAAAAATGATTATGGGGTCAATAAAGAGATCATGGATTTTTATAAAAAAACAGGGGAGATGCTGCGATTGTTTTATGAATCATTTTATGCTTTTGAACCAAAAAAAATCGTTAAGATAGCAAAACTAAGAAAATCAATGGTGAAAGATTTTGATAAATATCTTGGAAGAAAAAATAAGACTGATGAGATTATACTGCATCACTCCATCGTGATTGCCCAGGAAATCTTTAATCTCATAGGGCCGCTTATCGCCCTAAAACATTAAGCTACTTTCTTTTTAAAGAACCACCCATATAATCAATAAAACTCTTTTTCATTTCAACAAACTTTTTTTCTTCCATCATGCCTATGGCCCTGTCAGCAAGTTTCTGCGCAACATCATAATCCTTATGGAAAAATCTGCTGCCTGCAAAACCGATTGAATAAAAGAACCTATGTGCAAAAAATGACCTCTTAAAATCAGCAAATTTACATTGCTTGTCATAACATTCCACAAAATGGTTGTAATACCCTTCAAAAGGCCCCATAGGATCAAAATTGAATGAAGGATTGTTCAGGGTTCCAGCAGCATCCAATGTCGGATCCCCGAGACAGCACTTCTCATAATCGACTATTGAACCGCCTTCAAGGGCATTTGTCTCATACATATCCCCATGTATAAAGAAATCCTGGCCAATAGTCTCGCCTCTTATAAAATCAAGCATCAATCTTGAAAGCTTTTCTGAATCCTTACTATGGCCGAATCTGTCAAAAAGCCTCCTGTTGAGATCATGCTGATAATCAAATTTTCCAAGGACAACTTTGTATTCCCTCCTTCCATCAAAAACATCAATTTTGTTCGTGCCATCGAGTTCCTTGGTTATTACACCATGCATCTCTGCAAGCGTGAGGAGACACTTGAGGACGTTTTCTTCCATGGCAGGGTTATCATAACCATCTTCCATACCCGCATCCCTCAGGTTTCTTCTCCCCTCTGTTTTTGTGATAAGATAGATATTTCCGTCTGAATGGCCAAAGAAAGCAACGGGCTTTTCTATCTTCGAAGCAGGATTATACATTTTTAATGCATTTGAGACAAAAGTTTTTATTGCAAATTCATTCTTTAGCCTTGTTTTCTCTGATTCCATACTCCTTTTTCCATCATTGCATTTTATGAAAAACATCTTCTCTGTTATGGGGTTGAAAGAGTCTACCTTCACAGGATTGGTTGAATTGCCATAATTTCTCAGATTTTGCATGAAATTTGGATCATTTTTCATCATCTCTATCATCTTATGGTAATATGGTTCCGCTTCTTCTCCTGAGTCATATACAAAATCTAAAAGCATTGCAAGAATATGGTTCATCCCAGAAAAAGAAGGGTTCTCTTTCAGGAAATCACCGCACATTCCGATTACATCATCCACTGAATTAATTTTATTTAACAGCTCCACCAAATTTCTGCGATAAATGATTCGGTTTGGTTCGAGAGCTATTGCTGAAGTCATGTTGTACAGCGCTTCAGGGAATCTTTTCATCTCCATATAAACAAGTGCCAGACCGTTATATGGGGGGCCATAACTGCCATCTATACTTAACGCTTCCAAAAACTTTTTTTCCGCTTCTTTGAATCTGCCTTGTTTGAAACGGATGACGCCCAGGCAGTGATGAGATGCCGATTCCTTATAAAAAATAGCAAGGGCTTCATCGAATTTTTTTTCCGCATTTGAATAATCACCTCTCTCGAGAGATACAACGCCTAAACCATGCGCCGGTTCAAAATTTGTCGGATCGAGTTCTCTCGCTCTCTCAAAACACACCGTCGCCTCAGCATATTTTTTTTCAAGAAGATGGCTGTACCCTTCATTTAAAAATAAACCCGCATCATTCTGTGTTATCTTAAACCCCTCTTTTATGCATGCCAATGCTTTGTCTGGTTTTCCCATCTCATTGTAAACCTTGCTCAACCAAGAAAATGAATCTGTAAAACAATCATCAAGAGATATCGCTTTTTTAAAGAGTTGTTCTGCTCTTTTTAAATTATTTTTTTTGCATTCTATCCTCCCAAGACTAAAATATCCCAAATGGTCATTCGGGTCGATACTTAAAATTTTATTGCATATATCCCTGCCAAGCTCTAATTCATTCAATACTATCGAGATATGCACTATCCTCTGTAATTCTGTGCTGTCATTCGTTTTAGAAGCTTCCTTCAATAATCTGACTGCATCCTCTTTTTTGTCTTGAAGGATTAGGACAGATGAGATGCTTATCAAACCGGAAGCAAGATCATAACCTGCTTCAATCGCCTTATCAAAATAAAATATTGATTTTTCATATTCTCCTCTTTTAAAGTATACCCCTGCCAGGCTATTTAAAGTATTTTTGTTATCATTATTCAATTCAAGGGATTTCAAAAAGGCACTTTCTGCTTTTTCCAAGTCTCCCTTATTAAGATATATGTTACCTAAGCCGAGATAAGCGCTTTCAAACTTAGGATTTATCTCAAGAGCCTTTTTAAATGTCTCCTCTGCCTCATCGAATCGCTTCAATTGCCTGAAACAAGAGCCCATCTTATTATACAATTCAGTATTCTTAAATCCCATCTCCTCTGCTTTCATGAAATGATCGACTGCTTCTTTGTTTCTGCCATTCCTTTGGAATATCGTACCAATACTATAATGCAGATGATGCGGATTTTTAGCCCCTTTCTCAATCGCCTTTTTCAGATAAAGGATAGCCCGATCATAATTTTCTGATAAAAAGAGGATATTACCAAGATTGGATAGATTATATGGGTTTTCGCTGTCAATCCTGCAGGCTATTTCCGCTTCCTTTAAGGCTAGTTGCATATTGCCGGTTGCATGGTAATAAAAGGTGAATCCCCTATGTACAATATCAGACTCTGGGTTCATCTCTAAAGCTCTTTTAAAGCAGATCTCTGCTTCTTCCGGGTTTTTGTTTTGTAACAGCTGCACCCCTTTGTTTATCAAATCCTCCAATAGACTTCCGCCTTCATTATCATCATCCATCTTACCAAGCCCCATTAAACTACACCCCCTTATAGTAGTAAATCCTATATAAATCTTTCCTTTCCATATTCGCCCCCACCTAAAACGCTTCAAAAAGCCCTTCCCGGCGCCTTTTACATGCCCTCTGCAAATCCTCCGGATTTCCCCTCTTTTTCCGGAAAGTTTCCGATTCTGCACATCTATCTCCGGAATTCCTCCGGTTTTTTCCAGTAAAGGCTTATTAAAAATGGAAACATGATATTCTCATGAGAGTGATGAGAGCAGAATCATAATGATGATGTTTTCGGCATATAAAGCAGAACACGCTTTCAATCATTTCAATGGAATTTTCAATAAGTTTTTCAATGAGGAGGAGGATGAAAATGGGACCAGGAGAAAAAGAGAATAGTTCAGGAAGCTGTGCAGCAGGGCATGAGATGGGAAATGCAATGGGGCAGGGTTTGATGATCGAGGATGAAGGGTCAGTTCAGGATCCGCAGCAGGAACAGACGCTGCATCAAACACCAGCAGAAGAGTTCGGATTGAGAGAGCAGAAACTTTCTGATATACTTGAGAACCTGCTCAACCTGGAATCAGGGAAAGCAAAGGATATCGTTCTCGACTGCATAGGAAATGACAAGCAGGTCTTCATAAACAAATATGAAGAGCATATGAAGAAGAAGCAGGAAGAGGACAACATAAGATATCTTGAGACCCTCGAGAAGAAGCTTGCAGGCATAGACAGGAAGATACAGGATATATTCGTCACTGGGAACTATGAGGACCATTACAGGCTGCATGAGAAAGCGGTCATCTATATCGCCGGCCAGATAAGCGCAAATTTCAAAGACAAGGCGGCAAGAAAGATAAACGCTGATGTCGGCGCGAGGCAGGCAGAGAGGGTGATGAAAGAGCTTGAAACGCAGATAATGTTCTATGAAAAGAAATTTTCCCGCGAAAAGGGAAGGGAAGAGGAATACAACAGGCAGATAGATGCCCTTGAGAAGGGCCTGAGGGATGACAAGTTCGAGCTTGATGTGCTTTCTAAAAGCATCTCCAAGATTGAAGAAGAGACGAAGAGGCTGCAGGAAGGTGGAGCATCAGGAGGGCAGGAACAAAAAGTATCAGGACAAGTGCAGGCAGCAGGGAATGCTGAAGCGGCCAGCGAGATAGCAGCCATGAGGAAGGATCTCGGCAGGTTATACAGCCAGCAGCGCGCAGCAGCAAGGCGCATCAACAGGGATTCTGCTATCTATTCATGGAAGCAGTCATTCTACATGAATATGGATCTCGCAAGGGACGAGAGCGAGCACGTGCTTGAGCAGGCGAAAAGCCATTATGACATCCTGGACAGCATGATAAAAGACTACAGGAAATGCGGGATCGCAATAGAGCTTAAGGAAGGGAGGATACTGCTGCGCGAGATGAGGAAGATGCAGGAAGGCCTGAAGCAGATACAGGAGGATTTCTCAAGCACCCTGATAGAGAGCGCTAAGATGAGAGGCTGTCCGCCGAATGGCCTTCCTGTCTATCCTGCCAGCGCATCTGATGGCGCAAGGAATGTCATGGACAAGATGAGGCAGGAAGAATGCCTTAGGGCATACCAGAATTTCGACAACCTGTTCAGCAGGAGAGAGCAATGAAGCGTGGCTGAAGCATGACTGCCGCAAGAAGCATAAGAGTGAGCCAGAGCGGTCTTGAAGAGGCCATAAAAGAAGGTTTTTCCCAGATAGCCAGGTCATTCGTAGATGATACCATAAACAAGAGCAGCCAAAAAGATGTATTGAGGGCCGCTTTCGCGGATTTTCTCGGCACATACAGGGCAGTGAAGAGATCACTTAAAGATGAAGGAGGATTGATTGCAGGAGGCATCGCAAGTCCATGTCCCCGTCTTGGCTATCTTGAGAAAGAAGCCCTGCTGGATTCATACTCTGCGAATATCGCTGCGAATGAGGCATTGTCTCTCATGTCATCGAAAGGCATCACAAAGACAAAAGAGATGAAAGGCCTCATGAGGAACAGCCTTGACTTCAGGAAATATGAGAGGGATCCCCTCCTCAGGGAAAAACTAGTGATTGGGGAGCTGATGACAAGATATCTCGAAGCGGCTAACAGCATTAACCCTGGGATGATATCAGAGCTCACTGTGAATTATTTTGAATGGGTCATTGCGCAGACAGCGAAGATCAGGGACTCTGCTGCAGACCCGTCATTCGATAGCGCGATCAAAAGCAGCCCCGTAATCATGCCATCGAATAAGACCTATTCAGGATTCATAACTGGATCAATCATTGAGGATATTGCAGAAGAAAAGATCAAGAAGATAATGGCGGCAGGGAAAAAAAATCAGGCCGCCAGGCTTAATGGAGAGCATGATATGCAATATCATTTCCTTGCGAGAAATCTTCCTGACATCACTTTTGATGACATAGGCGGACTGGAAACGCAGAAGGGATTGATCTATGATGCGATAAGGCTGCCGATAGAAAGAAGGGAAGAGTTCAGGGAAAAAGGGATTGAAGCTCCGAAAGGCCTCATATTCTACGGGCCGCCTGGCACTGGAAAGACATTCATAGCGAAGGCCCTGGCGAATGAGATGAAGCTGCCGTTCTTCTATGTCTCTGGCCCTGAATTCAGGAAGAAATACCTTGGGGACGGCCCGATGATGGTCAGGCAGCTGTTCTCTGATGCGAGGGCCCTTGCCCCAAGCATAGTCTTCATAGATGAGGTTGATGCGTGCATAATGGCAAGGGATTCTGACGATGGGAGATATTCCATGGATGTCGTGAACCAGATGCTTGCAGAGATCGACGGCTTCAATCCGCTTGATTCTGTGAAAGTGATAGTCGCGACAAACTATTATCATCTGCTCGACGGGACATTCTGCGACAGGTTCCCTTCATACTATCATGTCGGATTCAGCCTGCCGGACAGGGATTCCAGGGCCAAGGCATTGAAGGCCATGACAAAGAAGATGAAACTGAGGGAGATAGATATCGGCAGCCTTGCAGAAACTACAGAAGGCGCGAACTTCAGGGCTCTCCATTTCATCTGCAATCAGGCAGGCATGTACTCCATAAAAGACAGGTCCCTGTTCATCGAACAGCATCATTTTGACCTGTCGCTTTCTGCATATCTTGGGGATCCAGGAAAGTATGATGCAGGAAAGTAGGAAGATAGGAAGAGGATGCATGAGCGAAGGAAAACACCGAAAAACACTGAAAGAGGCAATGCTTTATGGGAATCGACATAAACAATTATGAGTCTGAAATGACAAGAAGGGTCCTTGCTGAAGCGCTTTATTCCGGAGAGATGAGATTATACCATGACAAAACAATCAGCATGCTTGACAGGCTATGCGCATCAGCAAGGGATGATTACGGCGTTCTTGCCGATGTCGAAGAAGCGAAGAAAGCCATGCTTGAAAAAAAGGCATTTGAAAGATATGTCGCAGAGAAAGGATTGGCTGGCAGCGAAGATGCCATAAGGATGATGAAAGAGATCGATCTTGCTGTTGATTCTCTTGCGCAGGAACAGGCAGACAATATTTGCAGGGCATTGTACTCAGGCAGGATGCAGGACATCGGTGATGCAGTGAAAGATGCAGAAAAGGACCTTAAAATAAAGATTGAAAAAAAGGAAATCACACATTCGCAGCTATCAGAGATGAAAAAAAGATACTATGCTATTGCAGAGATCCTGGATATATGAATGGATAATATCGATAGAGCCTCGTGATATTGCTGCAAACCTTTATTCAGCTTTATTCAGGACAGAGCCCAAACCCCCGCAACCTTTTTAAACAATCCTTCTAAACTTCCAGCTATGCGGGGATGCCGGAGCGGTCAACCGAAAATCCAGAGGATTTTCATAGGTCCTCAGAATCTTCGGACCAAACGGGACAGGCTTAGGACCTGTTGGCCTAGCGCCTACTGGGGTTCAAATCCTCATCCCCGCAGTTTTTTAATAAAAAACTGGGAAAAACAAAACTAGGACCATGAGCGAAGCGAAATGGTCCGAACTGGATGTAATAACTATCATTTCTTATGAAACTAGTGTGTGCTTTCGCTTATTTAATCGCGCACATCCGTATGTAAGGGTGGGATGTTTTTTTTCGTGGGGTTTCCGAAGGAAATCCCCACTGGGCTTTGCCCTCGAGATGGGCGTAACCATCTCTGGGATGGCGATGGATTCATGGATTTTGGGCGGGGTACTTTTTGAGGAAAGAACAAATAAGCTCTAAAATAAACTTTTGGTAAGAAATAACAATAAATTCAACAAACGGCCCACTATATCACCTTCTTTTCCAATTTGGACCTATAAAATAGCTATTTGACCTCTTCGTTCCGCCATAATTATATAAATCCTGCCCACTTAAACACCTTGTTCATAGATTGGTTATCCGAGCAATAAAAAGCCATAAAGGGTCAATCTAGCCTATATAATAATATAGGCTAGCCAAAAAGGCACCAAAAAACGAAATCAGCATTAGTGAGTGATGAACTGCTGTATGCTGGTTATTGTTAGGCAATACGGCCTAATAGTTGTTTTAAACGCCTTTAAACCCAAAAAGAGCCAAAAGCTTTATAAACCAAAGTGGCTTTTTACAACAAAGCCTTTATTTCTAAGGCTAGGATAGCCAATTTGTAGACGGATAGCCAAAATAGATAGCCAACAAAGAAAGAACACAAGAGGTGTTTTAAGTGAAAGTGCGCAAAGCAATAAAGAAGATAGCGGCACTTGGCGCAGGAATCACCATGGTTGGTGCAACCATACTGGGCGCAATGGCAGCAGACCTGTCAGCATACCCAGCACCATTCGTACAGAATGGTCAGTTTAATGCACTGATCATAGTGGGCGACCAGGCAGCAGCTCAGGACGTAGTCGGCGCAGTGGATGTAGGTGCAAACCTGCAGTTCGCTATGAGACAGGAAGTCGCTGTTAGCGGCGGCGGAATGCCAGTAGTGACCATCAGCGAAGGCAAGAAGATAGACAAAACAGGTGACCACCTGAATTATGGAGACGAAATCCAGGACGTACTTGGGGCTCCATTGGACAACGCAGACCTGCCGGTCTTATTGGCAGACAACACATACAACGACAACGAAGGACAGACAGACAACAAAGAAGATTATGAGCAGAGGCTCTACTTCTATGACACACTAGGCGTCAACAACGGAACAGTCAACAAGGGAACTGGCCTATTGACATTCGCAGCAGATTCGAATGGCGACAAGGTAGCAGCAGATTACCTCATGTTTGACGACGATTCTGGCGACTACATGTACAGATACAAACTGTTGTTCGACACATCTGTGGACTACACAAACACATCGACAGACACACCAGCAGCAGACCTTGAGAACACTGTAGTTAAGATACAGGGCGATGACTATACAGTCATAGATGTCCAGTATACTACAACGGATTACAGGGCAAACAAATTCACCTTGCTGTCAGGCGAGACGATAATCTGGCTCCAGCAGGGCAAGACAATCAAGAGGACTGTCAGCGGCGTAGAGCACGAAGTCGAAGTGACTGATGTCAACGATGCAGAGAACATGTGCGGTGTAAGCGTAGACGGCGATGTTGTGTGGATCGACAAAGGAAACACACAGACTGTGAACGGAGTCACAATAGGAGTGACTGACGCAGTAGCAGTGCACGCTCAGCTGCAGGATGTAGATATCTGCAAATTGAACGTCGGAGCAAGAGAGATCATAATAGAGAACGGCAAAGAGATCAAGGTTGACGGAGTCAAAGTCTCTGGTTCTGATGGAGACATCATTGCAGGAGATGTACCCTCACAGAAATGGGATGGATTCAACGTGACTTTCACCCCGCAGGACGCAACATACGTCCCGAAAGGCGGAAGCATAGTTGACCCAATCTTCGGCAAATTCGAAGCAAGATTCGAAGGCGTCTCGAAGACCACAGAGGAAATGACCTTGTCAACAACGTCAGATGGTGCAGAATTCACCTTCTACAACAACAATGGCGACTTGGTCACAATACCCCTCTATATGAACTTCACAGAGAGCGGATCAGGGTCAGTATTGAACCTTGGAGACGACTTCTCGGGCTCAAATTGCGACGGCAGATTGCTGCTTGAGGGAGATAACTGTGATGTGGAAGGAGCAGCATCATTCAACGCTGTTGAGGGAGTGATGTTCTTGCTTGTTACATCAGGCAAAGAAGCACACGTGATGGAGATAGCTGATATCTCATCCAACACAGAAGCGAACACCACAGACATCAAGGACTTGACAACTGGAAAGGTCTACGAAGACAAGAAGTTCACAGTAGAAGCGGACTCTCTCATAGAGCTTGGTTCTTTGGGAACAGTGACCTTAAATATAGGTTACGACGCAGACCCGATCTTCACGGCTACGAACACCATGCTCGGCACAACATCTGAGCAGCAGATAATAGAGACCAAGTACGGAGCAAACCTGTCAATAGTGCCAAGATGGGGAAGCAGCACAACAAGCAATGGCCGAGACACAGTGAACCACACAACATTCGTCATAGTGGAAGAAGAGAACCAGGAAACCAACAACTTACAGTGGAACCTGAGCGTCTTCTGGTACACGACTGATGAAGAGTTGAGGATCAATGCGCCTACATTACAACCACTTGGTGCTACAACACCTGCTTCGCAGTGGAACAACTCCAATGTCAGAGCAAGCAAGAGCGACAAGTATACGAAGTACTATGCAGATGAGTGGGGAACCTTAGTGACCTACGATTCGTACAACAAGAATGATCTGACCTTGGCGTACCCTGATGAGCAGGTCATAGGCAACGTATTCATCGCACCGATTGGAGCGACAGTTACTGGAGCAGGCGGCGGAGAGCTGACCACAGTTACCTTGAACCCGATCAACGTGGCTTCGAAACTTGCAAGCGAGATCGAAGGTCAGGAGAAGACACAGAACCTGATCGTCGTCGGCGGACCTTGTGCAAACAACGCTGCGAAAGTTATCATGGGCGCTTCAGAAGACTGCACAGCAGGCTTCGAGGCTGGCAAAGCTATGATAAAGCTTTACGAGAATGGTAACAATGTGGCTATGCTAGTAGCAGGCTACGGCGCAGCTGACACCAGGAGAGCAACAACTGTAGTTGCAAACTACAAGGACTATGCTCTATCTGGCAAAGAAGTTGTTGTTACAGGTACAAGCTTGTCTGACATAAAGGTCGAGGCTCCACAGTAAAACCTTGGCTAAATTTTTTTCTTTTTTTTTCTTTTTATTCTTCTTATTATCCGCCATTTGTCTGCCATAACGCACAGCACATTTTTTCCGGCAAAACATTTTTAAACCATAAACCAGCATGACCCCTCATGAAACTGAAAGTCCTTATAGGGTCGCCGACATTCGAAGGGAAAGAGTACTGCCTTGAAAGATATGCGACAAGGGTGAAAGAGCTCAGCTATGGCGATTATGACATCCTTCTTGTGGACAATTCAAAGACAGACGCATATTCAAGGAAGATAATGGTATTAGGGATAGATGTCGTGAGGGCAGGAAGGAAAGACAGGGCAAGGGAGACTATAGCTGATTCAAGGAACATCCTCAGGCAGAGATTTCTCGACGGCAAATATGATTATCTCCTGAGCCTTGAGCAGGACGTGATTCCTCCTGTGAATATCATAGAAGTGCTACTGGAAGACAAGAAAGACATCGTAGGCGGCCTTTATTTCAATTTTTTCAAGGATAATTACGGCATATCCCAGATCAAGCCTCTGGCATACATGTCTGTCAGCAAGGAAGAGTTTGAGGTGCTGAAAGGCGTGAAATTCAAGGGGACAGCGATACAGGAGAAGATACTCAGCGGGAAGATAACAGGGCCGGAGCAGATCCACAGCCAGCTTTCGATGGATCATGTCAGGGAACCGAAGCTTATGGAAGTCCTTTTTACGGGCCTGGGCTGCATGCTCATAAGCAGGAAAGTCCTCGAGAAAGTGAGGTTTTCATGGGCAGACGACAGCTTTGATGACGCAAAGTTCGCAGAGGACGCAAGGAAAGAGGGATTCAGGGTGTTCGTAGATACCAAAGTGAGATGCGAGCATCTTGTGAACATGGAAAAAAGCTGGAAAGGGATAGAGTATTGATTTGTTTTCTATGATATCGTTACGCTCCTTTTTTCTATGATATCATTTCACAAATTCCACATTTGGCAGATCCTTAAAACCATTGTCCCCTGTCAGGAATTTAACCCTTCTTTTTAATGCGAGAGTATATCCTATGCAATCAGCATACGACAATCTTAAGTCTTTGTTTCTTGTCCTGAATATCATCGCTTCTTTTATAGTCTCATCATCAGGCTCCACGCAAAACTTGAGGAACCCACCATAATACCTCTCTGCGGCAGATTGCCCATGCTTCAGGACAAGGCCGTAATAGAGCTCCATGAGATTAAATCTAGAAGTCAGTAATGCGATGTCCCTCTCAAACCGCCTATAGGCCGGATTCCCGGAGATCATCTCAAAGAAGGCATAAGTGTCGAAATAATATGTTTTCAGCTCCATCCTTTTCTCACCATATCCTTGAAAGCCTGCCCTGACATCCTTTTTCCTTTTGTCTTCAATGAACCGAATATTTCGCTCAGGTCCGCTTTTTTGACCAGTTCGAGCAGTATGCCCTCATCGGGCCCGATATGGTTTTTCTCGACGAATTCCTTTGGGAGGATGATACCTATCGAATTCCCCCATCTCCTTGTTGTCGCCTCGACTGCCATTTTATCACCTTTAGTTATATTTATATATAATTAATATATAACTGATATATAAATCTTTTGTTTATGGTTTTTTAGTTCATTATGCAATAAATATCTTCGGCCTAAAGGCCGAAGTATTTCCAAAAATCCCATGAAACGAAAAAAGACCCCGGTATAAATGCAGAGGTACTGCAAAAAGGGTTTGCAGGCCTGGAAACGCTTTGCGTTTACAGTATTCTGCGATTTTTGATAAAAATCATATCTCTTCTGCAGTGAATATATTATGCTTGGCAGCCTTCATCTTTACCCTTATCTCAGAGCCATTGTTCTTCATGCAGCCATAGACAAGTATAGATCTTTGCTCCGCAGCAGCGATCCTCTCGTTCTTCCTCCTCCCTTCGCAGACCACCGCTGCTTTGACGGTCTCATCCTTCCTGAAAGGCATCGGCAGTTCTTTTGTCTTCTCTATCTTTTCGCAGTATCTCAGTTTCAAGCCGTATTTTTTCTCAAATTCATCTATCTTCCCGTAGAATTCGTCCCATTCAATCTCCTTTGACGGCTTCTTCCCTCCTTTGTGGGCGATGAATTTCTGTATGCCTATCCCTGCGCCGATGGATTTTGCGAATTTTATGAGCTCTTCAATGTCATCATCATTCAGGCCTTTGATCCAGACAGGGGCTATGACCACCTTCAGCTTTTTGTTTTTGCATGCATATTCTGCCATGCCCTTTATACGGCTTATATCATAAGAATTCAGGCCGGATAAGGCTTTTGATTTCTCAGGATCCGGGGAATTGAGCGAGAGGTTCATCTGCGTAAGGCCTGCTCCTTCCAGCTCATCTATGAGCTTTTCTGTGAGCATTGTGCCGTTCGTGATGATAGAGATAGTATCAACATACCCGAACGCAGATATCTTCTCCACAAGAGGTATGATATTGGAATAGAGCAGTGGCTCCCCATGGGGATTGATGAATATCTTCATGCCATCATGCCTCTTGAAATCAAGGAGTTTCTTCAGCTCAGCGATGATGTAATCATCTTCAACGACATAATCTGCTTCTTTCTTTGAGTGCAGGCCTTCCCCTACAGAGCAGAACACACAGTCGATATTGCATCCTGTTATCGGCTTTATCTCTATCATGTCAGAGCCTTTGTCAACAATGCCGAAGTACAAAGTGCCGATGAGGGGGATGCCTGAATTCTGATGGACATAGACTGTTTTCCTTCCTGTCAGCCTGTTCCTGAGATGGGGCATATTCTTCGCGATGAGGCTGTTGAATTTCCTGTCTGCATCCTCCTCTGTGACGCCTTCGAAGGATATCGAATTTTTCTGCACATGGAATTTCCCTATCTTTTCCAGGTCTTTCTTATCTATCATGAACTCGAACAATCTCATGAGCCTTACTGCAACAACTGCTGCAGAATCACCCTTATCTTCAAATTCTAATGTATCAAAATCAAGCTTGGCTGATCTGTTCCGCATTGCTGATATGTTTTTTGGCATGTTCTGTCTTATTGCCTTGTTCTCGGCCCATCCGTGCCCTGCATGAAATGACTTTTGTTTATAAAACTAGTGCAATAAGCAAGGACGATCAGGACAGAGCCTCCCGACTAAAAATCTTTATAAACCCCCTCCACATACAAATAGGAATAACAGTCATATTACATGTATTTGGGGGCCATCATGCAGGAAGCAGTAAATAAAGACGTAAATATAACCTACGAGACTCTTTTTGAGATCCTTAGGAGGGAAAAGAGCAGGGAAGATCTGCAGGAATTGCAGGAATCATTCTTTCAGGATGTCATAGATTACCTTAGGGACAAGACCCGCATAATGGAGACAAGCCAGGGAAAGCTCTTCTCAGAGGAAGAGATGGAGAAGACAAGGGTCCAGATAATGAACATAAGGAAGATCCTAAAGGAGCTTTACGAGAGAAGGGAAAAGAAGATAATATACATGGCTCTGAACAAGTCAAGGACAAAGACCAACATAATCAACACGTCTGTCCTGTTGAAGGAAGAACAAGAGCTTTACGAGAGCGTGAATGATGTCCTGGACAGGTTCAGGGAAGGCATCCTGACAAATGTCCTCGACAAGAAGATGCCTTCAATAAGGAAAAATGATGTCTCTTCGGCCAATGGCATGCAGGGTATGCAAGCCAATAATGCCCCTAATAATGGTTATGATCAGCCCGGCTCAGATGTTTCTGCCGTCTCTGCAGGGGCATCAGACATACCTGGGAGTTCTCCTGGCGATGCAGAGCTGAAACCAAAAGAAATAAAAAAGGAAGCTATGGCCAATAAAAAGACAAAAACCGTAAGATTTTTAAACCCTATGCCAAAGTTTATAGGTCCAGACATGGTCATTTACGGTCCTTTTGAGGAAGAGGACATAGCAAGCCTTCCTGAGGCTGCGGCAAATGTCCTGATTGAAAAAGGCCGTGCAGAAGTCATGGAAAACGGAAACGGGGCTTAAAAAGGTCTTATTCAGCCATAAAAAGGCATTAAATCGATAATATCTGGCTAATATCAGGCTTATGATGCATCGATATCATGCTTAAAGATGTTAACTTAAAGATGCAAAGAAAGATGTTAAAGATCACACAACATATTGATCTTGAGGTGCAAAAATGAAGATGAAAAAACTGGTAAGGAGATACTGCCCTTACTGCAAGAAGCATACAGAACATAAGGTTACACAATCCAAGAAAAAGAACCCGGGATCATTGACCTATGGTTCTAAGTACAGGGCAAGGCTGAGAGGAAAGGCAAGAGGATACGGCAACCTGGGCAGGTACTCAAAGCCGGCAATTACCAAATGGAAGATGACTGGCAAGAAGCAGACAAAGAAGACGGATTTCAGGTACGAATGCAAGGAATGCAAGAAAAGCCACGCCCAGAAAAAAGGATTCAGGGCGAAAAGGATAGAGTTCACGTAATCTGAAAACTGAAAAACAACTGAAGAAAACAGCCGAAGACAATCGAGGATAACCCTATATAAACTGATATGACATACTGATACGACATTCATAGGAGGAGATCATAATGAGACCAGTAAAAGAACCATCGTCAAAATTCGTGAAAGTGAGATGCCCGAAGTGCAAGAATGAGCAGATCATATTCGGGAAAGCATCGATAAACATAAACTGCCTCGTATGCGGCAAGGTCCTTGCTGAGCCTACTGGCGGAAAATCAAGGGTGAAATCAAGAATACTGGAGGTTCTTGAATAAGCGAATAAGCACTCTAAAATGCTCTACACAAAAAAAGGATTCCCTGAAGACAGCGAAATAGTCCTGTGCACAGTCACAAAGATACAGCACGGCTCTGTCTTCGTGACGCTGGACGAGTACGGCCATAAGACAGGGATCATAAACATTTCTGAGATTTCTCCCGGAAGGATAAGGAACATAAGGGATTTCGTGAATGAAGGCAAGAAAAGCATCTGCAAGGTGATGAGAATAGACCAGCAGAGAGGCCATATAGACCTTTCCCTGAGAAGGGTCACAGAATCCCAGAGAAGGGCGAAGAACGACTGGATAAAGCAGGAGCAGAAAGCGGAGAAGATCGTCGAACTGATCGCAAAAGACCTCAAGGTGCAGATGAAGGAGATCTATGACAAGATCATAAACACATCAGGATACCCTAATCTATTCAGCTGCTTCGAGGACGTGTCCATGGACAAGTATTCCCTTGAGAAGATACTCGACAAGAAAGCCGCTGAAAATCTGACTGAGATGATAAAGCTCAAGATAAGGCCGCCTGAATTCTCTGTCGAGGGGCTCATAAACCTTGTGACATACTCTCCTGAAGGCGTCGATCTGATCAAAGAGGCCCTGAAAAAAGCGCAGGGCGAGGATATTGTCCTGCAGTATATCGGCGGAGGGAGATATACCATAAAAGCCACTGCTGACAATTACAAGAAAGCAGAGGATATGATAAAGAAATCCGCTGATGCTGCGATAAACTTCCTCAAATCAAAAGGAGGGGAAGGGGATTTCGTAAGGAAAGGCGCCACAAAGGCCGCTGAATCCTCATGAAACCATAACTATCAAATAAGGTAACTATCAAACAAGGATGATCAAATAAATAAAAAGAAATAAGACGTGAATAAACAAAACATTCTCTGATAAAATGAAACACATAATGAGGTGCCCTGTCTGCGGCGTTTATACCATGAAAGAAGAGCACTGCGGCCAGAAGACCGTAAACCCAAAGCCCCCGAAGTATTCCCCTGAGGACAAGTACGGCGGTTATAGGAGGAAGGCCAAGGGGATTGAGTGAGAATGGGAATTATCGGATAAGCAAATTTTATATAGTTGCAGACAATACTTCTTCTTTCCATTGATATAAATGTTTGTATGAGGAGAGGTGGGATAGTGTGGCAGTATGGTGTGTCTGGATAATGCAAAACTGATTGGGAACGGCACGTCCTCATGCTTCCTGATAGAGCAGGATAGGCTATTATTCTACAAGACTGATGGGACTGATCTTGTAAGCATGATAAGGAGATGGAGCGACCCATTGAGCTTATATCTTCTTTCGATGATACCTTTCAAAAGACATGTTTCGGCTGTACGGAACAGGAGCAAGCTGATTGAAAAGGAGGTCAGGACCCTTCAGTTATGGAAGGATGAAGGTATAGAAGTGCCTGAACTGATAGATTACAGCGATTCTGCGATAACCTACGCATTCATAGACAACAGCAGATCATACAAGGAAGAATTGGGTCAGCAAAACCATGGCGATGCTTTTGAATTGTTCCTTGAGCTCTATGACAGGATAAGGAAAGCTGCGAAAAGGCACAGGAATCCTGATATCCTCCATTCAGACCCGCATCTTGATAATTTCCTCTGTGTTTACGGCCAGAATGGCCAGAAGAAAGCCATTCCCATCGATCCCGAGTTAATATTAAATCCCAGGATGAGTTTTGAGGATATTGACACAAATCTTCTCGTCGACACGCTTGTATCGATCTCAGGTCTCAAGACAAGCGAAGAGAACAGGGAGAGATATATCAGGGGATTCAAGCAGCTTATGACTGAGGAGGATATAGGGAGGATAACATCACTCGATTATTCGGTCCCGCCAGCAGCAATGCATTATTTTCGTCTGCGCGAAGAGTTTGCTTATAGGATAAAGGGAAGGGAGAAAAGAAGGCCGTTGGCAAAAATAACGGATTTCATAGAATATTATGAAACAAGATTGAAGGGCATATTGCTTGAGTAGGAATATTGCTTGATTAGGATCATGTTTATTATGTTTTATCCCTGGAATCCCAAAATCTGTCCTGTGCCAATATTTATATATCATGTCATTTTCCAGCAACACATGAAGAATCTGAAAATAAGCTGAAAAACAGGCGGGCCACAGATATGATACAGGAATTTGTGATAATGTTCAGGGAGATGCTTGAGATAGTGCTCATCATAGGCATAATCCTCGGCTATCTTGCCAAGACAAGACAGACGAAATACAATAAAGTGGTCTATCTTGGGATCCTTTCTGCGATTATTGCCAGCCTTATGGGCGCATTGATGTTCGAGACCATGGCGGGCGGTTTTGAAGGCAGCGCAGAACAGATATTTGAAGGCACAACAATGCTCATGGGCGCGCTGCTCATGACCTCGATGATAATATGGATGATGAAACAGGAGCATATGGCAGAGGATTTAGAGCAAAAGGTCTCTGTAAAGATCGAAGAAGTGAATAATGTTGGGCTTTTTATGCTCGTATTCGTGTCGATATTCAGGGAAGGGATAGAGATCATAATATTCCTCAGCGCAGCAAGCTTTGCATCTGCAGGCAATGACATTATCGGGGCATCGCTAGGGATTGTTTCTGCAATAGCTGTCGGTTATGCATCATTCATATTGTTTATGAGAATAAACCTGAAGAGATTTTTTGGGATCACAAATATCATACTTATACTTTTCGCTGCCGGCCTGATAGTGTCTTCAGCGCACGAGTTTGATGAAGCGGGCATCATCCATCCTTTAGTCGAGCATGTCTGGGATATAAACCCCGGGCTTAATCCTGATGGAAGCTATCCTCTGTTGCATGACAAAGGCAATATCGGAAGCATCCTGAAAGGTTTATTCGGATATACCGGAAGCCCATCGCTCATGCAGGTCCTGGTTTGGACGGTTTATGTCACAGCAGTTTTAATCGTCTGGAGAATCGGAAATAAAGTGCATAAGGCCGGATAAGAACCCTCTTCTAAGCCATATGCCGCCATAGACCATTATATATTATTAGTTGTTTATGTATTATTAGGTTGTAAAAGGGGCATAAAAAGTTTGTTGCCAATCTTAGCTATACCTATGGAAGATATCTGGATAGATATATCTTCTCGCGCGTAGTAACAGACACAAAAGATTTATAAAATAAAAGCATATCCCCTCTGAGATGGAACACTTATTCGTTGCAAGGCACGGGACACAGGGCATTGATGGTAAATTGAGCGATGAAGGCCGTGCTCAGGCAGCTGTCCTGGGCGATGATATCAACAATATCCTGAACGGAAGCTCTGCATACATACTTTCTTCATCAGCGCCGATTGCCATAGAGAGCGCAAAGACCATCACATTACGCCTTGCAAAGAGGGAAATATCCTATTTGGTCGAAGTGATTCCTTATCTATGGACAGGAGAAGGGGCTCCTGAAGGCAGCTATGGGTCCGCTTTCAATGACTGCAATGGTTTCCTGATGGAAATTCTGAATGGAAGAAGAGAGAATGCTGAAGGCATAATCATAGTCTCTCATCTGGAGGTCGTCAATTTTTTCCCGAAGTATTTCAGGAGAAAAGAGTTCGGCGTGACTGAACATATAGAAACTTTAGGGCATGGTTCTGCGGTCCATTTCGACATTAGGCATAAGACATACAGGATATTAGGATATTGCCGAAGAAATAACAAGGAAAAGACCGATCAAAAGCCGGATTAATACAACATTGATACAATCAATGCCCAATCACCATCTCAGTTACTATCTTAGGATCTTATAGAAGGCGTCGAAAATTGGCGTGTTCGTCGTTATGGAATAGAAATCTATGCCCAGCTTATTGCACGTGTCCGATATCTCGTTCATGTGCCTGTTGAGCTTTGACTGGTATTCCATCCTCAGCCTCGGGCTTATATGGGTCTTGAGCAGCTCTTTTGTCTCTGAATCCATGAGTTTGAGGTCTCCTTCAAGCGTAAGGTCGCTCTCGACTGGATCAAGGACCTGTATCACCTTTATCTCGTGGTCTCCAAGCCTGTACAGGGCAGCCTTTATCTCGTCGATATTTATTAGGAAATCGGATATGAGGATTATCAATGACCTTGAGCCTATGACCTTCTTGTATTTTGCGACCGCCTCATATATCTTCGAATTCCCCTCTTTCTTCGTGTTGTTCAGGTGCATCACCATGCCTGCAAGCTGGTTCATGCCCCTCTTCGGCTTGAACAGCTCAAGCGAATCTGAGAATGTGCAGAACTGGAATTTCTCATTGTCCCTCAGGGCCAGATAGGCGAAACCCACGCCGATCATCGACGCATAATCGAATTTCTTCAGGCCTTTGCCATAATTCATGCTCGCTGAGCCGTCTATGAGTATATGCACCGAGAGGTTCCTCTCTTCCTCATACCTTTTCACATACAGGTCGTCAGTCCTTGCGAACACTTTCCAGTCTATAAGCCTTATGTCATCGCCTCTTGCGTACATCCTGTGGTCCTTGAAGATGAGGCCGCGGCCTTCTGCGACGGATTTCTTCTCGCCGGAATAGCTTGATGTGACCCTCTTATTGATTATGAGGCTGAATCTCTTCAGCTGGTCCAGGAATGTCGTGTCGATCATTTTGATGGAAATTGTGTTTTATTTTTTTATGTTTTAAAATTTTTAGACAAATGTGCTCTCGCTTTGTTCAACCGAGCACATCCGTATGTAAGGGTGGGACATAGGTGGGTTCATATCTTTTGGGAGGGGTAGTTTTTGATGAAAAACCACACTTATTCTATTATAAACATTAATCATCAATCTCAAAAACCCTACTCCTTCACCTTGGTCAATATCTCCTTCACCACATCATCAGCAGACATGCCTTTCCTCTCTGCCTCGAAATTGAGGATTATCCTGTGCCTGAGGACAGGGTAAGCCATCGATTCTATGTCTTCTGTGGCTACGTGGTTCCTTCCCCTTATCAATGCCCTTGCCTTGGCTGCCATTATGATTCCTATGGATGCCCTCGGTGATGCGCCATATTCCATGAGATCCTTCCTCTTCCTGGTCTCTGTGACTATCTTGACTGCCCTCCTCTTGAGGTCATTTGCGATGGGTATCTGCCTTGTGATGCCCTGCAATATGATCAGGTTCTTCTTCTCAAGGATAGGCTTCAGCCTGTGCTCTGTGAGCTCTGCAGAATACTTGTCCACTATCTTGACCTCATCCTCATAATTAGGATAATCGGTCTTTATCTTCAGCAGGAACCTGTCTGCCTGGGCTTCAGGCAGGGGATAAGTGCCTTCCTGCTCTATGGGGTTCTGCGTCGCAAGCACGAAGAACGGAAGATCGAGCTTGAATGTGGTGTTGCCCACTGTCACCTGTTTCTCCTGCATCGCCTCAAGAAGGGCCGATTGCGTCTTTGGAGTGGCCCTGTTGATCTCGTCTGCAAGGACTATGTTCGCGAAAAGCGGGCCCTGCTGGAACTTGAATTCCCTCTTTCCGCCATGATCCTCTATTATGTATGTGCCCGTTATGTCCGAGGGCATAAGGTCAGGTGTGCTCTGTATCCTGCTGAACTTCAGGTCCATGAGGCTGGATAATGTCTTCACGATCAGTGTCTTTGCCAGCCCGGGGTAACCTTCGAGCAGGGCATTGCTGTCGCAGAGCATCGCTGCTATAGTCTGCTCCATGACATCCTGCTGGCCCACCACGACGTGGTTCATCTCGCTGAATATCGTGTCGAAAACGCTCTTATAGTTCTTCATAATCTCCCTCCTTTTTACTTGGTTTTTTTAATTTACTTCTTTTTAATCTGGTTTATCCTTATGTCATCCTTCTTTTTTGATTATATTTTGATTACACACAGGTCATACATCATCATCCTGTCTTATCATCCTTCTGAGAGCTTCCTGAAATAATTCTTTATCAGCTCCTGCTTGTCTTTCTCCACAGGGATCTTCTCATTGTAATTCTTCGATTCGACAGCAGTCACATCTTCAGGTGAAAGGGACTGGAATTCCTCTTCCTCCTGGATCTCCCCTGCCTCCCTTATCACGAATTCATAGGACGAAGTCTTAAGCTCGACCTCAATCTCCTTGTCCCCGAGCTTTGCTATCGATTTCTGGCCATAGATGTCTGTCTTTGCGGCAGAACCGCCTACAGTCTGGGCTATCTGGCCGTCCTTATCGCCGGAATCCTGGCCGCTGCCTAGAGCGCCGAACACCTCCTTCAGTTTGCCGTTGAAAGCATTGAAGCTTACCCCGAAGAATGTTATCGCCACAATCACGAAGCATAGGACTATTATCACTGCTATCTTCTCTAATGTCTCTCTCCTGTTGAAGAAAGATGAAGCAGCGACCTCCTTCATCTCGGATATCACTTCCCTGTGCAGGTCATCCACTACCTCATTCTCGACGTTCGCATAATCGACAGCAGTCCTAAGCTTCACATTCAGCTGCGGATAGAATTTCTCGACAATCCTCACCTTGTTGATCTTTGTCTCCTCATAAGCGGAATACCCGAAATAGAATATGGCCGGTATCAATGCCGCCATCGGCGGCAGATCAAATATTATCAATAGGAGATAAGTTATGAGGAAGACTATCACTGCGTCCATGAAGATGTAGAACAGCGTTATCCCTGCAAGAACGCCCTTGATCTCCCTCACTACATTTATGAATTGCTTCATCTTGTTCTTTTAATGTTCTTTTAAGCTGTTTGTTCTTTCAGGCTGTTTCGATTGTCCTTATCTTTACTATCATCTTCAGCATTCACCTATCTTCAACTGGGGCAAGTGCACAATGCTTTTTCATCCTCACAATCACCCAGCTTGCTCTGCAGGCCTCTGATCTGCAGCTCAAGGCCGTTTATATTGGCATTTAATTTTTGGATCTCTGTGTTAGCGTCCGCAAGGTTCTGTGCTGTCTGGACAAGCTCATTTATGGTCGATTCAAGCGTAGATTTGGTGTCATCAAGCTCATTCTCTGTTGATTTGAGGGTATTTGTCACCGCAGTATACTGTCCTGAGAGCTCTGTCTCCCTCTCTTCTTTTATCGTCAATTCAAGTGTTGTCTTGTTTAGGTTCGTCCTTTCGCTATTGAGATCCGCAAGAAGCTTTTCCACTTCTGCCAGTTTGGTGTCATAGCTTGTGGAAAGGTTCTTATAAGTGGACTGGTAGTATGTCGTAAGGCCCGTTATCGAGAGCACAACAACCACTATCACAAAAAGAAGGAAAATGTTCACGTTCTTCCTCATATATGCCATGTTTTCACCGCTTTTTAAGGCGCTTAGGGCCTTTATTAACTTTTTTATAGGTTTTATGTGCTTCGAAGCTATAACGAAGCCATATATCGCTTATTTATTTAAATATTTAACCTCACATTTACTGTTTTTCATTGGATTATCGCCCAGGCTCATTCTTCTCATTCTTTTGTGGTCTCCCATATCCTCCTTACGGCTATCTCTATGAGCAATAAGAGCATGGCCATGAGTATGAACGGCCATCTTATGAACTGCTCGCTTGTCTCGACCCTCTTTGAGACCGATTTTGTCTTGTTTATTATGCCTTTGATGTCATCAGGCATGAATACGTCCCCGCCTGTGGCCCTGACAAGGTCATAAAGCTCAGGATTCATGCCCACATTCTGGAGCTCATCATTATAGCTTACAGCCACTTCCGTGCCGAATATGTCATAGAATCCTGCCTCTTTCGGGTTGAATTCTCCCTGATACTTGTTATCATCTACCTTCGTGAAGTTTATCAGGTCTGATGACGGCGCCTCTTTCGATTTCACTTTGACTATGATGGGCTTGCCAAGCGTAGTGTCTGCCGCTTCGACATAGAACTCATCCTTCCTTTTCGGATCGCCTATGGCCCAGTTTATCATCCTTGTTATGATCTCGGAATTCTTTGCGCTCAGCATCTCTCCTGCCCATTTTGTCCCGTCATCAGTGGCCATAGAGACGACCCTTCCAAGGCCGTATCTCCATACGGTTATTATGGGCTTGCCGTCGCATGTCACAATAACGGGATTTGAGCTGGATTTTGGGGCGACATAATTATATCCTGTGAGTATGGCATCCATCTCAAGGCCCTCTGTTATGAAATGATTCTCATCCAGTATCCTCACCCTTTTCTTCTCATCATTGCATTCTGCGTCCTCTTCAGGCTCTCCGAATATTATCTTGAGCTTCTCTGCATTCTTAGGCATATAGAAGCTTCCGCCGCCTATCGAGGCTATGCTCTTCATCGTGCCTTCTGAAGTGTCGCTGCCTACGCCGACTGCAAAGACAGTTATGCCCAATCTCCTTGCCCTCTCTGTCATCGCAAACGCAGCTTCAGGCGAGTTAGTGACGCCGTCTGAGATGAGGATTATGTTATTGCTGCCTTTAACCTTATTCAGCATTGAGATGGCCCCCTTAAGGCCTTCGCTGATGTCTGTGCCTCCTCCGTCGACAAGCCTCATGATCTGGTCCTCAAGCCCGGATTTCTGGTTCAATGGCTCCAATGGGGAGACCTCATATGAATTAGTGTTGAATACTATTATGCCTACTTTGCTTTCGCCTTTGATATATTTAAGTATGTTTACAGTAAGGGCCTTCTCAACGTCCACTTTCTTGTCTCCTGAAGTCGCGCTGAACCTTCCCCCTGTGCTGTCTGATATGTCGACAAGTATCACTACATTGACGCTCTCATCCTTTATGCCTTCTTTCTCGCTCTCCATCGTCTTCACAGGAAGTATCGTCTCAAGCAAAGAGTTCCTATATCCTCCTGTGTTATAAGATGTCTGGCCGCCTATGACGACAAGGCCTGACCCGTTCATCACGAAATTCGACAGGGCCTCATAATTCTCGCGGGTTATCTTCTCTGCGCTGATATCATCCATTATCATGGCGACATAAGGCTCAAGGTCAGACGGGAATTCCTTCTCCCTCTTGAAATTGTACAGGTCCATCATTATCGAGTAGAAGTATGATTCTTTCTCTGCCATCATGTACAATGGCGGCCTTGCAAGTATCTCCACCGTCTTATAGAATGCGTTGTTCTCAGGGAAGGAGTCGTCTTCAGGCTTTATATCGAGCTCTGCAGTTATCTTGTGGTAGCCCTCGCCCATCTTCTTCGAGAACCTGAATGTGTTCGGGCCTTCTGCCTCTTCGCTCAAGACCTCATCCTGGCCTATCCTCACCTTCACCTTGTAAGGCTTGGGCTCTCCTGCCTGCGTGACCTTGACTACAAAAGTGGTCTCTGTACCCCTTATCGCCTTATCTACGCCCCTGACCACTATGCTTGTGTCGGGGTGTATGGGCTCTAAGTCCAATGCGCTGATCGTCGAATTGATGTTTGCAGCGAAAAGTATCATATCCCTTAGGTTCTTCCCGAAGTTGTTCTGGCCGTCGGTTATCAGGAGGATATTGTCATTGCCTTTCAGGCTGTTCAATATCCCTCCGCTTATGTCTGATTTCGTGCCTTGCGCGATATATTTCAGTGTAGCAGGGAATGTGAGGTCGAGGTCATCCTTGAGTTTCGGCGCTATGCCCTTGTCGAAGAGATCGAATGATGTCGAGTTGTCGGCAAGTATCGAGATGGAAAGATCCCCCTGCACGACCTCATCTTTCATGATGAAAGGCGACGCAAAAGCGACCCCTATCAAAAGCAGCATCAATACCCTTGATATGACAACATATATCCTTATCCACTTCCTTTCTTTTATGTAGGCATCTTTCTCCTCTTTTGTCCTGAATTTTATGAAATCCCTCCTGATGAGATACCAAAGGCCTATGCCTATGGCAAGGAAAAGGAAGATTATGCCAGGATTTTTCATGTTCTTCAGCAGATAGAGGTGTTTAGGCAGGCTTATCACATTCAGGAATACATTCTTCATGTAATTCAATATTTCTGATATTATCGGGTATGCCATCTTATAGGTCACCTATGTATTTCACGTATGCCATCTCTGCCAGCAATGAAAGGACGACAAGAGCAAGCAGGTACATCTCAAGATTCGTCTCCTTCTCGCGCTGGACCTTGCCTGCCTTGTAGGAGTCGTGCTTCATGGTCTGTATGTTCGTCGCCTGGTAGATGTCCGACTCCTTCTCATTGAGCAGGTTGGCGGCTATCTTGAGGCTTCCGACCTCATAAATGCCCTCCTTGTCCATTATTATAATGTTCGCCTTGATCGTGCCCTGCGGCGTCTTGACATCCATCTGCGTGTTCGTCGAGAGTATCTTCCCGGTCTTGTAGTTGAATTTGGATATGTCATCCGTGTTCATGAGGGAATTTATCAGCTCGTTCCAGAAGACAGGATAGGATGGCGATGCCTTGAAGCTCGATGAATCATCGAATATCCCGTAATAGACCACGTTCCCTGCGCCGATCTTCATCGACGCTATTATGGGGGAATCGCCTGCCATCGCATATATCACTGAGCCGTTCTTTGCAGTGGCTGTGAAATATTTCAGCGTAGTCCCGTAATCTATCGAGCTCTCTCCTGCAAAGTCGTATTTGTCCTCATCTGAATCTGAATAAGAATATATCTTCACGTTCTCTTTCTCCTTCTTTTCCATCAGGTATACAGGGAGGGTATCGAGGAAATCTATCTGCTGCATCGTGTCCTGCGCTGCAACTATGAAATGCTTCCCTGATTCGACATTCTTCTTTATCTCATTTATCGTGCCTGTGAGCAGCTTGCTCTTGTCGACATTAGACATTATCACGACGTCAAAATCCTGCGTCTTTGGGAGGATCGGCGGTTCGGCTATCTTGAGGGTGATGTCTTTCGAGGATTCAAGGGCATATTTCAGGAATGAATTCACATTGTTCGTTATCAGCAGGACGCTGATGTCTATCTTGTCGGGCGCGCTTATGTAAGCCTTGTTGTCGGCATCAAGATCATCGCTGTCCTCTATCCTAATCTCTGTTATGCCCGGCTGCGTCTCGAAATTTATCGTCTCGACGGAATCCGCAAGGAAGGTCTTTGACATCTTCTTTATCTCCTTGTTGCCGTTTATCACGCTTACAGTAATAGCCCTGCTCTCCTTGTTGTAATTCTTTATGTATATTAGTGTATTGTGCTTCTCTATCGAGAGGTCTATTATCCCGAAGTTGCCCTTGTCGGGCTTGCCTGAGACATCGACGAAATCGACCACTGCCTTCTCTGCCTCGAGTATCTTCCTCACAACATTGGGGTCAGGGCCCTGGGTCTGCATGAAATCGCTCAATACGAGGACCCTTCCTTCCTGCCCGTTGAGGATGTCCTTTGCCATGAGCATTGCATCGCCTATATTCGTGCCTATATCTTTTGCCTTCACTGAATCAAGCAAACTCTTCGCTTTTGACCTCGAACCCCTGTCAAGTACGACTAATGGCGTCTCTTCTGCAAGGATTATGCTTACGTCGCCTTTAAGGGAATCTTCTGCGATATTCACCGCTTCGCTGAACCTGCCGTCTGCCTGCATGCTCGCAGAGACATCAAGCACAATCACTGTGTTCTCTGCTGTGGTGTCATAGCTTGATTTTATCGAAGGCTGCATTATTGAGAATGCGAGGCCCGCTATCGCAATAAGCTGAAGAAGGAAAATCAGGTTGCGGAGGAGCTTTTCAAGGAATGATTTCTTCTTCGCAAGGCCTGTGTCCTTCAGGAAAAACATGAGAGAAGGGAGCGTCATATCCTTCGGCCTGGGCCTTATGAGATAGATTATGATGAGGGCAAGAACTCCTAATAGGGCATAGTAGCCTGCAGGGTTTCCAAAATACATATTTTGCCTCTTTTAATGACCGTTTAAGGGGTTTTTATATACTGGTTATATATAAAGGTTTTTGGGTGATTGGGGGTGTTGTTGGAATTGGTGAGGATATACTTATTTCCCATAGACAACATCGTGATGATCATAATCTTCAAAAGAAACAATCCGGTTTTGATGGTCTACTTTAAACACCAGGACAAAATGCCCCAAATGTATCCTGTTAATGCCCTTCATGCCATATCCTAAAAATTTATAATTATGCCCGGGGTCGGCCAATATTGAGTCCATCTTTTTCCTGACTTGGGAATAATGGGGTGGGTCTTTTTTCCTGAGTTTTGCCAACTTTTTAGTGATTTCTTCACTGTATGAATCAACATACATTTATGCTACCTCTTTTTCAAATTCCTCCCGAGACAGGTGTTTGCCGCTTATGATTTTAGCTAATTTAGCCTTATATTCAGGCCTTAATTCCGGTTCAAGGGCAGTCTGTTCATACTCGCCAACAACCAAGTTTATGGCCTCAGACTTGTCCTTCAGGCCAAACTTAGCCTTTACTATATTCAGAACCCTATTTGCGTGTTCATCTATATTTATTACAGCTTGTACCATATTATATCACATATATAAGTATATATGCCTTATATATAAATGTTTCTATCTTGAAGCCTATTTACGAAAGGGGGCTTCCTTTTGAGCCGAAGATAATCGAGATGTTCAATCCGCAGGAAACGACTATTGAGCAGATTTTGGAGATTAAATGAGATTGTAAAGTTTAGCAACTGAACACTGACAAATCCTTGCCTGGGTTTTCCGAGGCTATGGAAAGATATTTATATCGGCTTGGTTTTTTTGTTTCTGGTGGGTGCATGAATAAAGTTGATACTTATATAGAAAAAGTGATTAAACGGGGAGATAAAGGCTCTGCATTATTGGCTAAGATATGCGCTCCTACATTAAAAAATTCAGAATTCGTTGAAGTTCTTGAAGACGGCATGAATGGGGTGGCTGTATTAAGGATCCCTGAAAGCCATGTTGTTGCCGTCCATTCATCAGGAGGAGACCCCAAACAGGAGAATCTGAAACCTTATGCAGAATCAGTAGTTGACAGACTGGTTGAACAGGCACTGCTTATCGGCGCCACACCTCTGGCGTTCGCAGATGATATAAACTCTAATACCGGAGATATTTCTATGATTACAGAAATAGGGGGGGCTTTGACTGAAAAAGCGAACAGGGCTGGATTGGTCATAATGAACGGGGAGAATGCGATTCTTGGAGCAAGGGTTTCGCCTCTCTATCAGGCAAATATCTCGGCCACAATGATAAGTCTGATTGATAGATCAAGCAAATTCAATAAACTCGATAATGAAGACTTTGTGAGATTGATTCTTGGCGGTGGTACATTTGTAGGGCAAAAAGATGGCGTCAATTATGCAGTATTTGATCCTAAAGGAGAAGCGATTTATGCAAATTGCGATGGTGTAGGAACAAAGGTTGAGTTCTATGAACGTACGCGGAGATGGGAATTGGGCATAGAAGATTGGATGGCAATGGTCTTTGATGATACTATGAAACTAGGCGCAAGGGCCAGGGCTCTTTCCGGTGTTGCGGAGCTTGATGAAGAACATTATGGGGTATTCTCGAAGATAGAATCCCATACTCTTTCTTTCACTAGCAGGAAGCGCGGCTTTGGAAATCTTGCATGCATAATCCAGCAGGAGATTGTTGGAAAAAGGATTTGCGGATTCGCAGATGGCAAGCAGGCATACAACATAAGCGGTTCTGTAGTCAGCACAATAGATGAAGAGAGGCTGAAAAATCCGCTAAAACCAGGCGCGGGGGAGCACCTCATAGCAATCCGCGGAAAGCCAACCCCAAGGTCAAACGGCATAACAGACAAAAGGAAGATAGCGATAAGATTGTTCGGGGAGAATTACCAGGATACAAAGGAAGGGAAATTATTCCTTGAGTATCTGGCAGAGCCTTCAACAGTGCTCTATCCTGTTTTCAAGGAATTGGTTGATAATGATCTGGCGACAAGCGTCTATCATATGAGCGGCGGCGCTTATGACAGCAAGCTTGCAAAGCCATTAGCGAAGCACGACCTGTTTGTCTCAATAGACAATCTTTTCCCTCCGGACTGGAGAGAGCTTGCATTGGTGGGTGCGAATTTCACATCAGCAGAGACATCATATTCAAAGTGGCCGATGGGCAATGAAGGGTTTATAACGACAAAGGATCCTAAGAAGGCGATAGAAATGATAAAACAATTCGGCCTCGAGGCAATAGATGTAGGCATACTTGAAAATGCAGCTGGCGAAAAGACAGGCGTTGAGCTGAAAGCGTTTAATGGGGAAAAGGTATATTTCTCAGGCAGAAATTAAGATTTCCCAACAACAAACTATATAAACAACCCTCCCATATTTTCTATTATGACCATCAACGTAAAAAAGCTCATCGATACCATCCCTAAGCTTAACAATCCTGTGATGATAGAGGGCCTTCCTGGCATAGGCAATGTCGGCAAGATCGTGGTCGATTTCTTGGTTGATGAGATGAAGGCGAAGAAGCTCTATGAAGTGAGATCGCTTTCATTCCCGCACTCCGCTTTTGTCGATGAGAACAATGTCGTTGAGATACCTTCTGTGTTCATCTATTATAAGAAGTTCAGCGAAAACGCAGTCAAGACGAAAAGATCGAAGGCAGGAAAAAGGCAGCATTCAAGGGACATCCTTTTCCTTGCAGGGGACGTCCAGCCTCTGGAAGAGGAGGCAGCCTATGAATTCTCGTACAAGATACTCGACATGCTGAAGGAATTGGGGGGGAAAGAGATAATCACCTTGGGGGGCATAGGGCTCCAGAGCATCCCTGAAAAGCCGAAGGTATATTGCACAGGAAGCTCAAAAGAGATGATCAGCAAGTACACTAAAGGGGTCGATGTCCAGAAGAACCTTTATGGTGTTGTCGGCCCGATAATAGGCGCCACTGGATTGCTGACTGGCCTCGCAAAAGAGAAAGATATCGAAGCAGCATGTTATCTTGCAGAGACATTCCATAATCCTTTCTACCTGGGCATAAAAGGCGGCCAGAAGATACTCGAAGTCCTCAATACAAAGCTCGAATTCGGCATCGACATGAAGAAATTCGGGCACGAGATAGAGGAAGTCGAGAAAGAGCTGATGAAGAGGACAAAGGAGCTTGAGAAGGCATCGAAGGCGGCGAAATCCGGGAAGATGAAGGATGAGGCGAATTATATAGGATGATCCTGTCTGTTTCTGTCTCTTATAAACAAAAGCTTTATATACTAAATAACCACAATAATGGTTATAATAACCTAAATGGTGATTATTTTGAGGCTAAGAGAATTTTTAAAAGAGAATAAGGATGCCAGAAAGATATTCGGCAAGAAAGAGTTAGAGATAATATTCAAGCAGTTAGATGGTCTTCCACTGAAACAGTCGGAAAATAACAGGCTGAGCAGGGACATAAAACCTAAGCTTAAGTTCATTGAGCATGCTGCAGAGTTCAGGAACGAGTTCAAGCTGGGGAAAAACCAAAACAACAAGAGAATAATCAAGAAAGCAACCGACGCGATCCTTAGTGACAAGTTAAGCGGCAGTATAAAAGCGATCCTCCTTTTCGGCTCTTTTGCAGATAAATCTTTCACATTCAGGTCAGATATTGATATATGCGCCGTGTTCGACAAGGACTTGTCATTGAAAGAGACGACAGAATTCAGGATAAGGATACTGGCGCAGCTTCCGGACAAGGTGGATATCCAGGTCTTCAATTCTCTTCCGCAGAAAATAAAACGGGATATTGCCAGGAACCATAAGGTCCTCTACAAGACCGATAGGTATGATAATACTGATTTCTCAATAAGATATCTGAAGGATGATGATTATTTCATCAGGATGGAAAGGATATTCGGAGCTGAAGCATGAAAAGGATAGATGACAAGATAACGCAGATTCATGGATTCATAAGCCAGCTTAAGGATATAGTCCCGTCCGAGATTGAAGAATACAGGTCAAGCATAGAGAAAAGAGCGGCATGCGAAAGATACGTCGAGAAGATAGTTGAAGCTGCAGTAGATCTCGCTTTCATGGCGATAAAGGCAAAGAGATTTGAGATACCTGAGGATGATGCTGACGCGTTTAACATACTATCAAATCATAATTTCATCAATGAGGGACTGGCAAAAAGACTGAAGGCTGCAAAGGGCATGAGAAATCTGATCGTCCATGAATATGGGAGGATTGATGATGATAAGGTTTTCCACTCGATAACGCAAGAGCTGGAAAAAGATGTGGATGAATTCCTTAAGGAGGTCAAAAAATCAACATGAAAGCGGCAGTATTGTTTTCTGGAGGGAAAGATTCCACTTATGCGGCCTATATGGCCATAGGCGAAGGGTATAAGGTGGAATGCCTCCTAAGCCTTGTGTCTGACAACAAGGCCTCTTACATGTTCCATACAGCAAACATCGAATTCGCAGAGAAGCAGGCAGAAGCGATGGAGATCCCCCTGCTCATCTTCGAGACAAAAGGCGAGAAAGAGGCGGAGCTTGAGGACCTCAGGAACGCGATAAAGTTCGCCATGGAAAAGCACCATATCAACACATTGATCGTGGGCGCAATCGCTTCAAAATACCAGTATGACCGCGTCAAGAATATCGCAGATGAGCTGAAGATCGACGTCTTCTCGCCGATATGGAAAGTCGACCCTGAACAATACCTTGATGATCTCGTGAAGGCGAGATTCGAGGTAGTGATAAGCGCCATTGCAGCAGAAGGCCTGACAAAGGATTTCCTGGGGAAGAGGATAGACCATAATATGATCGAAAGGCTTAAGGAGCTAAACAGGAAACACCACATCCATGTCGCAGGTGAAGGAGGGGAATACGAGACTTTCGTGACAGACTGCCCACTGTTCAAGAAGAGGATAAAAATCCTGAAGTCAGAGACGAACATGGAGAACGTGAATACTGGCCTGCTCGTGATAAAGGAAGTGAAGCTGGTCGATAAGTGAATTAATTGTTTTATTTCTTATGTGTTATTCAATAATCTTTTATATGGCTTATGGCTGCATAATTGTTTTTTGCACAACCACTCGCTAAAATATCTGCTCTTCCTTCACACATCTGGCACCTTGAGGTGATAGGGTGGGATGGCTGATCGTTGCTTCGGTTTTGGGAGGGTTATGTTTGGATGAAAAAAGAGAAAGAGCATTATCTTTAAAATATACCCCCATTGGGACGGTTTTTGATTAAAAAAACAATCTCAAACTAAACCTGCATCATCAAATAATAAAAACTCGCCGCTTGGAGCTACTGAACCTTGCGAGGTTCATACTCAAAAACCG
>PCXZ01000021.1 GCA_002762985.1 Candidatus Woesearchaeota archaeon CG10_big_fil_rev_8_21_14_0_10_44_13 | reverse complement strand
GAGATGCAGGAAGCATTGGAAAACTTTTGGGCCGAACATATTTTTATGCAAGATTTTATGCGTTACTTATGTCGTTGACTAAATTTATTGATGTCAATAGGGGTTTATGGCCCCGGGACCCAAAAATCAGCTAGCAAAAACTATTTAAAAGTGCAGCTGATTAAGGCCCTTATGTGCGAAGAAATAAAAAGGCCACTTGTAGGGATGGGGGTCATAGTCAGGAAAGACGGCAAGGTTCTTCTGAGCAGAAGGAAAAATGCCCACGGAGCAGGCACATGGTGCTTCCCGGGCGGCCATCTCGAACTCAATGAGACTTTCGAAGAGTGCGCTGCAAGGGAGACATTTGAAGAGGCAGGCATCAGGATAAAGAACATAAGGTTCATTACTACAACAAATGACATAATGGAAGATGAAGACAGGCATTATGTCACAATATATGTCGTGGCTGATCACGAATCAGGGGAGCCGAAAGTCATGGAACCGGAAAAATCAGGGGAATGGGGATGGTTCTCATGGGACAGACTGCCGAAGCCCCTTTTCACATGCATGGAGAATCTTCTCAAGCAGGACATTGACCCATTCAGGCTCTGACGTCTGTTTTAGGATAGAATATTTTATAAACCCTTATCCTCATCTTACTGTCAATATATGCTATAAAATAGTGATTATTGCAGAGGAATGTAATCAATATGTCAACGATAACAGCAGCACAAAGGTTCAAACTGAAGAAGTTTGTCAAGGAACTTGAGCAGTATAGGGGCAGGCATACTGAGCTTGTCACAGTCTATGTGCCTGCAGGATATGACATGAACAAGATAATAGCCCACCTGTATGAAGAGCAGGGCACAGCATCGAACATAAAATCTGCTGCGACAAAGAACAATGTCATAGGTGCGCTTGAGAGGATGATCCAACACTTAAGGACAATCGGAAGGACGCCTGAGCATGGCCTTGCAGTCTTCTCGGGCAATGTCGCTGCAAGGGAAGGCCAGACAGACCTGAGGGTATGGTCGCTTGAGCCTCCCATCCCGCTCAGATTCAGGCTTTACAGATGCGACAAGGAATTCGTGCTTGACGCATTGAGGGATATGTGTGAGGAGAAAGAGCTTTATGGGCTTGTAGTGATAGACAGGAGGGACGCCAACATAGCGATGCTGAAAGGGAAGACCATAGTTCCTGTGCTTGAGACGCATTCTGAAGTTCCAGGCAAGACAAGGGCAGGAGGCCAATCGGCCCATAGGTTTGAGATGAACAGGGACCTGGCAGCAAAGGCCCATTTCAGGAAGGTCGCAGAATACATGAAGGAGCAGTTCCTTGACAAGAAGGACATAAAAGGCATAATCCTGGGCGGTCCTGGACCGACAAAATATGATTTCCTGAGCGAAGGCCAGATAACTGACCAGGTCAAGAAGAAGATAATCGCAATCAAGGACCTCAGCTATACTGGTGATTTCGGGCTGCAGGAGCTTGTCGACAAGAGCCAGGATGTGCTGGCAAATGAGGAGATAACAGAAGAGAAAGAGCTGATGGGAAAATTCTTTGACATGCTCGCGAAGACGCCCAACAAGGTCTCTTATGGAATTGCAGAGGTGAAGAAAAGTCTCGGGATGGGCGCTGTTGAGATCCTCCTCCTTTCAGAATCCCTTGAAGACAATGCGATTGAAGAGCTCGAAGAGATAGCGAAGCAGTACAGGACAGAAGTCAAGATAATATCGACAGAGACAAGGGAAGGTGTCCAGCTCAGGGAGCTTGGGAAAGTGGCAGCGATATTAAGGTACGAAGTCCACAGCTGATCACATCAGGTCATATCAGGCAAACACTGTTTCTCTGTTCAAAACATCATCATATTCTTTTGGGCCCAGATTCTTCCCATCCCTCTCGCGCCTGTATTCTTCAAAGGTGATTATGGTATGTTTTTGCAGGAATCTCTCCTTATTGAATCTGCCTTTCAGTATCTGGAGCTCAAGGTCAAGGATGTCCTGGTCTTGTGTCAGGCGGGCATGGCCGACCCTCCTTTTGAGATTAAGAAATTCATCTACGTCTATATTAGTGAAATTCTTGCTGTCTATTATTGAACAGACGCCCGGAATGACCGCCTCATCATGCTTCAGGCTGAAGATTGAATAGAAATCCACGCCCTTGACTGTGCTTATGTATTTTGATATTGTCTCTGTCAGCTCGCTGCAATACATCATCTCCCTGAGGGGGGTTATGCTATACCCCATCTTCTCCAACAGCCTCTCGCCTATGCCTCCCATCAGGGCATAATATGCCGCATTTGCGATGAATGTCCCATGGAAAGGCGTGCCCACATTTATTATTGTGTTGAATCTGTTCATCTCCTCGTCCTTTAGCATTGCAGCATAGCTGGTCACCAGGCCGCCCCTGCTGTGCGCTATGACATCTATCTTTTCTTTGCCTGTTATCTTATGGAGATGGTCTGCCATCCTGTTAAAAAAGACCGCATTCGCTTTTGTATGCTGGAAATGGAGCAGGGGTATCCAGTAGATATGGGCTATCCCATTCTCCCTGAAGAAATCAGTGTATTTGTAATACATCCTTGGGTTTTCAAGATGGCCTACTACAAGCAGGACGACATTCGGATGGGTATCCTCCAATCTTCCTTCAGCCACATGCTGTTTATTCCTCTCAACTACCTTATCAAGGGCAGAATAATCCATGTCTCTCTGCGGGTCCCTGAACTCGTACCTTACTGCATCGAACAGGAACTTGTGGAGCTGCATCAATTCCCAGGGATTTGTTGAAGATTTGATAAGCTGGGAGATGTCATCGATTATGAACCTGCTGCCGTTTCTTCTGAAAAGTCTCTCTAACCCGCCAAGCATATATAGGGGATATATGGAAGCATATAATAATATTTTGATATTCAGGCATATATACGGGACTATCATTAAATTTTTAAATGCGCAGGATGAATATAAGTGCAATATGGCCGGAGAAGGGATAGTAGAAGAGGCATTCAGGCTTATGTACCCTGAAAGGGATTTCCCCTATTCTGCATCCATAAAATACACGGATCATTTCAATGATTATGGCGCAAATGTCAGGTTCAGGGGGAATGTCCTTGAGTTCGGACTGTCCAGGAGCTGGAGGAATGTCTCGAAGGAGATAAGGATAGGCCTTTTCCAGGAGCTTATGCTCAAGATCTTCGCCAGGAGAAAGATGGAGATGAGGGGCATGAACACGATGCATATAGACCTGTACAACGGCTTTGTGAAGAACCTCCATATCGCGATCCCGAAAACCAATATCGAGCCTTTGCTGAAGGGATCATTTGACAGGGTGAATGAGAGATATTTCTACGGCCAGGTCGAGATCCCCAACCTTGTATGGGGCGAGCACTCTACGACGAGCCTCGGCAGCTACAATTTCAAGATCGACACGATAAGGATAAGCAGGGTCTTTGAGAAGCTGAATGAGAAGGACCCTGAGCTGCTTGATTTCGTCATGTATCACGAAGTGCTGCACAAGGCCCATAAGTTCAGGAACAATAGGGGCAAGAACAGGTATCATGATTCTGCTTTCAGGATGAAAGAGAAGCAGTTCGAGGATTTTGAGGGCGTTGATACAAGATTGAAGAATGCCCTGAAAAGGGCAAGGATAAAAAAAATATTATGGTTTAGTTAGCCATATATTGTCTGCAGATCCTTTGGCTTGTCTTTGTCCTTATTGTCTGATTTGTCGTCATTGTTGCCATTATCATCTTTCTTAAACCCGAAGATCCCCTTCAGCCATTCCATTATGCTGTCGATAGCGCCTTTTGTCTCTTTCATCTGCTTCTCAAGGTCAATGCACTTGCCATTGCTGCACTGGTTGCTTGCGCATTCATAGTTGTTCTGGCATTCGGCATTCTCGTGCTTCTGTTCGTTGAACTGGCCGTTTATGTTGCAGTACTGGTAGACTTCGTTGTTATTGTTCTGTTTTGCCGTCCTGAAACCATAAGGCACGCATGTGTCCTCGAACTCGCAGCCGGCATCGCATCTCTTTTTCTCCTTGCATTCACCTTTCTTCCATCCGACCCCTGCTTTCTCTGCCTCGCAGCTGTTAGAGTATGTCTTTTCATCAGAGCCGCAGACCGGTTCGTATAAGGCAGGGCATACATCACTTATATTATCTTCTATGATATTATCTTCTACACATTTTGGAGGCCTCTGACATCCATTAATGTCTAACCCCTGGTCAACAATCTTTCCGTCAGGGCAATAAGGAGGAGTAAATGAAGGGCATATTGTCTCGTTTCCGCTGTCCGGAATTGGAGGTATCGATGAACTTGTATCCATGATGGCGTAATAGATATCAAATGAGTTGGTCCCCAGCGTATCTCGCTGATAATATAACACACCCGGGTGGTTCATACAGCCTGCGCCAAACCCCTCTTGTTTGTCTGTGCTCAGTTCTGTGATTTTGATGGGGGCTGACCACGCTGAAGAGAGGGTGGGCCTAGATGAATACCATATATCGCCGCCGCCGAGGTGAGGAAGAATGGTTGATTGAAGAACTATTGTTAACCCATCCCTGCTAAGACAGAAGCTCCCATAAGAACCTGCTGCGTTAAGTTCGGTCACAGCAGCGATATTGCTGAACGGCAGATTTGTTGAACTGCGAGTAGCCTTGTAGATGCTTCCGCTAAGGAGATAATAGATCGTCAGTTCGTCAGGCATCAGATTAACGCTTCCGACAGAACCGGTTATCTCGGTCAATTCTGTTGCAGCGCCGAAGCTATCAGTCAAGTCTGGACGGACAGCCTGGTAAATCCTGTTGACGCCTCCGACTTGAGGGGTAAAGTACATCGTTTTCTGGTCGTCAGAAAGCCAAGGATAGCTCTTATGCGTGCCTACTGTTATCGAAGTCAGTTGCGTCGGGGCATTAAAGCTGCTTGATGTATCTGTTCTCGTTGATGTAAACATCTGCCAGTAAGGCGATGACCTCCTGGAGGAGAAATATATCGTAAGGCCATCCTGGGTTATGTATGCCATCCCATCATCATAGGGCGTGTTTAATTCAGCCGCCGGAATGTCTACTTGCTTGAATCCTTCCGAGAGATTCAATGGGCCTGAGTATCCATCATCTATGGATTCCTGCGCTGAAGCGATTATTGCTGAAGATACAGCAAAAATCAATATAAATGGAATAATGAACAGCATCTTTCTCATTTTATACCTCCCTAATATACCAATATGAGTGATATAGGGAGTATTTAAATCTTCTTTAAGGTTTAAATCCATTTAAAACCCAAAGTCCAAAAACCAACAAAATATTTATAAACCCCCTCAAAAACACCTCCTACAGCGATTATAAAAGGTGTGTTTTATGGCTGAAACAAAACCAGAAAGCGTAGGAAACCTACAAAAAGGAAGTTATATAGTGATAGATGGCGTTGCGTGCAGGGTCGCTGACACGCAGACTTCAAGGCCAGGAAAGCACGGCCACGCCAAAGTGAGGCTTCAGGCTGTCGGATTGATAGACGGCAAGAAGAGGGATATTGTGATGCCAGGCCATGATAAAGTCGATGTCCCGATCATAGAGAAGAAGACGGCACAGGTGCTGTCAATATCAGGCACAAAGGCCAATGTGATGGATGCTGAGTCATACGAGACATTCGACCTTGAGATACCTGACGAGCTTAAAGGGCAGGTCGTCGAGGGTTGCCAGATACTCTATTGGGAGATACTTGAGAGCAGGGTCATGAAGCAGATAAAGAGCGCTTAAGATCATAATCAATTATAAAACATCAGGAGATAAGATAATATGGTAAAATTCCCGGAAGCAGCAGCAAGGAAATTCAAGAACATGTTCGTCTGCAGGAGATGCAAGACCAAGATAAGGGCCTCTAACACAAAGGTGATTGCCGGTCTTGTCAAGTGCAGGAGATGCAACAGCAGGGCATTGAGACCTGTCAGGAAGAAGTAGATTATAATTTATTCTATTATTTTAATTTGGATGTTTTTTTTAAGAATTTGTGCAACATATGCTGCAATCCATTCGGCTCCATCGCGCAACATCCCTATATGCCTCATGCCCTCACAACTGAGCCCCCATTAACTCTTCTCACTTAGATAGCATGCTTTTAGATGAAACTTTTGAGCACATTTGGGATATAGGGTGGGCGGGAAATGCGGTTTTTGTGCGATGGGGGTATTTTTTGATGAAAAGAAAAATTTGATAGCTAAAAAAAATAGTTTTTATTGAACAACCTTTTTATACTACCTCATTAAATTAATTCATATCATGGATCTCCAGGCAAAAGCAGCGATCGTTTTTCTTGTACTGCTTGCAATAATCCTGTATGCAAAGCGCGACAAGCTCTTCAAGCAGAACATACTCTCGTCTGTCATCTATATACTGATGTACAGGACGAAGATAGGGCTCAAGTTCATGGACAATACGGCAAAAAAGCACCCTAAATTCCTGAAGTATGCCGGCAATGCGGGGATCTTCATAGGGTTCCTCGGAATGATATTCATAGGCGGCCTCATGATAAAGGGGACATACGACCTTTTCTCTGTTCCTGAAGCGAAGCCGAGCGTCGCGATAGTCCAGCCTTTCTCGCAGAACATCCCGGGGACATTCTTCGTACCTTTCTTCTACCTCATAATCTCGATATTCGTCCTGGTCATAGTCCATGAGTTCAGCCATGGGATAATGGCAAGGCGCCATGGCCTTAAGATCAAATCGAGCGGGCTGGCTTTCTTCGCGATACTCATCCCATTGATACCTGCTGCATTTGTCGAGCCAGACGAGAAAAAGATGCTGAAAAAGGGTAGGAAAGAGCAGCTTTCGATATTGGCAGCAGGGCCTTTCGCAAACATAATCGTCGCATTCCTGGTATTCGCTCTTGTAGCCCTTATCGCAAGCCCTGTCGTTGATGCGGTCCTGGATTACAATGGTGTCCTTGTGACGGATCTTGTAAAGGAGAAAGACAAGGTTTTCCCTGGCGAAACAGCCGGCATGAACAAAGGAGAGATCATCACATATATGGGTGGTGTGCAGATAGCCACTGTAGAGAATATAACGGGCTATCTAAAGGATAAGGTGCCGGGAGAGAATATCAATATAAGGACTAATGTAAGCAGCTACAATCTCACCCTCGGGGAGAACCCGCAGAATAAAAGCATGCCTTACCTGGGGTTATATCTCAGGCAGAGCACAAAACTCAAGCCAGGTTTTGAGGGAGGGTATGCCAAATTCGCAGCTTCCGCGATGTTCTGGGTCGTAGGATTGATGATCTGGCTTTATGCCCTTAACCTTGGGATAGGCCTTTTCAACCTTCTTCCGATCCCAATAACAGACGGAGGCAGGATGCTTCAGCTCGGACTGGAGAGATTCTTTGAAAAAGAGAAGGCATTCAGGATATGGAAGGTCGTGGCAATGGTCTTCATAGCGCTGATATTGGTCAACTTAGGCGCAGGGTTCATCAAATAGCGCCTTCTTACCAAGCAAAAAACTCAATAAATTTATATACTTGTCTTGATTATTTATACGTTAAGAGGAATCATATGGCGACAAGACAGCTAGGCGAAACCGAGAAGGATTTTGTAAGAAGGATGCTTGAGAGCGCCGAAAAGAAGGATCAGGCGAAACCGAATGTGATTGAAGAGGATCCTAAGGAGATAGAGAGGATAACTGAAAGCCTGAAAAAGAAGGCGCAGCAGGGCTAATTGCTTCTAGAGACTCAAAAAATTTATATATTACATACTGGCAACTTTTTAATATGCTCAGCAGGAGGTGTTGGTATGGATGATGACATGGCAGATGATGAAGTGCCTGAAGTGGAAGAAAGCTCCACTCAAGAAGGGGTTTATTCTGATGAAGGAAGAGAAGACCTGGTAGAAGACGATGAGATCTCTGCTGAGGAAGAAGGATTCATGGAAGGCGCAGAGGATAACGGCCAGCATGCAAAATGCGCGAATTGCGGCAAAGCGATAAAGAAGCAGAATACGATCGAAAAGGAGATAGACGGCGACATCAAATGGTTCTGCTCAGAGCACTGCGTTGATAAGTATGAAGAGAAGGCCAAAGAGGAAAAAGAGGGTTGATCCTTCTTCATTATTTCTTTTTTATTCATTTTTTTATGCATATATCCCCAAAAAGTTTATATATCAGCGAGACTTAAATGGCGAGACATGGGATTTTTTGACTTTTTAAAAGGAAAAAAAAGCATTGATCCTGAGGTTGAGAGGCTTTCTCAGGAAATAGAAGACTCTTATAGTAAGTACCTGAAGCTTTTGAAGGATAATGATAAGAAACTCCGCATCATATTCCATGCGAGCAAGCATGCATATAAAATATTCTCAAAGCTGAACACGCTAGTTATTGAAGCGATAAATAAAGACAGGACATTCAAAGAATCTTATCAGGAAAACTATTCTAATGGCGGGAACATGAGTCTTATTTTTGAACAAATTGAGGAGATTGCCTTCATATTACGCCGTGAAATGGCAGATATTTCTAAAACTTTGTCGAGCAGCATAACCGATGAGCAATACATCACCAAGATAGTTGTTGAGGAATGTAAAGAGATTGACAAACATTTTAAAGGACCTTATACCCCTCATTTTGGTGAAATCAAAGGGGGGGAAAAAGATTCAGATAGTTTAGGGTTTTATAAGAATGTTCAGAATTCAATAAACCGGACAGAGGAGGACCTTAATAAACTTAATGACCATAAAAAGAGGATGGAATCACAGCACAAACTTCTTGAATCATATCTTAAACGAATCTCTAACTTCATTTATGAAACATCTTCAGGAAAAAGCATGATTGAACGGCTAAATTTAATAAAAACGAACATTGAGGTTTTTGATAAGATAAACAGGTTTAAAGATAAAGAAACAGAATTCTATTCTTATGTTGGTAAGTTTGAGCAATTAGTAAGGCAGTATATGTGGGATATAGGTGCTGTTATAGGGGCAGTAAACAATATCACCCTATCAGAAAAAAAGCTCAATGATCAAGAAAATGAAATCATCGAATTCGTCAACAAACTTACCAATAAGGTGTGGGTTGATACCAGGAAACTCAAGGTTTCGGATAGGGACATCATTCGAAGACTGCAATCCAATTAGGCCTCTTAACAAAGTTTTTTATAGTTACTGGTTTTATCCGTCTATATGAAGGTTCTCAAAGGCAAGAGACAGGGCTTCTTCAAAGTCGAAAGCTCGAGCAAAAAAGGCAAGTTCTATGAGGTTGACATAAACAAGCCGTTCTGCACCTGCCCGGCTTTCATGTTCAGGGAGATGAAGAAGCACGGCGTTTGCAAGCACATAGCTGAAGCGAGGGAGTTTGCCGGGAAAAAGAGGGCGAAGGACGCTTCAGGAAAAGCCGTCAGGAAAGGTTCGATCAAGAAAGGGGAAGATATATACATGAAGACGGTCGAGTTTGTGAAAGAGGAAGGAGAGGTTGATTCTGTAAAGCTGATGGAGAAGTTTGGCGATGAGATCGTCGATGAGCTGATAAAGAAGGGTGAATTGATTGAGAGGAGAGGGAGGGTGAGGGTGCTGGATTGAATTATTTTCTATTGGATTAGCATCACCAACTTTTGCAACTAACCCCACCATCCATTCGCCTCCATTTCACAACCACCCGATATGGCTCATGCCCTCGTCATTTTTGAAACAACATCTGTCACACAAACTGGCTGCTACTGTTCCCTTACCTAGCAAAGAGTAGGAGGGGGATGGGGGGAACCTTGGTTCCCCATTAATATTGTTGATAAGTTTTATCAGTAAAAACACAATCTCAAACCCCTTTTAAACATCAAAAACTATATAAACTCCCATCATACGCTTTTATATCATGCCAACAGACAAGGAAATAAAGAAGGAATTCAAGGCAAAGGCCTCAAAGGATCCTGATAAATACTACGCCACTAAAGTCCTCAAGGAAGAAGGCTTCATGAGGAAGCAGTGCAAATGCGGCACTTTCTTCTGGACCATAAACGCAGACCAGAAGACATGCGGCGATCCTGCCTGTTCAGGAGGATTCAGGTTCTTCGAAGGGACGCCTGCAAAGAACAAGCTTGATTATATCCAGGTATGGAAACGTTTTGCGGAATTATTCAAGAAGTGGGGCTATACTCCGATCGAGCGTTATCCCGTCGTCTCAAGATGGCGCGATGACATGGATTTCGTCATGGCTTCTATCTGCGATTTCCAGCCCTATGTCGTTTCAGGAGAAGTGAAACCGCCTGCAAACCCTCTTGTAGTCCCGCAGTTCTGCTTAAGGTTCAATGATATAGACAATGTGGGTATAACAGGAGCCCATTACACGGGCTTTGTGATGATAGGCCAGCACACCTTCGTCCCGCCCGAGCAATGGGACCAGGCAAAATACTTCAGGGATATCCACAACTGGCTCAAGCAGGGATTAGGATTGCCGAACAAAGAGATCACATTCCACGAGGACGCATGGGCTGGCGGCGGTAACTTCGGGCCGTGCATGGAATTCTTCAGCAGAGGACTTGAATTAGGCAATCAGGTCTATATGATGTATGAAGTGACCCCTAGCGGGCCGAAAGAGCTCAAGCTTAAGGTCCTTGACATGGGCATGGGCCATGAAAGGAATGCATGGTTCACTATGGCAAAAAGCACGAGCTATGAGACCACTTTCCCGACAGTCTGCAAGAAACTTTACAGCATGACTGGGATAAAGGTAGATGAGGATGTCATGAAGAGGTTCCTGCCTTATTCTTCCTACCTGAATGTCGATGAGGTCGAGGACATAAACAAGACATGGGACATGGTCGCAAAGAACGTCGGACTGGGGGCTAATGAACTGAAGAAAAAAGTCCTCCCATTGTCTGCAATATATTCCATCGCAGAGCATACAAGAAGCCTTCTTTTTGCTCTCAATGACGGCGCATTGCCTTCGAATGTAGGAGGAGGCTACAACCTGAGGATAATACTGAGGAGAGCATTGTCTTTCATAGACAAATACGGATGGAAGATAGACCTGCCAGAAGTCGCAGAATGGCATGCTGAATACCTCAAGCCATTGTTCCCTGAGCTCATGGAGAACCTTGATGAGGTCTCGAAGATACTTGATGTCGAGAAAACAAAGTACAATGCAACAAAGCAGAAATCAAGGGAGATCGTAGGGAAGATAACAAAGGCAGAGAAGGCGATAAGCGAAAAGACGCTGCTTGAGCTTTATGACAGCCAGGGCATCTCCCCCGAGATAATAAAGGAAGAGGCTGAAAAACTGGGCAACAGGGTGGATGTGCCTGATGATTTCTATACCAAGGTGGCCTCGATGCATGAGAAGAAAGAGCAGGTCCATGCCACTGTAAAAGAGGAGAAGCTTGACCTTGAAGGCCTGCCTGACACAAAAGCCCTTTACTTTGATGATTACTCCAGCATAGAATTCGAGGGGAAAGTCCTGAAGATCATAGGGAAGAATGTGGTGCTTGACAGGACTGCGGCTTATCCGACAAGCGGTGGACAGCTGCATGACAATGGCACACTGAATGGGGAAAAATTCGCTGATGTGTTCAAGCAGGGCAGCATAATAATCCATGTGATGGAGCATGAGCCTGGTTTCAAGGAAGGAAGCGCTGTAAATGGGAAGATCGAGTTTGAGAAGAGAAAACAGCTTTCACAGCACCACACATCGACGCACATAGTGAATGCTGCAGCGAAGATCGTGCTCGGGAACCACATAAACCAGGCAGGCGCAAAGAAGACAGAGGAAAAGGCGCATCTTGACATAACGCATTACCAGAGCCTCACTGATGAGGAGATGAAGAGGATAGAGGATGAGGCGAACAAGATAGTCAAGAGGAATCTTCCTGTAAAGACCTCCTTCATGCCCAGGGAGGAAGCAGAGAGGATGTATGGAATGGCAATCTATCAGGGAGGGGCTGTCCCAGGGAAGATGATAAGAGTCGTTGAAGTCCCTACAGTGGATGTCGAGGCATGCGGAGGCACCCACCTGAAAACCACTGGAGAGGCAGGGGAGATAAAGATACTGAAATCGACTAAGATACAGGACGGCATCGTAAGGATCACATTCACGGCAGGCAAGGCAGCGGAGAAGGAGGGCAAGGCAAAGACAGGCGTCCTTGAAGAGGCTGCAAAACTGCTCGGCTGCAAAACTGATGAAGTGCCCGGAAGAGTTGAAGAACTTTTCAGGAAATGGAAGGATGTCGTCAAGAAAGGCAAGAAACCGGATTCAAAGGGATTAAGCTCTACAGCGAAGTTCGATGGGGATATACTGGCAAAGACTTCTGATATCCTGAGGACGCCGCCTGAACACATCATAAGCACAATCAAGAGATTCCTGAAAGAGCTAGGAGAATAAGCGCAATATTTATAAATTCCCGATACAGTATCAGTGTAAAAGGGGTTCTATCAGAAATATTTTGGGAGGGATTAATATGGTATATGGAATAAGAGTTGATCCTGAAATAATAGCATCAGTAAGGGCAAGAGAAGCGGTATTGGCAGCAAATATTCTTGAAAAACCAAGGACATTCGAAAATGTGGGCGAGCTTGTAAGAGCAGCGCATCCCGGGGAAGATGTCATAGAGAGCGATGGAAAATTCTATGATGGGACAGTGAGTCCAAGGACGCAGCTTAAAGTGCCTGCAAATTACTCATGCAAGAACTGCGGAATTGTCGAGGGGCACGTGCTTGTGCATGACAAGACAGACCCATTGACCCAGGTTGAGAGTACTGAAGAGAGGGTGACGGGCGTGGCAGGAGTAAGATACAACACATATGAGATCAGATGCAGGAGCTGCGAAACCACGCTTGAGGAAAGGGAAGAGCCCATCTTCAACAAAAGAGATTAACCCTTCCTGATATTTATTTTCTTTTTTTACCCTGTTTTGGCCATTTTTAGCCATTGCCCCGACCAAAACCTTTATATATCTCACTTCCTATACTAAGTTATATCTGAGTCTAAGAGCCAGAGGGGTTGGGATGGATTTTCTTACACAAGCGCAGAAGATAGCAAAATGCAAGGTATGCAAGAAGGAGTTTCTGGCAATCGGAGATATGAACTCAGAAGAGGAGTATTTCTGCTCTGCTGACTGCACTGAGAAGTATATGGAGATGAAAGACAGATAGCGCAGCCAGGGGCATAACCGCAACCTTTATTTACCACTGATTTTTCTTCCTTGTCATGACTTCGCTTGAAAAGAGGTATGAGGCATTAAAGCATAATCCTAACTTCGAAAAGCTCAGTGTCGAGTTCCTTATAATAAAGCTCGCAGAGAACATCGAGTATATAGTGCTTGTCCTCACTGCATTGGGCCTCATAGGATTCATCGATTTCAACCTTAATCCTTCTCATTTCCCTGCACTCGGCATCTCAAATGAGATTTTGCACATAAAATCATTGGGATACAATCCGATAACAATCTACGGTCATTTCCTTTATGTATTTTATCTTATAACAAAAGGTTTCGCGCTTGGTTTTTTCGAGACTGTGAAGACGACATCGAATTATGCATTGATAGTGGTTTTCCTCATAGCAAACATCTGGATCGCTTACTCGAAGCTCAAATACGGCTATGACAATAAATCTTCAAAGGGCCATAATGTCTTCCTTGAGATGCTCAAGAATTATCTTTTTTCATCGAATTTCATAGAAAGGTCATTGTGGATGCTGTTCTTCGTCGACCTCATGGTTTTCCTTACAACGCCGAGCAAGGATGAGGTCTATTTCCTTCTGGCGATTTATGGCCTGATACTGAGCGTGAAATTGATACCTTGGTTCTCGAGGGTAGTAGTGGAACTTTCAAAGACACTTGAGAAGACCTTCCTGAGCAATAAGAGAGTCCAGATAGCTGTTGCAATCGTTGACGTCGTGCTTGTGTATTTCGATTCGAGCGGCATGTTCACATTGCTTGCTATGGTGCTTACATACAATGCAGTCGCGCAGCTCACTTTCAAGGCTTTCAGGAGCGCAAAGCCTGTGCTGAAGGTGTTTTATTACATCTTCAATGCCGGAATCTTTGTCTTCTTCGGAAGCATAATAGCAATATATTTGATATCCTATGCTGTCGTCCTGATAGTGCAAAGCCCGCTCATCGCTTTCTATTACTACAAGAAAAAGAGGTTCTTGCCGGCTTGGATAATGGAAGTCGTAAACTGCATCATCCTCGTCTTCTTATTGAGAAATGTAATTTTTTAGCTTCCTCTGCGTCTTCATCTGCCTCAGCAATACGCTCTTCCCAAGGATATTGTCCAGCTCATACCCAAACTTCCTTTTCACGAGCTGTTTCGCATAGTTGAGCATCAGTTCCTTGCTTCCGAACTCCAAGGGCTTTGCTTTCATGGCTTTCCTTGTCGCTTCTCTCACGACCCAGACACCCAAAGGAGCCCAATATTCATTCGTGATGAACCTCAGGCAAAGGCAGGAGCCCTGCCTCCTGATCTCAGAGAGCTTTTCAGCGATCGCCAGCCTTGCAGCATAATATCCTCCTGCGGTGTTATCCGCGTAATCCTTCCTCCCATTATGGCCTTCATGATCCGTCGCAAAAGGCCATGCATAATCGGCATTCCCGACATAAGTCTCAAAAAGCTCATAGCTCCAGACATCAGGGAAGAAAAGGATAAGGTAATAATTGCCCAGATGGCCGCCGAAATAGGCAAGATAGCCTGTCTCTGGGCATTCTCTGATGCCATTAAGCAGGTTCTTGCACAGGCTGTCATCGACTGCAGTTATGCTCCATCTTGTCGGAACAATCTTCCTCTGGGTCTTCACGCCAAGATTGCCTACGCTGAACAGTTTCGTCAGGTAATGCTCGTCAAATCCTTTTTCATACAGAAGGTTCACAGCATCATTCGCCTTGAGGTCGATGTCATCGACGACTTTCTCGACTTTGGCCGGGATCTTAGGGTTCTCTGTGATCTCTGCTTTCTTCAGCTTGACTCTCGGCCCATAAGGGGCAGTGTCCTGGCTGAAATTCAGAGAGAAATGCGGCTTTTTCTCAAGATTCACCTCGACATCGACAGGCTCAGATGCCATGGCTATCTCCTTGCCCATCTCAAGGTATTTGTTATTATTGCCCCTGACATCCCTTATCTCAACCTTGAAATTAGAGTTTATGAGCTCGCTCCTCAGGCTGATTATCCTGTTTATGTCATACCCTTCTTTGCTCCACAACAGGGGATCATCATGCTGGGCATATTCCTCAACATTAAGAAATCCCACATTGAGATTAGGATAGCCGTAATGGCCTACAAAGACATTGGGGGCTTCGCCGAAATAGTCCTGCTTTGCCCCTTGATTCACCTTCTTCTGCGAAGCTATCTTTACCTGGATCGGGCAGAAGCTCCTGCCGCAGAAATGACGTCCTTTGCACTGAAGGCATTTTATGTCCATGGAAACCCCCTAGCCAAAGACATTCTCTGATAGAATATAAATATTATTGTTTTGAGATTAAAAGTTCTTGTTAGATATGTTCATCTCATCCCTACAACACTGCTTCTTGCAGAATTCTGACGCGAGGTGAAATATACCTGTATCCCGTTATACTCCCCCATGATCTTGTTTGCGTATTTTTCGTTCATGAAACCGGGCCCGCCGTTGTAATGGCCGAAAGCGCGCCACAAGGAGATATCCTTGCTGTCCCTGAGATAACTGAGATAGAATGCAGCCATATGGATCCCGGTCTCAGGATCACTCGCACCTTTCTGCCTGATATCCTCGCCTTTCTTTTTCATCAGCTTCCTTATATCCTTCTGTGTTAGTTTCCTTATCTGGCCCAATCCTTCTGAATAATTTGACGAATCAAGATCGCCATTCGCATTAGTGAACCTGCTCTCATGGGATATGAGGGCTGCGAGAAACAGAGGATCGATTTTGTACTGGGCTGCGTATTTGTTTATCCATCCTGCATAGGTTTTTGCAGTATCTCCCCCCATAGTCTTATTATGTTTTTTGTTCCATCCGTCATATGTCTGCTTTATGTAGCCTGCGAGAATATCGACAGATTTCACTGGAGCTGCTGTCGCTTTTGCCTCTTGTTTAGTTCCAGCTGCAGGCCTTGCCTGAGGAATAGGATTTACATCTGCTTGTGCAGGCTGGATAATGATATGATTATCCTGCGCAATCCTCTCAAGGTTGCTTTCGGTTGTCTGTGCTGCCTTGATCGGCTGGCTTCTTGAGAGGTCTGTATGGTAAGTCTGCGGCCTGTCTTTGAGAAGATATTGCATTCCTGTAAAGGCTGCTTTTGCTGACAATAGGACTGTAATCACTGATGCTGCAATAGTATACTTGTGTTGATTCAGGCCTGAAAGAAAGCCATCGCTATGGGGATTGCGGGAATTCCTATTAGAAAAGCGCCTATTGCACCCTTTTAAAGCCGCTTTTTGGCTGTGTATTCTCTCTTTTGAGGCATAATCTGTATGTATCATTTCCACCCTTTTCGGCATTTATAGCCTTCTATAAGCCTTAAAACACCTGGGTTTTATAAAGTTTTCGGTTTTGTAGTTACTAAGTGGTGGTAAAAATAGAAATGATTATAGAGAAAACCTAAAACCACTTCCATCTGGATTTCTTCAATGCGTCTGCACCCTGCTTCAGCATCCTGTCATAATCCAGTATCCCCCTGCCGCTGTTCACAGAGACCACTGGCTGCAGTCTCATCCTGCCCATCGAGTTCTCGTAAATCTTTATGAATTTAAGATAGCCCATCCTGATCAACTTCTCTAGGCTCATCTTTTTATCATACTGGAGGATTGAATCTACCATATGCAGGCCCATGGCATATCTTTTATCCTCAAACGCCCTGAGCAATGCTGAATGGTATGATTTCAGGACTTCATTGTCAAAAGAACTTTTGCTTTTTTTCTTATGCTGCTCCAATACCCGTTCCCATTTTGATTTTATATCCTGCGCCGATATCTCAGCTGACCGATGGTGATCACGGAAGAATTCCTCATTTATGTCCGTGCCCCTTATCATCTCCTCAGAATAATCAGCCAATCCCTCTGCCATGATTGCCTGCATGAAATTCATAAGATGGCTCCTGAGATCTTTTATATCATAATCTGAATTAAAAAATGAGATGAATGAGGCAAATGATGATGTCGTAAGGAATTTGCCCCTTATCCTGTAATTCGCATCTTTCATCTGCTTAAGCCTGCCTATCTTGTATTGCAGAAGATGCGTCAATTCATGGTATAACCCGTTTGTCAGTTTTCTTAGGCCTATATCGCCTTGTTTTGCAGCATTCTCTGCGACCAAAGCTTTCAGCACATCTGAAGAGAAATGTATCCTGTCTTTGCCTAGCCTCACATCGCTGGACCTAACCTCAGCTATAAGAGATGAATCCGGTTTTGAAAGGAGAAGGTCCGATTCGTTGATTGATTTTGTCTCCAAAACAATCTCTAAATCGGTAAAATAGTTCAGAATCGTGCTTTTTTGCGCTATCGCCTCAAATGCCTGTTTTATGAGATCAATCACCTCTTTCTCCGCTTGCCCAACTATCAAAATCCTCTTCCCCCTGATCTCAAACTCAGTGTTCCCTTTGATTAAATCTAAAAAGCCCATGGAGCTTATTATTGGAGGGTATTATAAAAAACTATTGAAAAAAGAGGTATTAGAAGAGGATATATGGAAAACAAGAAAAAAAATAAGAGAAAAAAAGATAAAAATAGATTCTTAATTCATATGAACAGAGGCGCCAGTACCAGCGTTATCGTCGCCAGCAGCTTTATCAGCACGTGCAGCGATGGCCCCGCAGTATCCTTGAAAGGGTCTCCGACAGTATCCCCTACTACTGCTGCCTTGTGCGTAGCAGAGCCTTTTCCGCCTAGCTTGCCTGTCTCGATGTATTTCTTCGCATTATCCCAGGCTCCTCCGCCATTGTTCAGGAACAATGCCATCAATATGCCCGCGATAGTTCCTACCATCAGGAATGCTGCGACTGCCTCAGCGCCTACTCCTAAAAGCCTGAACAATAATCCGACAGCAACTGGCATTGCTACTGCCAATAATCCCGGCAGGACCATCTCCTTCAATGCGCCTCTTGTGACAATATCAACTGTCCTTCCATAGTCCGGTTTCTGCGTCCCTTTCAGGATGCCCGGCTTCTCCTTGAACTGAGCGCGTACGTCATTTATCACATAGTAAGCCGCTTTCCCTACTGCCCTTATCGCAAGGGAAGAGAACAGGAACACGAGCATGGCTCCCAATAATGCTCCTACAAACACTTCAGGCTTTGCTATATCCACTGCCGTCAATGCTGAGCCGTAATTCTTTACCTCATCAAGATAAGCGCTGAACAATAAGAATGCGGCCAGCGCTGCTGAGCCTATCGCATATCCTTTCGTCAATGCCTTTGTCGTATTGCCTACAGCATCAAGCCTGTCAGCCTTGTCTCTCACCTGCTTAGGCTGGTGGCTCATCTCTATGATTCCGCCTGCATTGTCTGCAATCGGTCCGAATGTGTCCATCGCAAGTATATAAGCTGCTGTCGCAAGCATGCCCATAGTGGCTACTGCTGTTCCGAACAATCCTGCATGCTCGAATCCTGACGTCTTGCCGAGATAATAAGCTGCGAGTATCGCAACAGATATCGTAATCACGGGCAGCGCCGTGCTTTCAAGGCCTACTGAGATCCCTGTGATTATGTTTGTCGCGGGCCCAGTCTTGCTTGCCTCTGCAATCGACTTTGTAGGCCTGTATTTGTATTCAGTATAATACTGGGTGATATAGACAAAAGCGATTGATGCCAAAACTCCCACTATCCCTGCAAGGAAGAAATGCCACCACGCATTCGGCGCTGTAGGGCTGTAAAGAAGCCATCTTGTCGCTATGCCGAATCCTATCATCGACAGTGCAGCAGAGACATAATATCCCCTGTTCAGTGCTTTCATTGGATCTTCGCCTTTTTTCACTTTGACCGTCATTATGCCTATTATCGAGGCGATGATTCCGAATGCCCTTGCAATCAATGGGAACATCATGACACCGATGACCCATGCTGGATTCACATCAGGTATTGCCATTGCCATTGTGGCTCCCAGGATCATGGCTCCAATGTTCTCTGCAGCCGTGGATTCGAAAAGGTCTGCCCCTCTTCCGGCGCAATCGCCAACATTATCTCCAACAAGGTCTGCGATGACTGCCGGGTTCCTTGGATCATCCTCTGGTATCCCTGCCTCTACTTTTCCGACAAGGTCAGCTCCGACATCTGCTGCCTTTGTATAGATTCCGCCGCCAAGCTGTGCGAACAATGCGACGAATGATGCTCCGAAACCATATCCCACTATAAGGAACGGGATTTGTGAAGGAACAACAGAAGTGGTGTATTTTACAAGCGCATACAAACCGCCTACTCCAAGAAGGCTCATAGCGACAACCATGAGGCCTGAGACTGCTCCTCCCCTGAGAGCCACCCTCAATCCGTCATCGACGCTCTTTATGGTCGCTGCTGCCGTCCTTATGTTGCTCCTTATGCTGACCCACATCCCTATGTAGCCTGCAATCAATGAGCACAATGCTCCGAGAGCGAATGATAATGTTATCCAGAAAGCAAGGCCCAATGAAGAATCCACAGGATCAAATGACCTATGGGACCTTATGAGGCCATAGCCTATGAACAGTACTGCCGCGAATGCGACTGCAAGGACGACTATTGTCTTGAACTGCCTCCTCATGAAAGCTTCAGCGCCTTCCTTGATCGCATTGGATATGTCCTGCATGCCCTTGGTCCCCGTATCCCTCCTAAGGACCCACTTCGCGAGCAGGAATGCCGCAAGAAGACCGATAACGCTGATGCCTAAAACAATGCCTAGCAATAAAACTTCGCTCATTTTCCAAACCCCCTTTTGCTGTTTCTGTCTACTCTATATGAGTATAGATTGATTAAAACGCAAGAAAAAACGACGATTTATAAATATTTTGGTGGGGGAGGGTTATGATGAACAAAACTTAGAAACAAAAAATCCAGAGTAAAAACATACAAGATAAGAAATGTCCATTCATTCCCTGACATATCCTCGCTCATAATCCAGCAAGCTGTTCACTTTGATATATTTCATGTTCTTAAGGACTGCACCGGCTGTGAGCTTGCCGACGACCTTGCCGCCCTGTGTTATCAGGATCCTCCTGATGTTATGCTGGCTCATCTTCGCCCCGGCTTCCTCTATGCTGCTGTCTGCATCGATTGTTATCAGGGGATAGCTTGCTATCTCATGGCCTTTTATATCATTAGGGTTCTTCCTCTCAGCGACAACCTTCCTTAAGATGTCCCTTTCAGTGATTATGCCGATTGCGCTACCTTTATCCTCTAATAGTATAGAGCCGGTGGGCTTTTTGCTCATTGCCAGGGCTATCTCTGCTACCGTCATGTCATGAGGCACCCTAAGAATGTTATGCATTATCTCCTTGACTTTCATGATCACCACCCCGGAATATTGTCCTAAAGATATATGGGTGATTAGAGTATATATAATTTGTGTATATAACCAGGATGAAGATAAAATAGATGAGAGTGAGATATGGTTAGATCAAGTTTTCAGCTGCTTATCAATGTCCTGTCGCCAAGCCCCTCGAGCCTCAGGCTGAACCTGCCATTCACGATAGGTATGCATATCGCATCCGGGCCATAAGCATCAGCGCTGTTCTCATCAACTTCGAAAGGGTCCACCTTGAAGGGCTCTATTGTCTGGCCGTCATACAAGAACGCATTATCCTCAGATTCTGCGACATCAGCCGCAAGAGGATAATCGCCCATGAATTCCTTGTTCAGGTTTTTCGCATCTCTCTCTGCAATGAAGCATATCGACTTGTACTTGACTGCAGTCTCAAAATCTTCTGTCGATATCCTGCCGTAAGCAGAGCCTATGTCTATCTTGTTCCTTATCTCATTCTTGAATTTGGCCATTGTGGCTGATTCAGACGTCTTTGTGAGCTTCGCTATGGCCTTATATCCGAAAAGAAGTATCATCCCGACGATTATGAGGGCGACAGCATACATGAATATCTTCTCTGCCTGCGCCTTCTTGCCTATCCTTCCCCTTTTTAGCATATTAGGCGTTAATTTGGCAATCTTATTTAAATATTTTTCTAGAAGACCTGTCAGGAGGTTTATTCGTCTCCCTTGCATTCCTTCTCTTTCTTCGCCTTGCTAATATCCGACATTACAGCATACTGTATGGCCATTGACAATCTTCCCATGATCACGCCTATCACGAAGATGCTTATATCCACGAATATCCCGTAAGTTGTCCTGAAATCCATATATCGATGCGCAAAGAGGTTCTTAATCAATCAGACCGAAATGTTTTCCGTAGGTTACTTGCAGGTAAATGCATTTAGTCCGCATATTTTACGCAGAACAAATAGATTTTTATATATCCTGCCCAAAATCAGTCTTATCTGTCTTTAATTGACATTTAAACCCCTCAGGTTTTTTCTAAAACAAATATATTCTAAATATGAAAACATTTATATATAGGTGCTATTTACTACCTATTTAGTATGGATATAAGGAGAATACAGAGAACAGGGGACATGCATTATCTCTATCTGCCCACTTCGTGGTGCAAAGAGCACAAGGTAGGTCCTGCTTCAAAGGTGAGCATAACGAAGGGCAGCGGAGGAAGCCTCATAGTCACCCCGAAACTCATAGAGAAGAAGCATAAGGGAATTGAGATCTCCATCAATGAAGATAACCTGGACATAATAAATAAGATTGTTGTCGCATCATACATAAACCCCATAGACTCATTCACGATAAACCTTGAAAAGCCGCTTGACCAGAGGAAGCTTCTTGACCAGAAAAGGCTGATTTCAGTTGAGCTCATGGAGATAGAGGGCAAGAAGATCAGCTGCGAATCCTCTTTGGGAGTGGGGGATCCGGACCTGCTACTGAAGACAATGGTCAATAAGATAAAGAATATGCTGTTGGTGATGACAAAGAATTACAATAAGGAGCTCATACAGAGATACGAGGAAGAGGTCGATAAGACGAGGCTGCTCATAGAGAAATCAGTCATAGGTTCCATAACCTTCAAGAGGGAGACTGATATGAAGACTATAAACATGTATTACATCGCGATAATAGCCAAGGATCTTGAGAGGATGGTCGATCATCTGATCAATATAGACGAAAATGAGAAGGGTTTCCTCAACAGTATACATGAGCTAATGGATTCGCTCCGGGACGTGATTGAGATTGCAATAGACCAGAAAAAGAAGCTGAACTATGATGATGTTATAAAATTCGTCAGGAAAGTGTTCAGGAACAAGGAAGAGGAAGTGAAGGATATCCAATCATACCATAAGATAAGGGTCAAGCATTATATGGGCAGCATAAGCGAAGTGCTGATGGATTGGGCCATAACAAATGAGATTGAGTAAAAGGCATGAATGGCCTAAAAAAGCAGGAAGTAGGGTGACAAAACAGCAAAAAAATAGGGTTTTTAATAAACTAAATAGTCTATTTAGTATAACTTTATAAGATATCACAAAAAATATATGGACAATAAAGGTGGGTAAAAATGGAAAACGCGCTGAAAGACATAAAGAATGCCGAAGAGAAAGCAAGAAAGATCATTGAGGATGCTGAAAAGAGCAGAGAAGGTGTAATGAGCAAGGCAAACCATGATTCGATGAGGCTCCTGAATGAGAAAAAAGAAGAGATCGAAAAAAACAAAGACAGGGCCATTGAGAAAAAGGCTGCAGAGCTCGATAATAAGAAGAGAGAGATCATAGAGAAAGGCAGGATAGAGGCAGATAAGATCAATTCAAAGGCCGGAAACAACCTGAAAAAGGCGCAGTCATTCGTTCTGAAGAAATTCGAGGAAGAGCTGAACAGCTGAATTGATATAAATTGAGATATTATGGTCCAGGGATAATAAGATAGGGGCGAATAAGGGTAAAAAATCAAAATGTTCAAGCCAGAAAGGATGTCAAAGCTTACGGTCATAGGGCCTAAGACAGTGATGGATGTGGTCATAAATAAGCTGTATTCTCTCAAGATATACCATATAGTGGACCACAAGAAGACAGAAGAGCTGGATATAGGCTCTCCTTTGGCGCAAGGGGGGGACATCTCAGATATCCTCATCAAGATAAGGGCATTATGCACGAACATGGGCATTGATCCGGCTAAAAATGAAAAAAAGGCGGCAGAAGGGAATCTGACCCAGAAAGAGATCGATTCGATAAGGAGAAGGGTCGAGAAGGTCCATGCTGAGTTTGACAGGAGCATGGAAAACATGAAGGCTGCGGACGAAAACATGCGCAAGCTTGATGAAAAAAGAATCCTGTTCGAGAGGCTTAGGCTTCTGGGAGTTGATATTGATTCTTTCACCGATTATTCGACATTATCATACATTGTAGGCATCATGGAAAATGTGAAGGACATTGGCGAACTCAAGAGAGAGCTGAACAAAAAAACATCAAAGTATGAGATTTATCATGCATATTGCGAAGGAAAAACCATAATTGCGATATTCTTCGATGTTGAAAAAAAGAATGACATTGCAGATGTGCTGGCCAGAAGAGGGCTTTCAGAGATCGATGTCAGCGGCATCAAAGGGCTGAAAGGCGATGCATGGAAACACCTGTCAGCAGCAAAAGAGGAGATGGGCAGGTGGGCAAAGGAAAAGAAAGCCATTGAGTCAGCCATAAGCGGCCTGAAAAAAAATGAGAGGGATTTCCTCATTGATGCAGAAGCGAGCCTTTCAGCAGAGGCTGAGAAGGCAGAAGCGCCGCTGAGATTCGCATCCACTGAAAAGACATTCGTCATAAGGGGGTGGATTCCGACAAAAAAGATGAAAAGCGTGACAGATGATCTGGATGACATCGCAAAAGGGAGGATACACCTGTTCTCAGAAGAGGTCAAAAAGGATGAGGATATCCCGATAAAACTGAAAAATCCAAGGATGATTGAACCGTTCGAATTCTTCATGGATATGTACACACTGCCCAAATACAAGGAGATAGACCCAACATTCCTCATGTTCCTGACTTTCCCGCTGTTCTACGGCTTCATGCTCGGAGATGTGGGTTATGGCATCGTGACATTGGTGCTGTTCCTTTACCTGAGGACGAAGATAAAAGGTGATATGGGGAGGCTTGTTAATGCTATGATCTTCGGCTCCATCTCAGCCATAATCTTCGGCTGCCTCTTCGGGGAATTTTTCGGCTTTGAAGAGCTCGGCGGATATGAGCTTATGCACGTTCTCAGCAGGTACGAACAGATGAACGAGCTGATGTATGTCGCGATAGCCATCGGCGTAGTCCATATCAACATAGGCCTGCTTGTCGGGTTCTATAATGAGCTCAGGGCGCACGGCTTCAGGACGGCATTCTTCGAGAAGATAAGCTGGATGGTCCTTGAGGCAGGAGTGGCTGTCATTGCGTTGACTTATATGGGCTATGTGCCTCTGCAAAAATGGGTCGGTTTTGTCATAGTTGCATTGTCCATCATCATGATATATATGGGTGAAGGCGCAAAGGGGATTGTAGAGCTTCCTTCGATATTCAGCCAGACACTGTCATATGCGAGGCTTATGGCAGTAGGATTGGCCTCAGTCATACTTGCAGTCGTCATAAACGATCTTTCAGGGGAATTATTCCATGCGGGCATCGGAGGGATCATAGGCGGGACAATATTGCTTGTGGTCGGCCATGTGATAAACATAGGCCTCGGCCTTATAAGCCCGTTCTTGCACTCGCTCAGGCTCCATTATGTGGAATTTTTCACGAAATTCTACCATGGCGGAGGGATGAGATATGTTCCTTTCGGAACAAGGGATGAACAGTAAAGATGAACAGCAAAAAAGCGGATGAAAGATAAAAAGGTTAAGATGATATAAAGAATAAACAAGGATAGGACAAAACAAAATCGGATAAAACACGGAGGTAAAAAAATGGCAGGAATAGAAACAGGATTGATTGCGTTGAGCGCAGGAATTGCAATCAGCGTGACAGCAATCGCAACAGCCATAGCAGAGAAACAGATTGGAGCGGCCGCAGTGGGCGCGATGGCAGAGAAGGAAGGGCTTTTCGGTAAAGGCCTCATCCTTACGGTCATCCCAGAGACAATCGTCATCTTCGGGCTGGTTGTTGCAATATTGATAATAGGGATAGCAGGCGCGGCTTAAGTTTGTCCATGACAGACTGAGCCTGCCAAAGGCTTGCTATTATCAGGATAAGGCAGACAATGCCGATAAGGAGATGAAAGGAAAAAATGGGACTTGAACAGGTAAAGAAGGAGATATTGGACAAGGCCGATGAAGAGGCCGGGAAGATAGTCGAGAAAGCGAAAAACGAAGCTGAAGGCATACTGAAAAAGACAAAGGAAGAGATAGAGGCCTACAGGAAAGGTGCCGATGAGGACACGAAAAAACTGATTGAGGCCATGGAAAGGAAAGTCATGGCTGCAGCAGAGTTTGATGTCAAGAAGATGAAGCTGGACAGGAAGAAGGAGATCATAGACAGCGTCTTTGAACAGGTGGAAAAAGAGCTTCGGGAGCTCCCTGACAGGAAGAGGGAGGAGAACATAAAGAAGCTCCTGGCAAAGGCGAAGAAGGACATAGAGGTTAAGTATGTCCATGCGAACGAGAATGACAGGAAGATCGTCCAGAAGATCTCGGGCGTCCAATACAAGGAGACCGACATAATCGGGGGGATAGTGGCTGAGAGCCCTGACCTCAACTTTGTCGTTGACATTAGCTATGACGAGCTTCTGCAGAATGTAAGGAAGACTTACCTGCAGGAGATTGCAAAGATGCTTTTTGACTGAGCCGGGCATTGGCCTTTGCAGTCAAAATGCTGTCAGAAACCATAAGCTTTTTCGATTAGGCTTGAAGGCTGAAAACAATATGGCAAAAAGGAAGATATCACCTGAAGAAGAAAATAAGAGACAGGGCAAACTGAAGCTGAAGGAGTACCCTTATACCTACGCAAGGATATGCGCGATGAGGGCCAAGCTCATAAAGAAAGATGCGTATTCGAAGCTCCTCAAGATGAAATTGAGCGAGATAGCGAAATTCCTGCAGGATACCGAATACAAGAAAGAGATAGACGAGCTAGGGTCAGATTACTCCGGAGTGAGCCTGATAGAGAATGCCCTCAATGTGAATCTCCTCAGGACTTCCCTGAAGCTGAAGAGGATAACAGAGGATAAGAACCTTGCAGAGCTGATTGATGCATATGCTATGAGAAGGGACATCTGGAACATAAAGACGATACTCAGGGCAAGGCACAGCAGACAGAAAGAAGAGGACATAAAAAGCCTTGTGATGCCTACCGGGAAGCTTGACGAGAGCTTCTTCACAGACCTCTCAAAGAAGGAATCTGTCGAAGAGATAGTAAGATCGCTTAATTTCATAAGGTTTGATAATCTGAAGGAGGCTGTACATTCATACAAGGAAAAAAAGAGCCTGTTTGAGCTCGAAAACGCGATAGACCATGATTATTACTCATACCTGCTTGAATTTGCAAAAAGGATGCCTAAGCAGGGCCTATTTTTCAGGGAGTTCGTAGAGAATGAGATAGACATGCTCAACCTGAGGGTCATGCTCAGGCTGAAGAAAGAGAAGGCGAACAAGAGAGAGATAAAAAGATACCTTTTCTACCCGGGCGCCAAGCTCGGGCCGCAAGAGCTGAACAGGCTTTCTGAGGCTGATGACCTGGGTTCGATGATAAAATCATTGTCAAAAGAAGGGTATGGGAAGATATCAAGGGAGCTTGAGAAGAGCAAGGACAGCATAATCATGATGGAATTGAAGCTGAACAAGTTCCTGCTTGACAGGGCAGCCTTGCTTCTGCACCAGCACCCATTGTCAATAGAGGTCATCCTGGGGTATATGCTCGCAAAAGAGATCGAGATAAGGAATCTCAAGACGATAATCAAAGGGAAGCAGCTCGGCATGAAAGAGGAATTCATCGAGAGCCAGCTTGTGATAGGAGGATAAGTGAGAGGACAAGAAGATGGAGCTAGCAGTCATAGGTATCCCTGAATTCACGCTCGGGTTCAGGATTTCAGGGATAAGGAAAGTGTTCGATGCGGAATCGGGCGCAGAAGCCGCGAAAATATTCAGGGAGATGATGCAGGATGCGGAAGTAGGGATAATAATAACCGATGATAAAACAATCCAAAGCCTTGATGACAGGACAAGAGAGGATGTTGAGATATCAGTAAGGCCTGTCACAGTCATCGTGTCTGCCGAATCGACTGCGCAGGAGGCATTGAGGAAGATGATCCTGAAATCAATAGGTGTGGACCTTTGGAAGAGCTGATTAGCTGCATTGAGACAATGCAGGATGATGATGGATAATCATTACATGATATCAAAAACATACATTAAAACAACAGATTAAGGTGGTAAAATGGCAAAGGAGAATCAAAAAACAGAATCAGGCAAAGAGGGCAAAGACAAGGGAGTATTGTACAGGATTGCAGGCCCTGTCGTAGTAGCAAAGGGTCTCAAAGCAAGGATGTATGATGTGGTCAGGGTCGGTAATGAGAAACTGATGGGCGAGGTCATCCAGATCACAGACGATAAGTGTGTCATACAGGTCTATGAGGATACTTCAGGCATAAAACCAGGAGAGCCTGTCACGAACACAGGATTGCCCCTCGCAGTCGAGCTGGGTCCGGGATTGCTCACGAGCATCTATGACGGCATCCAGAGGCCATTGCCGGTCCTTCAGAAAAAAGTAGGGGACTTCATCTCAAGAGGAGTCTATGCAGACGGCCTTGATCTCCATAAGAAATGGGAATTCAAGGCAATCGCAAGGAAAGGCGATAGTGTGAAAGGAGGAGATGTCATCGGAGAGGTAGAAGAGACGCAGGGGATGGTCCATAAGATAATGGTCCCGCCAAGCATTAGCGGAAAGATCACAGACATAAAATCAGGAAAATTCACGGTCGAGGAGACTGTTGCCGTGATCGACGGAAAAAAAGAGATCATGATGATGCAGAAATGGCCTGTTAGGGTACCAAGGCCCAACAAGAAAAAACTGGCCCCCGAGATGCCATTGATAACAGGACAGAGGATATTCGATGTCCTTTTCCCATTGGCAAAAGGAGGAACTGCAGCAATCCCTGGGCCTTTCGGTGCAGGAAAGACAGTAAGCCAGCAGCAGCTAGCAAAATGGTCTGATGCTGACATCGTAGTCTATATAGGGTGCGGCGAGAGGGGAAACGAGATGACAGAAGTCCTTACAGAATTCCCTCATCTAATAGACCCTAAGAACGGCAGGCCCCTCATGAACAGGACAGTGCTTATAGCGAACACATCGAATATGCCTGTGGCAGCAAGAGAAGCTTCTGTCTACACAGGTATCACTATAGCGGAATATTTCAGGGACATGGGTTACAGTGTCTCATTGATGGCAGACTCGACATCAAGATGGGCAGAGGCCATGAGGGAGATCTCGTCAAGGCTTGAGGAGATGCCGGGCGAAGAAGGCTACCCTGCCTACCTCTCTACAAGGCTTGCAGAGTTCTATGAGAGGGCAGGAAGGGTTATCCCTCTGGGGAAGGCCTATAATGAGAAAGAAGCGAAAGAAGGCTCTGTCACAATCATCGGGGCAGTCAGTCCTCCAGGAGGAGACTTCTCAGAGCCTGTAACACAGGGAACATTGAGGGTCACGAAGACTTTCTGGGCATTGGATGCGAAACTGGCCCAGAGAAGGCATTTCCCTTCGATAAACTGGCTTATATCATACTCATTGTATCTTGACGTGCTGGAACCCTGGTTCGCGCAGAACGTATCTGCAGAATGGAGGCCTCTTGTAGACAAGATGATGACAATACTGCAGGAGGAGGAGAAGCTCATGGAGATCGTGCAGCTTGTAGGCTCTGATGCATTGCCGGAAAAACAGCAGATCGTGCTTGAAGTGGCAAGGATGATCAGGGAATTCATGCTGCAGCAGAACGCATACCATGAGGTAGATACCTTCTGTGAGCTAAAGAAGAGCTATCTGATGATGAAGATCATAATGCATTTCTCGGATCTTGCCAACAATGCCCTTGACAAGGGGGCAAGGATCAAGGACATACTGCAGATAAGGTCAAAGAACAAGATTGCTGATGCGAAATTCACGAAGCAGCACGAGAAGCTGCTGGCTGATGTGCAGAAAGAGATGAATGCGGATTTCGACAGGCTGATAAAATGATCATATCAGGGATGGAAGAGGATCAAAGTAAAAAACAAAACAACACGGTGATAATATGAAAGAATACAGGACAATAAAAAGGATTGCAGGACCACTGGTTTTCGTCGAAAAAACAGAGCCGATAGGATATGCGGACCTTGTGAGGATTGCGTTGCCTGACGGCACAACAAAGAACGGCCAGGTGCTTGACACCAGCGATGACATCGTAGTCGTGCAGGTGTTCGAAGGCACCAGGGGCATAGACAAGGCATCAGGAGTGAAATTCCTCGGGGAGACCATCAAGCTGCCTGTCTCAGAGGACATGCTTGGAAGGATCCTCAACGGAGCTGGGAAGCCTATTGACGGCGGACCTGAGATCATCCCTGAGAAGAAGATGGACATAACGGGAGCAGCAATCAACCCTTATTCAAGAGGGCCTCCGAGAGATTTCATCCAGACAGGAATCTCGACGATTGACGCAATGAACACATTGGTCAGGGGACAGAAACTGCCTATTTTCTCAGGCTCAGGACTGCCCCATAATGAGATAGCACTGCAGATCGCAAGGCAGGCCAAAGTTGTGGGCCAGCAGGAGAAATTCGTGGTCATATTCGCAGCGATGGGCATAACAAACGAAGAGGCACAGTATTTCATGAGGGATTTCGAGGAGACAGGCGCATTGGAAAGGAGCGTCGTGTTCCTGAACCTTGCAGATGATCCTGCTGTCGAGAGGCTCATCACTCCAAAGATGGCGCTGACCGCAGCAGAATATTTCGCTTATGAGAAGGACATGCACGTCCTTGTCATCCTTACGGACATGACGAACTACTGCGAATCGCTGAGGGAGATCGGAGCAGCAAGAGAGGAAATCCCCGGAAGAAGGGGTTATCCTGGCTACATGTACACTGATCTGGCTACAATCTACGAGAGAGCAGGCATGGTGCAGGGAAGGAAAGGCTCTATAACACAGTTCCCCATACTGACGATGATAGGCGATGATATAACACACCCCATACCTGACCTTACAGGATATATCACTGAAGGGCAGATCGTATTGAGCAGGGAATTGCACAGGAAAAATGTATATCCGCCGATTGACGTGCTTCCGTCGCTTTCAAGGCTGATGAACGCAGGCATAGGCAAAGGCAAGACAAGGGAAGACCACAAGCAGGTATCAGACCAGATGTATGCCAACTATGCAGAAGGAAGGGACTTGAGGGGCCTTGTTGCGATCGTAGGAGAAGAGGCATTGAGCGAGAGAGACAAGAGACTGCTCAAGTTCGCTGCTGAATTCGAGGACAAGTTCGTCAGGCAGGGAAGAAGGGAAGACAGGACGATACAGGGAACGCTCACGATAGGATGGAGGATGCTCAAGGCGATACCCAGGGATGAACTGACAAGGATAAGCCCTGAGATGAAAGACAAGTATTACGGGAAGGAGTCCGATTATGTGAATGAAGGCGCTCCTGCATCTGCTGACGTGAAGGCAGAGGCGAAGGCTGAGAAGAGAGAGAAGCCTGCGAACAAGGAGCCGAAAAAGGCTGCAAAACCCAAGCAGAAGCAGAAAACGAAGAAAAAGAAGTAAGAAGAGGATAATAAAGAGATAACATAGGAAGTGATTTATATGGGAGGACTTGAAGAAATGGCTAACAAAACCAATATCACGAAGGTCAAAGGTTATGAATTGGTGCCGACTCCGGAAAATAAATTGATTTTCCAGGAACATGAGTATGTCGGAAAAGAGCCTGACACAAAATTTGTCTATAACACGATAAAGAAAGTTGCAAACAGAGTTGGGATGAAAGATATCCATGTGGCATCCTGGGATTGTGCTGATGAAGAGAATGGGATAGAAAAGATGAAGCTTGGGTATTATTTCGGCAAAGCCTTCACGCAGCATGTGATAGGGCCGAATATATTCAGCCAGCCAGTCTCTGTTTCGGCGCATAAGGGCCATTCGTCAAATATATTCATTTTTTCAGGCCATTATGGAGTATGGCAAAGGCCATCTGACAAGAGGATATTATGCGGTTATGTTGAAAGCGAGCGTGATGGGACCCTTAGGCCAACATGCGGAGCTATGGGTCATGTGCTAAACAGGCTTATAGGCAAAGAAGAGGTTCCGAAAGACCTCCCTGAATGGGATGAAGATAAGATAGGGAAGATTGTTATCGGGCTTATGCCATTCAAGGACCAATTCAGGAAGATATATGATTCAGGAGCGGATCATGACGAAAAGATGTCCAGAGGGATGGATTTCATGGTAAGAAAGAATATAGATGTGATGACATCAAGATTAGTGGGGATATTGAAAGGATTACCTTCTCACGGCAGCGACCATGATGATAAGAAGCTTGTATTTGGTATGCTCACGATGAACAGATGCAAGTATTCTGATACTGCCTTGATAACACATGCATATCTCATCGAGAAGGGGATTGTTTATGATTTAAGGGAGCATAAAATATGATTGGATTGAAAAAAGCATGAAAGAAAAGTATGAAAGCAAGGATAAAAGATGGCGCTCGACATAAAACCGACAAGAAGCGAACTGATAAAGCTCAAGAAGAAGATCAAACTGGCTAAATCGGGCTATAATCTGCTGAAGAAGAAGAGGGATGGGCTCATCCTGGAATTCTTCGAGGTATTGAAGAGGGCGAAGACCCTCAGGCAGGAGCTTGTCGGGGAATATGAGAAAGCCCTGCATGCGATAAACATAGCGAGGGTTTCAGACACGGATGATAGTATAAAGTCTTTGGCCATGGCCATCCAGCAGCAGCCCGAGATAAGCCTGAAGACGAAGAACATCATGGGCGTCAAAGTGCCTCAGATAGAGAGCCAGGGCATCCAGAAGAGCATGTTCGACAGGGGATATGGGTTTGTAGGGAGCTCTGCAGCGATCGACGAGGCTGCAAAGGCGTATGAGAAGGTCGTCGAGAAGGTCATCCTTGCAGCTGAGATAGAGACCTCGATGAAAAAGATGCTCCAGGAGATCGAGAAGACGAAGAGAAGGGTGAATGCATTGGAATTCGCAGTGATCCCGAAGATGCAGCAGACAGAAGCGTTCATAAAGCTGAGGCTTGAAGAGATGGAACGCGAGGGCATATTTAGATTGAAGAGGATTAAGGCGTGAAACCGGCTCTGTCCTGAAACCGCAAACCTTAAAAACCCCTATTTTTCTTAACCTATTGTTATATATGCACTCAATTTTTTTTATATTGCGTCCGGTGAGAATATGATTCCAGAAAACGAGATAAACAGGATTAAGGAAGAATTAGACAACTGCAAAAGACCCTTGTTCTTTTTCCATGATGATGCTGACGGGCTCAGTTCATTCCTCTTGCTTTACAGGTACAAGAACGAGGGAAAGGGTGTTGTCGTAAAGACGCATCCCAGGATGGACATAAGGTCTGTGAGGAAAGTTACAGAATACCAGCCTGACAAGATATTCATCCTTGATGTCCCCATCGTCGAGCAGGATTTCTTTGACAATGTCCTGAAGATGAAGATACCGACAATATGGATAGACCACCATGACCCTGCGGATGTCAAGGGCATACTCTATTTCAACCCGAGGAAACATAATCCCAAGGATGATGCATGCATAACAAGGGTATGCTATGAGGTCGTGAAGCAGGACCTGTGGATAGAGATGACCGGTTCTGTAGGCGACTGGCAGAAATCGAGCCATTGGGACGAGTTTGCTGAGAAATACCCTAATCTTCTGCCGAAAGAGATAAAGAACCAGGAAGATGCGCTTTTCAGGTCAAGGCTCGGGGAATTAGTGAAGATATTCTCATTTGTGCTCAAGGGGAAGACAGAGGACATAATAAACTGCATGAAAGTCCTTACAAGAGTGAAAGACCCTTATGAGATACTTGACAGGACGACATCACAGGGGAATTTCGTCTATAAGAGGTACGAGAAGATAAAGACATATTATGACGAACTACTGCAGAATGCCCTTCATAGGGTAAGAAAAGGGAAGTTCTTCATCTTCGTGTACAAGGGCGAAAGGTTCAGCTTCTCAAGCGAGCTTGCAAACGAGATATTATACCGCAACCCTTCAAAGATAATCCTTGTAGGCAGGGAGAAAGGCGGAGAGATAAAGTACAGCATACGCGGAAGCCATATATTGATACCGCCCATCCTCAAAAAGGCCCTTGAGGGCACCAGCGGATATGGCGGAGGCCATGAGCATGCCTGCGGAGCCTGTGTCAAGGCAGACGAGAATGAGAGGTTCATAGATCAGTTTAAGAAAGCTTTATAAAGCAATATTTTTTAGTTCTATATATGCGCCAGTAGTCTAATGGTTAGGATGGAGGCCTTCCAAGCCTTTGATCCGGGTTCAAAAGAGATGGCAGATATTTCGGCCATGCTGTGAAAGTCCCGGCTGGCGCATTTAATAAATTTCGAAAATCCCAGACGAGCTTGCGAGTCAGGATTTTCTTTACATGATAAATCTTGATATATGATGGAGGTTAAAATGGCAGGATTTGACAAGAATTTGGACAAGGAGATGTTCTCTGAATCGATCAATTTCGAGACCACAAGGATAACGGTGGGTGTTTTCGCATATAATGAAGGGACGCCCAAGCTGCAGGTATCAAGGGAGAACCTCAATAAATCCACGGGCGAGTATACATTCGCAAAGCTCGGCAGGATGCTCAAGGAAGAGGCAGAGAAAGTCATCCCTGTGATGCAGAAAGCGCTCCAGCATATGTGAGGGCATATGTGATAATAATTGACCATAGGAAAGAATGGCAGATAAAAAAACAAGAAAGGGGAAAAGGGATTCTGTAATAGTCCTTTGCGCCCATTCTGATGACCAGGTGTTCGGCGTAGGCGGCACTTTGGCAAAATATGCCAAGGAAGGCAAGAGGATAATAATAATAGTATTCTCCTATGGCGAAAAGAGCCACCCATGGCTTAAGAGAAAGATCACCGTAAAGATGAGGGTCCAGGAAAGCCATGATGCTTCAGAGATAATCGGGGCTGAAAAGACGATATTCTATGGCGTTGAAGAGGGGAAATTCAAGGATATGATAATAAGCAGGATGATAGACCAGAAACTGAGGAATATTTTCAGCAAGTACAGGCCATCAAGGATATTCACCCATTCGTCAGATGACCCTTTGCCGGACCACCGTGAACTAAACCAATTCGTCCTTGAATTCTGCAATATCATAGATTACAAGGGAGACGTGCTCTCATTCGATGTATGGAACCCATTCAAGCTCGGAGAGAGGAACCTGCCGAGGATAGTTGTCGATATCAGCGATACGTTCAAGCTCAAGATCAGCGCATTGAAATGCTTCAGGAGCCAGTGGATGTCGATGGCATCATTGCTCTGGAGCGTCTATTACAGGGCGATAAAGAATGGGTTTGCGAACCACTGCAGGTATGCGGAAGTTTTTTATAAGATAAGGTGATTGCTCTGGGACAAGGCATCCAAAATATGCCCAAATATAATTATAACTCACCATAAAATCATCAAACGGGCTCAAGATGGCGGCAAAAAAACTTCTCATAGCTTCGGACTGTTTCCTGCCCAGATGGGACGGCGTTGCAAGATTTCTCGCTGAATTGATACCTAAGATAAAAGATGACTACAAGATAACTGTTGTCGCGCCTGATTTCGATGGTAGCAGGATAAGGATCCAGGGCATAGAGATTGTAAGGGTTCCGACATACAGCTTCAGGTGGGGGGATTTCCCTCCTGCGAAATTCAGCCACAGGACGATAAAACGGCTTGTGAAGGAGAATGATATCATCTTCTGCCAGAGCATAGGGCCTGTGGGCATGCTGGCCATACTGGCCGGCAAGAAATTCAGGAAGCCGGTGATATCATTCATCCATTCAATCGAATGGGAGCTTGTGCCGAAGAGCGCTTCCAAGGTCATGTTCGTCGTCAGGTATGAAGTGAAGAAGATAGCGAAATGGCTCTACAACAAGGCGACATTGCTGCTGCTGCCTTCTGAAGATACTGCAGACGTGCTGAGGGAAGCAGGTATAAAGACGACTATGCATGTCATCCATCTTGGCGTCGACACGAAGAGATTTTCGCCGCCTGAAAGCAAGGATGCGGCGAAGAAAAAGATAGGGATCGGGCATGAAAGCTTAGTGATAGGATACACGGGGAGGATAGGCAGGGAAAAGGACCTGAAGACATTGTATAAGGCATTCAGGTCATTGAAGGAGAAATACGGGAACATGAAAGACATAAAGCTCCTGATCGTCGGGAAAGGCCTGGGATTGAAGGATATCTTCGATTCCCTTGATGATGTGGTGCATGTCCCTGTCTCTAACAGCATACAGGATTATCTCAGGGCGATGGACATCTTCGTCCTCCCTTCGCTGACAGAGACGAGCTCATTGGCCACTATGGAAGCGATGGCTTCAGGGCTGCCTGTCGTGACCACTGGGGTGGGCTACCTGAAAGAATATATCAAAGACGGGAAGAATGGCTACATATTCCCAAAGAAGGACCATAGGAAGCTTGCTGAAAAGATTGACAAGCTGATTGTAAATCCTGATCTGAGGAAGGCGATAGGGTCGATGGCAAGGAAGACCATACAGGCTGATTATCCGTGGGAGAATACAGCCAGGGAGATAAAGAAGGTTCTTGATAGGTTTTGAGATGGGGATATGGGTTATTTTTTTAGTTAGTGAGCATTGTTTCCTCTAAAAATAACCACACCCAAAATCCATGAACAAATCGCTATCCCGCCCTATCACCTCAAGGTGCCCGATTCACAGATGGAAGGCATGAGAATTTAATCGTGCGCATTGTGTTAGTTGGGCGAGAAAATGAAGCGGCCATGAGCCGTATTCGGATGTTGTGATGATGGAGGCGAATGGAAGGATGAGTGGGGTGCAAGAAAGTATCAATAACAACGGCCCAAAACAAAACAATCAGTTTCTAATAATAATTAATTTCCCTTCCACAATCCGTGCAGATTGCAGTATTCCCTTGCTGCTATCTTCTTTGCGGCTATGCAGAATACGGCTTCCGGCTTGCCGCCTGGCTTCAGGAATCTCCTGTAAGAAATGCCGTCGGCAATCAATTCTATCCATTCGATGTGATGCACCTCTTCCATCGGGTGGGGCACTGATCCTATCTTGACCTTGAATCCGTCTTTTGTCTTCTCTATGACGGGGACATGCTTTTCCTGGCTTGCATCAGTCGAATTCTCCTTGAGGGGGATCATCTCCTTTCCGCAGCAGACCAACTGGCCGCCGCTTGCATGCACTACTTCCACCATATTGCCGCATACGCTGCATTTGTATATCTGATTGAGTTCCGTCATTCTTTCACCTCGATGTTTTTATGCTGCATGCTTCGCAATCCTCGCTGAAGCACATGCATTCTGGCTCGTAATAAGCACGTTCGTGCTTGCATGAAGGGCATTTCTCTGGCGGTTCTTTTCCCGCATGGATATAACCGCACTTGCTGCATTTCCATCTTATAGGCTTATCCCTCTTGTAGACTGTGCCTTTCTCGACCATCTCGAGGATCTTTATGTATCTCTCTTCGTGATGCGCTTCTACTTCAGAGACCTCCTTGAAGAGCTTTGCAGCTTCTTTATTGCCTTCTTTCTCTGCCTCTTTCTGCATCTTTGGGTACATCTCAGTATTCTCGTAATGTTCTCCCTCGATTGCAGCCTTGAGATTCGCTTTTGTGCTGCCTAATCCCTTGAGAAGCTTGAACTCGTCTTTTGCATGCTGCATCTCATTCAATGCGGTCTCTTCGAATATCTTCGCTATGTAATGGAAGCCTTCATTCCTGGCGATCTTCGCGAAATAGTCGTATTTGTTGCGCGCCTGGCTCTCGCCTGCGAATGCGCTTTTCAGGTTCTCTTCTGTTTTAGGCATAGTTTCACCCCTGGTTGTTTGGTCAATCGATATTATTCAATGAGTATTAGAAGGTCATTTTTATAGTTTATGTAATCAGCTAGTGGAGGCAACTATCTTCTCAAATCCTCAAACTGACCACATTGCTCATGCCGTTCTCGTCCATGGAAACTCCGTAAAGCGTGCTCGCCTCGCTTATGACACCGTCATTGTGGCTTATGAGTATGTACTGGGCCTTCTCGGAGTACTTCTTGACCAGCTGCGACAGTTTCTCCGAGTTCTTCTTGTCCAGCGCCGCATCGACCTCGTCCAGCACATAGAATGACGCAGGCTCATTCTCCTGTATCGCGAATATGAAGGCAAGAGCAGTCATTGACTTCTCGCCGCCTGAAAGGCTCCTTATATCCATAAATTTTGTCCCGGTTATCCTGACCTTCACTAGTATCCCGCCCTCAAACGGCATCTCATCATTCTCAAGGACAAGGGAAGCCTCCCCTTTTGTCGACAATGCCGAGAATATGTTCTTGAAATTGGCATTCACTACATCGAATGAGCCCATGAAAAGATCCTTCTTCTTCAGCTCGATCTCGTTTATCATGATCAATACATCTTCCTTCTCGAGCACCAGCCTCTCTTTCTTCTTCGAAAGCTCGCTGTACTCATTCTCTACCTGCTCATAGATCTCAAGCGCCCTCATGTTGACTGATCCCATCTTTGTAAGGACGCCTTCGCAGGTGCCTATCTCCTTCCTGAGGTCCTGCTCTGATTTGTTCTTAACGACCTCGACGCCCTCATACTCCTTGAACTCTTCCATGAATCCTGACAATTCCGCCTTAACTTTTGCGCATTCTATGTTTATCTCATTGACCCTCTGCTCGACTTCCCTTGACCTGTCCGAGAGCCCCTCTATCTTCCCATCATCCTTCTTTATCTTCTCGTCTATCTTCCCTTTCTCGGCGAACAGGCCCTTGAATTTTGTCTGGAATTTCTTCTGTTTTTCCTCCCTCTCCTTGAGGTCAACGCCCATGTTTGTTATCTCCTCGTTAAGGAGCTCGATCTCTTTCCTGAAATCATCCTCCTCCTTGTCGAGCTGGGAGTCTATCTTCCTGATGTTATCAAGCTCCGGCATGAGTATGTTGGATGACTGCGCATCGAGGTTCTTCGCTTCGCCGTTCAGGCCCAGCAGCTCCTCCTTGAGCTGGTTCCTCTTGTCCTCGAATGCATTGAGCTCTGCAAGCAATGCAGGATTCCTGAGCTCATTTATCCTGTTCCTTACTTCCTGTCTCTTCGCCTTGTTCTCTGCAAGCTCCTTGTTGCATTCAGATATCATCTCGATTATCCGGTCTATCTTTTTCTCTGATTCGTTCAGTGATTTCTTGTATTCGTCCCTCTGCTTCCTTGATGCTTCCATGTCGCCGGAATCCAGGTGGAGCGATTTCTCGAGCTTTATGGTATCTCCCTCGAGATTGGCCTTGAATATCCTTAATCTCTCTATCTCTTCCTCATTGCTCTTCTTGTCCTTATCGAGCCTTGAGACTAGGGCAGTGGTGTCATCAAGCCTTTTCTCGCATTCCTTGAGATCCTTCTCGATCTCCTTCTCGCTGAAGCCCAAGCCTGAGCTTCCCCTCTTCCTGTGGCCTCCCTGCATCGCTCCGCTCACCTCTGTGAGGTCGCCGTCAAGCGTCGCCATCTTTGCGCTGCCTATGCCTATCCTTCTTGCGACGTCTATGTTCTCGACTATGAGCGTGTTGCCGAAGACATATGAGAATGCGTTCTTGAATTTCGGGTCAAAGCTCACAAGGTCTATTGCCATGCCTACTGCGCCATTCGCCGATTTCAGCTGCTCGACTTCCGGCCTTATCGGCTGCGGCTTGATCTTGTTCAGTGGGATGAATGTCGCTATGCCCAGCTTGTTTGTCTTGAGGTATTTTATGCATTCTGCCGCCGTCTTGTCATCCTGCACTATGATGGATGATATCTTGGGGCCGGCTGCGATCTCCATCGCAAGAGAATATTTAGAGCTTACCTTGCCCAGCTCTGAAACTGTGCCGTAGATCCCCTTTATCTTGTCCTTCTGGTTGAGTATCTTTGTTATCGAGCTCTCTGCGCCAAGCCTCTCCTGTATGGAAAGGCTCTTTGTCTCGAGCTTTGACACGTCTTCCTGGTATTTGAGCATCATCGCCCTTGCATTCCCCAACTGGGCTGCAAGCTCTGAATCGTCGCTCAATCTCTTGTTCAGCTCTGCAGTCGCTTTCTTGAACTCCTCCCTCATCTGCTTGAGCTTCACTATCTGCTCCTTGTTCTCTTTCTCGACTGAGAGGACCTTGTTTATCCTCTCGTCTATGGCCTGTATCTGCAGCTCAAGCCTGTCCTTCTCCCTGAGCATGTCCTGCTGCTTCTGCCTGAGGTCCTGTATCTCTTTCTGCTTGTCCTCGGCGCCCTTGTCTATCTTGTCTATGTCCTTCTCGAGGACTTCCACATCATCAAGCTTGTTCTTCTTCCTGAACTCAGTTATGCTCTTCTCTATGGATTTTATCTCCTTATCCCTGTTGGAAATCTGCTTCTGCAAGTCTGCTTTCTGGTCTTCCAGATTCTTTATCTTCGACCTGAGATCATCATTGTTCTGCTTAAGCTGCCCTTTCCTCTCCTTTATCTTCGACAGCTCTTTCTTGACTGATTCGATCCTGTTCTTCGATGTGGCGATATCGACCTTGAGCTTCTCTATGCCCTTATTCATGTCGATCTGCTCTTTCTCGCCTTTCTCCTCTATCTCCTTGTTTATGTCATCTATCCTCTGCCTCAATGTTTTTATCTCATTCTTTATCGCGCTTATCTCGCTTGTCTTCTCTTCCACAAGCTTCTTCTGCTTGTCAAGCTTTGCGTCAAGCTCTTTCTTCTCTGATTCCCTCCTTTCGATCTGCCTGTAGATGAGCGAGGCCTTGTTGACCTTTATCTGGTCCTTAAGGTCCTTGAATTTGATTGCATGATCCCTCTCGTTCCTCAGCTCGTGCAGGTGGGTCTTCCTCTCTGCAAGGACTATCTCCGCTTCCTTGAGCTTCTCCTCGACCCGGTCCAGCTCTGAGACTGCCTTGACCTTCTTGTCCTCATAGATTGAGATGCCCGCAGTCTCCTCGACAAGCATCCTCCTCTCCTCGGGCGACATCTCGACGAACCTCATGATGTCGCCCTGCAGGATTATGTTGTAGCCGTCAGGATCGATCTTCGCCAGGGACAAGAGCTCGATGATCTGCTGCCTTGTCCTTGTCTCATCATTTATCTTATAGACGCTCTGGCCGCTTGACCTGACTATCCTTGTGATCTTCACTTCCTTGTCGTCAGTAGGGAATATCTTGCTCGTATTGTCAAAGTATATGGAAACCTCGCCGTCCTTTGCCGGTTTTTTTGATTTCCCGCCATTATAGATGAGGTTTGACGCCTTCTCGCTCCTCAGTGCTTTCGCTGAGCTTTTTCCCAGGACAAAACACAGCGCGTCTAGGACATTTGATTTTCCGGAGCCATTAGGGCCGAGAATGCAGTTGAAATCCTTTCCGAAAAGAAGCTCTGTGCGCTTTGCAAAGGTCTTGAACCCGTGCATCACCAGTTTGTTTATCCTTGTCATTATGAAGCATCTCTTTGTTTGGGGTTTAAAGGGTTGGGAACGATAAGACTAGCTCCAATAAAGCGTTAATATCGGTTTTAAAAGGCTATAAGCCGTATTAGGCCCCTTTCAGTATATGAAATTGGGGAGATTATTTATAAATATTTTGGTGGTTTAAGATGTTTGTGAGCTTTATGCCCTGAATACATGAAAAAAAGCGCTATTGAACATAGGATAACCAACCCCAATGAGATGAATTGCGAGGAACTCAGCCCTAAGAACCTGATATCATAATACCTTAAAAACTCTATGAAAAACCTGCCTATCGAGTAGAAGATTACGCCCCATAATACCACATAGCCATTGAAAAGTTTTCCTGCTGTCTGCCTGTATTTGAGCTCTGTCATCAGTATGAATACCATGATCCCCAGGATAGATGAGTATATCTGTGTAGGATGCATCACTGTATCTCCCCTGAGTATGAGCCATGGCAGATTCGCATGGGATTCCAGGCCATAGCAGCAGCCAGCAGTATAGCACCCGATTCTCCCGAAAAATAATATTATCCCCCCAGAAGGCGCCCATATATCCGCTAATTCCCAGAAATCAAGCTTTTTTATCCTTGAATAAATGAAGATGCCTGCTACCGCACCGATCATGCCTCCGTAAAAAACCATGCCTGCCTTGCTGAAGCTGAACATGGCAAGTATCCTTGATGATAAATCAGGGTATTCTTTCCATGACCATGGGCCGAAAAAATAGAATATCCTCGCGAAGGCGATAAGAAATAAGTAGATGGTTATAGATGACAAGAGGGTGTGCTTCTTCTCATCGCCTAATCTCCTCCTCTTCATCTCATGATAGGCCAGGATTATGCCGATGATCGCCCCGATAGCTGCGAGCACAAAGTAAGGGGAAGTCGTGATCTCCCTGCTTATCACCCAATAAGTGCCGAATTTCTTGTAGAGGATTAGCATAAAAAAGAAATTAAAAACCGCCCTTAAGTATTTACCGGTGGAGGATTTGCAGGAGGAGTAGTTACTGGGGGTGTTGTCGTGGTCGTAGTTGTTGCAGGCGATGCCGTAGTTGTCCCGGCTGTCTGCGCCTGGTCTTTCTTTTCGCAAAGGCCGCAGTTGCATCCGCCGCATCCGCTCGAATCATCTTCGCTTGAACCGCATCCTGCCATGATCACAACAGAGATAAGGCTTAGTATGACCAACAGAACGAAAAAGGTATTGGGTTTCATAAATTTCATCATATCACCTCAGCTGACGGGATTATAGGTTTTAGATATATAAAGTTTCTTGTTTTTGTGTTCTGAAGCGACAAGTAAAAATTTATAAATCCGTCTTCTTATTTATCAGGAATATCTGAGGATATTCGTTCAAAAAAAGGGAAAAATGGCTTCTGAAAAAAAGGCATGGATAATCTCTGTTGATATGGGCTACGGCCACCAGAGGGCCGCTTACCCCCTGAAAGATATCGCCTATGAGAGGATAATCACTGCGAACAGCGACAAGATAGTCACGCCGAAAGAGAAAAAGCAGTGGCAGAGGCTCCAGGCATATTACGAAGGGCTGTCAAGATTCAGCTCCCACCCCTTACTGAAGTATGTGTGGAAGGCCTATGACAAATTCCAGTCGATCTCCCCATATTATCCTTTCCGGGACCTCTCAAAGCCTACCCTCGGCTCGATGCTGACGCACAGGCTCATCAGGAAAAATTTCGTGAGAAGCGTCGTTGACTATGTAAAGATAAAAAAAGCGCCCATAGTGAGCACATTCTTCGCTCCTGCCCTCGCAGCGGCCCACGCCGGAACAAAGGATGTCTATTGCGTCGTGACAGACACGGACATAAACAGGGTATGGGCCCCTGAATTCCCCAAGAAAGACAGGATATACTACCTGACTCCGACAGAGCACAGCACCAGAAGATTGGCAGAATACGGCGTCCCGAAAGAGAACATCTTCTTCACAGGATTCCCATTGCCGAAGGAGAACACGGGCAGGGATATGGAGATACTAAGAAAAGACATAGGGAGAAGGCTTCCTAACCTAGACCCGAAAAAGGCATACGCGAAGAGGCATATGGGGATCGTAAAAAAATGGCTTGGGAAGGATTACAGGACAAGAAGCGACCATCCGCTGACCCTGACATTCGTAATCGGAGGCGCAGGCGCGCAGAAGGAGATAGGCGGCGAAATCCTGAAAAGCCTCAGGGAAAAGATAAAAAAACATGAGTTGAGATTGAATCTCATAGCAGGCACTCATTTTGAGATATACAATTATTTCAGGAGCCTGATAAGCGAGCTGGGTCTGGAGGCCGAGTATGGGACATATGTCAATGTATTATGCGAGCTTGACAAGAGAACCCATTTTGAAAAATTCAACCAGCTCCTCCACACAACAGATATAATATGGACGAAGCCGAGCGAGCTCTGCTTTTACACTGCACTGGGCCTGCCGATAATAATCTCCCCGCCGATAGGGGCGCACGAGAAATTCAATGAACAGTGGCTGACAATGATGGGAACAGGATTCGCCCAGGAAGACCCAAGATTCGTCAACGAATGGCTCTTTGAATGGCTTGATGACGGATTTCTCGCAGAAGGGGCGTGGCAGGGTTTTACAGAAGCCCCGAAATACGGAACCTATAATATAGAGGCCATTGTTTTCAGCAAGAACAAGAAGGATGTGAAATTAAGATATTAGATGGGAGTATTAAGATATTAGATTTCGGTCTTCTTCGGCTTTGCGCGCATGGTTTCGGCAGGATTTTCAGATCTAGTAGCTAGGCATACCAAGAATTTGCCAAATAAATGATGATGATAATTTTTCCGGCTCTGTCCTAAATGTAGGTTAGCAGCAATATTGTGAGGCTCAATTGATAAAAACAGTCTCAAGCGGAAGGGGACGCTCCCTCCGGGAGGGACCCGCTCTTCAGTTTTTACAACCAGAGCCGAGCCGCTGCTAACCCGAGCGAAGCGAGATTTAGGACAGAGCCAATTTTTCCACAACCTTTAAAAACCAAATTCCAATAAATGCCCTTATGCGTTGCTTTAGAGCAGGAAAAAAGAGGTTTAGTAGTTCTGGGAGTTTTCTGAGCCATCCCCATAAAAAAGACAATAAGTCCCAGATAAGCGTCTTTGTCATAATAGGCCTTATTGTAGTGATTGTCGGATCAGTAGCAAGCTATCTCATCTATACGAGGGTTAAAGGCGAGGCAGGGAAGACAGCAGAAGAGCTAATGGAGACTGGAGTGCTGCCGCCATTGAGCGTCTATGTGCAGACGTGCATAGAGAAAGAAGCTCCTCCAGTGATATTCGAGCTTGCAAGGCAAGGCGGCGTCCTTGAGCCGAAAGAAGGGTCCTACATATATTATAACAAGACCAAGCTGAACTATCTCTGCCTTGTCGAAGGTCCCAGCCTTGAATATTCCTGCGTGAATGCCATGCTGTCAAGGCAGGAGATGGAGAGGATACTTGCGAAAGAGATCGCGAACAGGCTGATGAGGTGCGTGAACCTGAAGCCATTCGAAGCGCAGGGCTACTCTATTGATGCAGGCAAGATCTCTGCAACAACGAAGATAGGAAGGAAGGATGTCTTCGTCGAAGTCAATTACCCCATAAGGATCGTAAAAGAGAACGAGGTCACTAATGTCTCGGATTTCAGCTCAGAGATAAACCTGCCATTGGGAGAGCTTTACGAGCTTGCGATGGACATAACCAACAGGGAGATAAGCAAAGGCAATTTTGACATTGATGAATGGATGGTGAAGGATGGCGCAGAGATAATAATCCAGAAGCACAGGCCTTATCCAGACACAGTATACCTCCTTTCTGAAAAGGTCCAGGAGAAATTCAAGCAGGGCAGCATCAAATTCCAGTTCGCATTGCAGAGGAATCCCTCGATAGCGCAGAAGATATCCCGGCAGAAGCAGCTCTATGGGCTGTGCAGGAACAAATATGACGAAGTATGCTTTGAGAATGTCCAGGACGTCTACTGCAGGCAGATCGGAGGGGCCTATAACCCTTCGACAGAAGTCGGCTGCATAGGCAATTTCAAGCAGCCTGCGCAGAAGAAGGACATGTGCGGGGATCACGAATGCAAAGTATGCACGAAGGATATCTGGGGGAAGGAATTCGAGATCCCGAAAAAACATGGTGAGTCATGGTGCGTCTATGACGGCATAACAGGAAAGGGGTATGATTATGTGGGTTCAAGGCATTACAAGCACAGCTGCATCGACGGCGAGGTATATGTTGAAGAGTGCAGGGATTACAGGGAGGAGTTCTGCACAGATGACGGCACGCATGAGATCCCTAAGGCAGTATGCAGGACGAACAGGTGGTATGACTGCAGCTTCTGCAAGAGCGACCAGTGCTGCAATGACATAAGATACAGGGACTGCTTCTGGAATTTTGAGACCACAATAAAGCAGAAATGCGTACCTTATGTCCCTCCTGGCTTAAGGTTCTGGGAGAACGAAGGTATGGACATCTGCCTGAGGGCCAGCAACAAGATGGACTGTGAAGGCATAAGCTGCCCTAACACGATGATAGATGATTCTGCAAGATACTGCTACCAGCAGGCTGACTGCGGGAACTACAGGAACATAGCTGACCAGATAACCAAAGAGGGATTTTTCCAGACTGACCCTGTCGACAGCGTCAGGGAATACATATACCTGCCGAAAGGCTGGAACAGGAACCCATTGAAAGATGGAAGGTACTGGAGCATAACGCTGCCGTCAGAGGTTAAGGAATATGCCCACATAATGATGGATGTGCAATTTGAAGTGAAAGCCGGACAGACAACAGCCATGATGGATTATCCTTCCCCTGTAGGCAATATCCCTATGCTGCTCAGCGCCGCCTTCGAATTCATCGATGAGATCGTCAACCTGGACATCTCAGATTTCCTGAACCCTTTCTCGATGCCCAAGATACATATCGTTGATTTTGAGCTGTGCTCTGTCTGGACAGCGCCGACTTCGAAGAATTACTGCGTATTGTGCGGAGCTGATCATGCTAAGCCCTGTACAGAATACATGTGCAAAAGCCTGGGTGAGAGGTGCCAGTTCAAGATTGAAGAAGGCATCCCGAAATGCGAGCTCCCCCCATTATCTGACAAAGAGGCCCCGATTATAGAATTCAATGAAGGCGCATTGACAAAAGGGTACATTGCA
>PCXZ01000035.1 GCA_002762985.1 Candidatus Woesearchaeota archaeon CG10_big_fil_rev_8_21_14_0_10_44_13 | reverse complement strand
ACCTTGCTCGGGGGTCTTATAGGCAATTCACTGCGGGTTTCGCTCCGCTCAACCGCGCGAGGGTTCTTGCCGCCCCTCGCACTAAACTAAAAAGGATACTCGAACAAGTGAAGGTAGAATCCAGCAGGCAAAAATGCAGCGGCTCGCCCGTCACTTACCACCCGAATATTGATTCTGCAGTCGAAGAAGCTGGTTTTCCGGATGATAGGAGATAATAAGAGATATATAAATCTAAAATAAATCTAAAAAGACCAGAAGATTGCAGGCATATAGATTTCAAGAAACCACATCAAACCCGATCAAGAAGCTCTTCCCTTTTATCTTCTCTTCCTTGCTGACCTTGTATTCCTTCAGCCTTTCCTCAGAGATTATCCTTATCTCATCAGCGCCGACTTTCTCTTTTATCATCCCTTTGAATCCCGATATCATCTCAGCAAGCAGCTCGTCTGTCCTTATGCACAATCTTATCCTGTCAGGCTTCTTCAGGCCTGCCTCTTTCCTCATCTGCTGCACCCTTCTCATTATCTCCCTTGCATAGCCCTCTGCCTCTAATTCCTCTGTCCTTGTCGTGTCTATATAGAGGTCTCCGTGCCTGAACTCCCCCGCGACAAGATTCTTAGGGGCCTCCTTCTCGACCATGAGATGCTCCCTTGTGATCCGGAATTCCTTGTCATCAACCCTGAATATCTGATAGCCGACCTCGTTTATCTTCTTCAGCACAGCATCTGCAGGCATCATCGAGAACTGCGCGATCAGCTTGGCTGAATCCTCGCCGAACTCAGGGCCTATCTTCTTGAAATCCGCCCTCACCTTCACTTTTATCCTCGGCTCTTCTTTCGCGATTATTATCTTCTTGACATTCGTCTGCGTCCTTATCAGCTCCTCAAGCCTTCTTATTGACAGCATCACTTCCTCTTTCACGCCCACCACTACGGCTTCTTTCAGAGGCCATCTGATGCCGAGCTGCGCCCTCTCGCGCGCTGCAAGTATGGATTGTATTGCTGATTTGGCGACATCGAAATCCTGCTCCAATCTCCCGTCTATGGCCTTGGCATCCGCCTTAGGCCATTCAGTCAGATGGACACTCTCTTCTTCAAGGCCGAAGCCTTCCCTGAAATCCTGATAGATCCTCTCTGATATGAAAGGGGCCAATGGCGCAAGCATCTTCACTGCAGACATCATGACATCATATATAGTATAGAAGACTGCCTGCTTCTCTTCCTCTCCCCCTACAGATGACTTGTCCCTGACAAGCTGTATGTATGTCCTGCTCAATTCAAGGTAAAGGTCCTCGACGATCGCAGGTATCTCATCAAGATTGTAACTGTCAAACTTCTCTGTGGCATTCTTTATCGCAGAATTCATCTTCGACAGGATGTATTTCTCCTCAAGGCCGAGCTCAGGCTTCTTGGGCATCTTCAGGCCCTGATCCTTCATCTCGAGCAGGAACTTATGCATGTTCCAGAGCACATTGAGGTTCTTGTGCTTCAATGCCACATCCTCGAAATTGTAATTTAGGTCTGTGCCTGCATTAGCGCCGCCTATGGAATAATACCTGAAAGAGTCTGCGCCGTATTTGCTTATCACTTCCTCAGGCAGGATATAGTTGCCCTCTGATTTCGACATCTTCCTTCCCTGGCTGTCATTCACATATCCATGCATATAGGCTGCCTTGAAACTCGGCTTCTGCATGCTCACCATTGAGGCTACGAACAGGAGGTTGAACCATCCCCTTATCTGGTCCTTGCCCTCAAGTATGAAATCTGCAGGGAACATCTTCTCAAAGAGCTCTTTTTTCTGGGGATACCCGAGGCAGATCCATGAGACGCAGCCTGCATCGACCCAGACGTCAAGTATGTCCGGCACCCTTCTCATCATCTTCCTGCATTTCTGGCATTTTATCCTGACATCATCGATCCATGGCTTGTGGAGGTCCTTGGGAAGTTTTCCTGCAAGCTTCCTCAGCTCTGCCTTGCTTCCTATGACCGTGTAATTCCCGCAGCCCTTGCTCTCCTCCCCTTCCCAGTAAGCCCCGCATACCCATATCGGCAAAGGGGTGCCCCAGAATCTCTGTTTCGTGATGGAATTATCCCTGAGGTTGTCGAGCCATGAATGGAACTGCCTGCTGCCGGCCCAGTCAGGGACCCAGTTTATATTCTTGTTCAGCTCTTTCATGTTCTCCTTCAGGTCCTCAATCTTGAAGAACCACTGCTTTGTCGTCCTGAACACGACAGGATTATGGCATCTCCAGCAATGCGCGTAATCGTGCTCGACAGGGGTTGTTGCGATCAATGCGCCTTTCTCTTCCAATGCCTTTATGAATTCCTTGTCATCTTTTTTGGCGACAAGGCCTTTGAATATGCCCATGCTTGCTGGGAAAACTCCTTCTTCGCTTATCTCATTGTAAGCCGGCAGCCCTTCCCTATGGCCTACTTCATAATCCTCGGGTCCGCAGCCTGGAGCGCAATGCACAAGGCCTGATCCTGCAGTCGTATCGACATATTCTGATGACAGCACGACAGTATGCACCTTGTCGTTCTCCTGCTTCAGTCTCTTCAATGAAGGGATGTCATCCAGCCATGGGTGGATGTATTTCAGGCCTTTCAGCTCTTCGCCCATCATCTCGTCTATGATCTTCAGCTTCCTGTCAGCCACTGCCTGGACAACAGGGCCTGCAAGCGCTTTTGCAAGTATCCATATCTCCTTGCCTTCTTTTCCGCCCTTCCCGCCGCTGTCGACCTCGCATCTCACATACTCAAGCTCAGGATTCACCATAACTGCAAGGTTGAATGCCAGCGTCCATGGCGTTGTCGTCCATACTATGAGATATTCATTCGCGAATTTCTTGTTTGATCCCAAAACCTTGAATTTGAAGAATATGGATTTGTCTGTTATCTCTTTATACTCCAGCTCATGCTTTGCCAATGCCGTCTCGCAATGGCTGCACCAGTGCATTGTCTTCTTCCCCTGATAAAGCCTCTTGTTCTCATGGGCCTTCTTTATCAGCCACCATTCCCCTTCGATGAACTCATCCTTCACTGACTGATAAGCGTCATCAAGATCCATCCATACTCCCAGCCTCTTGAAATCCCTGTTCATAACAAGCATGTTCTCTATGCTGAGCTTCCTGCATTCATTCACGAAATTCTCGACGCCGAACTTCATGATCTCGTCCTTGTTCTTTATGCCAAGCTTCTTCTCAGTGGCATGCTCTGTGGGGAGCCCGTGCATGTCGTATCCTGCGCGGTCCCATACATCGATGCCCTGCATGCGCTTGTACCTGAGGATGGAATCCTTGAGGGATTTGTTCCATGCTGTGCCTATGTGGACCTTTCCTGATGTGTAAGGCGGCCCGTCAAGGAAATAGAACGGCTTTGATCTTGATTTCTTGGCCCTTTTTGCAGCAAGTTTCTTTGCCTTTGGATAGATCTTCTTCTTAGCCCAGAAATCCATCACAGATTCCTCTACCTCTTTGAAGATGTAAGGGCCGATAGGGCCTTTTGCATTCATTTCGGCTGTTTTAGCCTTTTCTGAGGATTTCTTGGATTTTGGCATCCGGCGTGTAATATATAGGTTGTTTTTAAAGGTTGTTGTGACCTACGCAAAATTTATATTTACAGGCGTTTAAATGATTTTATGCCATTCGCAGTAACCCATGTGATACTCACAATAATCCTTGTTGATCTTTACAGGGATTATGTGACAAGACACAAGAGATATTTCTCAATGCATACCCTGTTTGTTGCGGGCATTGCCGGGCTTCTGCCGGACATAGACGTCCCATTGAATTGGCTGATTGAATGGATGGGATTTCAACCTGGAATCCTGGAGCATGGCATAATAACGCATACTGCTGTTTTCGGACTGGTGTTCTTGATCCCTGCCCTTATTTTCCTGAAAAAAGGCAACAAGAAGGCTGCAGCATACTTTTTTGTGATAGCATTCGGCATATTATTCCATATCTTCCTTGATTACCTGCTTGGCGGGGGATATTATGAAGGTGTGATGTGGCTGTGGCCGCTCTCGACTGCAACATACAAGGTACATCTGCTCAAGATCATTGAAGGACCGAATCTGCTGATGTGGCTTGATGCAGCAATACTTTTGCTGTGGCTGTGGCATGAGGAGATAAAGCACAAGATTTCTGATTTTATTTAGGTCTTTCTGCTTCTTTGAGATTGTAAGAGATATCTGCCTTTTCGTGCTTTTTAGCTGTCTTCTTAGGCTGTGCCATATAATTGGGGGGATGGGGGTTTGTTTTTAGAGGTTTGTGTGGGTGTTGTGAGGGTGTTTATTTTTGATAGATGTTATCGTGATGATCATAATCTTCGAATGACACAAAATCCTTGGCTTTATCGTAGCTGAAAACCAGGACAAAATGACCTATTTGGACACGTTTGGAATCTTTCATATCATACCTCAGGTTTTTGTAGTGTTCTATATCCCCTGAATCGATGATCTCTTGAATCTTGCTCATCGCTGCTTCGTATCTTGCCTTATCTTTCTTGAACAGCTTAACCAATTCCTTTCCCAGCTTCGGCTTGATCTCGAATTCACGCATTTTCTATCTTCTTCCTCAATTCCTCGACGCTTTTGAAACGGGTCCCTTTCTGTTTCTTGATCCCCTGGAGTTTTGCCATATATTCAGGCCTCAATTCAGGATCTATGGACTCTTCGAATTTGAGAATCGCAAGATTCACTGCATCGGACTTGTTCTTCAGGCCGAACTTGCCTTTTATGATGTTCAATATCCTGTCTTCATGCTCGCCGAGATTTATTATCGCCTGTACCATATCATCACCTGCTTATAGGTTGGTTTATCGTCTTTTATTATGTTTTATAATAAAATATAATGTTTTATAATGATTTGTTATATAAAGGTTTCGGAAACCGAAGGTTTTTGGAACTCCAAAAACCGCAGTTTTTGATAGTTTCGGTGGATACCTTCATGAAAAACTATCATAAGGGCTTTTCGCATCAATCATCCTCGGCCTCGCCACATGTATATACACCATCGTCGTGTCTATATCGCTATGACCCAGCAGATGCTGCACAGACATTATATTGTTGCCGTCCTCTATGAGGTGCGTCGCAAACGAATGCCTCAATGTGTGGCAGTGCACTTCCCTGCCGAGGCCTGCCCTCTTTGCAGCGGACTTGACAATCTCCTGGGGCACCCTTATGCTGAGCGGCCTGCCTTTCCTGCCAGGGAAGACCCATGAATCCCCGCAAAGGCGGCCTGCAGAAATATGCTCTTTAAGCCTTTCCTTTATCTTGTCTGCGATTATGAACATCCTGTCCTTCCCACCCTTGCCACGGCGGACCCAGCCAACCTTGTCATCAATCAGGATATCTTTTGCCCTCAGATGCGTCAGCTCATTAAGCCTCAATCCTGCAGAATACATGAGCTCAATCATCAGTCTGTGCCTTGGATTCTCGACGGCAGCAATCAACCTTTTTACTTCATCTTTAGAAAGCACAGCAGGCAGCCTTTTCGGTACTTTTGAATATCTTATCCTAAGCAGGATCCTCTTGCCCAATATCTCTTCCATGAGGAACCTCAGCGCATTGACATAGACATTCACCGTCGAACCAGCAGCATTTCTTGAAACAAGCCTGTCGATGTAACCCTGAATATCCCTTCGAGTCACCTTGCGGGGCTCTTTTCTCACCCACCTCATGAACTTTCGCACGCAGCCGCAGTAAGTCTCAGCCGTCCTCGGGCTGTATCCTCTTCTTTTTGTCTCCTGCTCTATCAGATACAAGACATCCATGAGAAAAACAGAGTTTTCGGTTTTTATAAGCCTTCCTCTAAAAAAAGACCCATTTTTCCGGCATATTCGGAAATCTTCCGGCCAAGAACTTCCACATAATCACCAAAAGCTGCGAATGAACCTAACGATACGGCCTTTATATACAATATAAACGCTTTATAGCGCCTAAATCGCATATAAAGAGTTGTGCAAAATCAAATTTTCTCTCTATGGCGCGTTTTTTTAAAAACAAAGAGTTGTTTTTGTTACGCTTGATTGAGAAAATTTGACTCTCCGGTTTCCTTCGGAAACCTACGCCTCGTCACTCTCAAACCTCCATCCAGCCCTCACTGCTGTTCGGGCGGGTCGGTTTGGAGGACTCGGTCGCACAACATCGTTAGTTACAATTTGTTTTATGCCTTTTTGGTGCATTATCCCGAGATTTCAGCAATTCCAAAATATGTTCCTCCACCGCACAAAAATCTCATGTCGTCACAGTAGCTTCAAGCACTGGTAAGTATTGGCATAAAACAAACTTCTGCGCTTTGCCTTATGGGCAAATGCTCGACCCTTTCAGCCCTGAAAGTCCCAGCTCTCACTCTCTGCCGCTCGTGGAGGGGACTTTCGGGGAAAGGAGTAACTAACATCGTTAGGCTCAATTTTTTTGCAACGGAAAGGGCTTTTTAGGGTAAAAAAACAGAAGGGATTCTTGCCTTTTAATGCAAAAAAACTCTACGTCGTCGCTTCGCTCCTCCTCGTCCTTTCAGCTCTATCGCTCCATCCAGCTCTCCCTGCCGGTCGAGCGGGTCGCTCACGAGGAAAGGAGACCCTAACAGGCGTTATGCTCAATTTTTTCGGGGGCTAAAAAAAGGGGAAAGGGGGACAATTTTTAACGGACTACTTTTACCACCTCTTGAATATAGAAAAGTTTAAATAGATGTAGATTGTATTTAGTTTGTATGTATATTTATATATGTTTGTACTTATTTACAATGTATGCAAAAAGAACTTATCGACAGTATATCATCCATAAAAAACTCAAAATACCGATTAGAAGTATTGAGAGCATTGAATGAAAAAAAGTTATTAACGCCTAAGGAAATATCCAAACAAGTAAATTTAAGATTAAATCATGTGAGCATGACCTTAAGCGAATTGAAAGAAAATGACTTAGTAGAATGTGTTAATGACGATTCGAAAAGGGGAAGGTTATACAAAATAAAACCTTTAGGTGAAAAAACTTTAGCTTGGCTAAATGAGAATGTATAAAATGGGAGAAGCACAATTAAAATTATGTATGAATGGAGAAAAGCCAATTATTACTAATGGTTATAGCTTTTCTACTAGATATAGGGGGAGTAAAAAAAAGATTGTAAATTGGATTTGGGATCAAATAAAAGATTTGGATTTTGATACATTCTTGGATGCTATGGGTGGAACAGGAAGCGTAGCATATAAAGCTAAACAAGAAGGAAAACAAGTAACTTATAATGATGTTCTCAAATACAATCATATTATTGGGTTAGCACTTATTGAAAATCGGAATGTTACCCTTGATGAAGATGATGTTGATTTTATACTTAAGAAGCACAAAAACTTCCATTATTCCACATTTATTAAAGACACTTTCAAAGACATTTATTTCACCGATGAAGAAAATGAATGGTTAGATATTGTTATTGAAAATATTAATCATTTAGATAATTCGTTCAAAAAGGCTTTGGCTTTACATTGCTTATTTCAATCTTGTATTAGTAAAAGACCTTATAATTTATTTCACAGAAAAAACTTATATGTTAGAACTAGCGATGTAAAGAGAAGTTTTGGAAATAAAGCAACTTGGGACAAACCATTTCCAACACATTTTAAAGAAATGGTTAAAGAAGCTAATAAATGTGTTTATTCTAACGGTCATAACGGGAAATCTATAAATTATGATGTATTTGAAATTCCAGGAGAGTATGATTTAGTTTATATTGATACGCCTTATATTCCTGTTAAAGGAGAAATAATAGATTATCGAGATGCTTACCACTTTCTTGAGGGTTTAGTTAATTATAAAAAATGGGCGTCCATGATAGATCATAGCAGAAAACATTTGCCTTTAAAAAAAGAATATTGTGTTTGGAATGATAAGAAAGAGATAAAAAATGCTTTTGAAAAATTAATAAGGAAATTTAAAGATAGTAAAATTGTTATTTCTTATCGTAAAGATGGTATTCCCTCAGAAAAGGAAATATATGATATCCTAAAAAAATATAAGACAAATGTTAAAGAAGTAAAAGCTAAAGATTTTAAGTATGTACTTAGTAAACAAGATACTCAAGAACTTTTATTCATCGGATTCTGATTCAGTATCATTATCATGTACTTTATAATAGTCTTCAATAAGTTTATCTCCTTGTCTTCCGTCTTCAACCCATTTTTTATATTTGGTTAAATTTGTAAATGGCTGTTCCTTTAAATCCATCTTGTTGCAATCTTCTTTTCTGATATAGTGCATCCAATAATCATTAAAAACATCCTCGCCCTCAGAGGAAAAAGGACCTGTTCCATTTTTTAATTTTTCAAGGCTGTCTATTCCTCCAATATTTGCTGTGTTTCCACTGCCAGGAGTAGTTTTTGCTACTTTCCATTTATCTTGCAATATAATCTCAACATCAGTAATAATCTTGGGAATTTTCTTTGCATCTTTCAATGAAAACATCGCTGTAACGTCAGTTTCTCTATCTCTTTCATAAATAAAACACAACACCCAATGTCTCGCATATTCCTTATAAGGAAATGCAATATTTTTGGTCGAATTTCTATTTTTGAAATAACCATTAAATGCTCCTAATGTAAAACCTGAGAATTTACCTTCCCCTTTTCGATATGCCGATTTAATATCTATAGCTATCTTTTCATCTCCCAATATACCACCACTTAAAGTTATATCTGGGTATTGATTCTGTTCTTTCGCTAAAACCAAAGTACAAGGATTGCCTTTAACCGATAGCTTAGAAGCGATTCTCCTAAAATCAGGAGTTATTTTCATCTCAAACACTTTTGAAAGAACTTTAGTATCGCTAGTCATTGGAAAAATATTTTGCTTCTCATCAATGATCCCAAGAATATCCCATCTAAAAGACTTCAATTCGCTTATTATTACTTGTTTTATCTGCTCAGCTGTTTTTTCATTCATCAATTATAAGATACATCTAACTTATTTTAAATATAGTTACAAAGTATATACAAACTAAATACTAATAAAAATTGTCCCCTTTGCTTCTTGTTCTTGATGGTCGCTATTCGCTCCTTTGATAGAACGCCCCCGAAAAAACTCTAAAATTTTCCTTCGGAACGTTGCACTAAATTTTAGGTCTTCCCGTTAGTCAGACGAGCATAACGCCCGTTAGGCTCAATTCAAAAAAGACTTTAAACTGATAATAGCCCCAGAAAATCTAGTAAGCATCATCATGGTGTTTTACATAATGGATGATTATTGTATCACCTTTGACTTCAAAAACAATAACAAAAGGATCAAGATGAGCCGCCCTGCAACCTGCTAAAACATTTTTTAATGGCTTGTAATGTTCAGGATCTTGCACTATTTCTTTTAACTTCTTTGTCAATCTTTCGAATAAAACAGCATCTTTCTGTTTGAATTTCCTTAGCTGTTTTTCGAAGAAAGGCGTAAATTGGAACTGATATTCCATGATTAAATAGCCTCAAAATACTTATCAACATCTTTTGCTTTAACAATCCTTCCCTTTCCAGCACGAGATTCAGTTATACTTTGTTTTACTCCGGCAATCAGTTCTTTATCGCCATAAATGACTTTTTCGTCAAAATCCTTGACTACTGGTTGAAGTTCCTTAAATTCGCTTCTAATCCCGCTTCTAACTAAATCACTAAAATTGGAGAAAAAACCCTTATTGATAAGCTGTATTCCTTCTTCATACAAGATTTTCGGTAAAGATATTGTGACTTTCTTAAATTCCATTTATACCACCTAAATACTACCTAAGGTGGTACTTATATATAAATCTATCGATTTTCGGGGGCTTTATCCGCTATTTCATTGGACTTCGTCCCGTAATAAAGTCTTTTTTGAACTCTTCGGATTTCTTCGAAATCCTCGTCCTTTCAGCTCTATCGCTCCAGCCAGAAAACTCTCCGAGTTTTCGGGTCGCTCACGAGGAAAGGAGACCCTAACGGGCGTTAGGCTCAATCGAATTTTCACTTTAGAAAAAAGAGTTGGGGGCGATGCTACGCATATAATACACTCCCTTTGGGCACAGTTTATAAAGACTGGGGCGTTCCTAAAAAGAAAACTTTATAATGTTCTTTATAAATCAAGTAATATTATGGGCGAAAACGAGGATCTGAAAGATTATACTGAAATCAAGCTGGATGTAGAGAAAGAATTTAAGAGGGTTATTGGAGAACTACCAAAATTCCCAAAATACACCACCCAAATAATCAATCTTGCTAACCAAAATGCACAAGGAACAAGACCAAAAGTAGTAGGACAGCTTTCTGAATTGATACATAAATCTCCAGAGAAAAATTTTAAAAGCTGGAAGAGATGGTACACCGAGAACTATCCTGATGCAATTGATAAAGCCACTGCAAAAGTAAGCAATATGATAAAACAAATGCAAAAAGCAGTAAGTGAAATTGACGATGACCTTATTCATGAATGGGTTGAAGATTTGGTTATTACGAAGACTGCTGAGGGATTAGTCATTCAAGAGATTATTCTAAAGTATTTGGCTGAAAAATTAGACAAAAAATGGAAGAAATCTACACCCGCAGAAGAAAGTAAGTTTATAGATGGATATATTGGTGAAACACCTGTTCAAATAAAACCGGCTACATATTTATCAAAGAAACCCACGATTAGAGATAAAATAGATATTCAGATGGTTTATTATAAAAAGACAAACAAATATCTTTATATTTATACAAAACTTCTCTAAAAGAAATTATACAATGATGGAGCATTAAGTCTTTCTACTTTTTGTTCAATTTGAGGGATTTCTAAAGGATATTCTTTGACGTTATACCTCTCTTCAATCTCTTTATTTGAAGATATTATGCTACTCTTTAATTCCATTTCTTTATTGGAAGCATAATTGACTTTAAATTCATTTTCATTTGTCTGCTTACATGAAAGTACATCGTCAAATATTAAAGAATTATCCTGTCGAGTCATGACTTTAAATCCATATTTCTCATGGGTGTATTTTAATGGGCCTTTTTCGCTTTCTCTTTTCTTGACAAATTCTAAATGTTGTTGTATTCTCTTTTTATTTATGGCGTTGGCGTATTCAACAATTGATTTGGTTCGTTCGCCGATTATGTCTTTAAAGTTTTGATCTATTTCTACCCCTATACTATTTCTTGCGCTTGCCATAGCTGATAGCATAGTCGTTCCCGTCCCAAAATATGGGTCTAAAACAGTATCTCCTTTAACAGAAAACATATTAATTAGACGATAAGCCAATTCAAACGGATACGCGGCACTCCTGCATCTTATTTTTTCATCATTTAATTTTTGGATAACTCCATTCAATCCTTCCCAAATATCAGTAAACCAGATATTTCTTTCTTCCCAAAAGAAAGCACTTTCTTGTCTATTCATCTTTTCATGTGGTTTTATAAATTCTCGTTTTCCACCTTTTCGTAGTATTAATATATATTCGTGCTCTAATGTAACATAAGCACCAGGGGGAAGCATACCACTCCCCATAAACTTATTTGGCGCATTTGTTGTTTTCTTCCAAAGAATTTTAGGTAAAGCACTAAAACCTGCTTTCAGACAATGATTCATTATCCTTGTGCTACTTGAAAATAATTGAAAATTTTCTCCAATTGTTCTGGTCGCATCTCCGATATTTATACAAGCAATACCACCGGGGATAAGAACCCGATAAACTTCATCCCAAACTTTATCTAATTCTTGATTCATCAATTCAAATGCAATACTTCCATCTTTCTTATTTAAGGCTTCTTTAATCTCGGGGTTTTGTTCAGAAAACATATTATCCCACATTTCAATCATAGGATAGGGTGGTGAAGTAATCATTAGAGCAATAGAACTATCTTTAATTTGATGAAGATTATTCGCATTCTGAAATAAAATTTTATGATTTGTTTCCATTCTTAACCTCTTTTTGGATATAATCTTTAAGTAGGGGTTCCATCACTTCCCAAACTTGTTTTTTATTCTTTTTAACTTTATGCATAAAATCTTGCCAAATATTCCGGTCTCCCCGAAAAGATATCAATGTAAAATCACTTTTACCCACCATAATGTACAAATAAACTATTAGATATATAAAGTTTTCTAAATTTATAACAGTATAACACTTATAATTAGGAACGCCCCATTTTTTCTTGTTCTCTATGGCACTTCGTGCTTGAAATAATGCCCCCAACTCTTAATTATACACTCGGCTTAGCCTCGAATTGATGTCAGTGAAAATTCGACTCTTCGTCCTCCCTTCGGTCGTCCTCGTCGGCTCAGCTCTGAACCATCCAGCCAGCCCTCACCAAAAAAACATCAGACTAAATGCTTCTTCTTCAGTTCATATGCTATTATTGTAGGGATGTAGAAGATGATATCAGCGACAATCTTTCCGACAAGTATTCCAGTGAGATAATTTCCTATCAATATAGGAAAGATATAGATGCAGAATGGCCTGAAGAATAAGCTGTCTAATGTTTCAGATACTCCGAACTCAAAGATGAGATTCCTTGTTGTCTTGAGAAAACCCTTCAAGCCATGGTCCCTTTTTTTTCTTTTAGAATGGTTGAAATCATTGATATGCTCCCTTATGAAGATAAAACTATAAAAGCCGATGTTCTCTCCGATTGTCCCGATATAAGCTGATAATACCCTGTTTCCCGTCAAGACAAAAACCAGCCACGAACCTATGACCACACCTATCGTAGCGAAGATTTCAGCAGGGACATATCTTTTCAGCCATTCTTTTATCTTCTTCTTCATATATTGAAAGTATTTGAGTTGTTATTAAATGTTTTGGGATTATGGGGCAGGAGACATTACAAAATTTAAACAAAGACAATGCAAGCTGGGCGCAGCAGAACATAGACAATTATCTCTTTGTTGAAGGCAATGAAATGAGGCGCGTTTTCAACCCAAAACCTTTATAAACCCCCTCATTTTCCAGCGTTATACCAGTGATTAATGACGGCTTTAAAGGCTTTTAAGGCCCGAATGAGGTTAGTTTCTACTTACCTCTAAAAAGGATAAAACAAGATAGCAAGGAGGATTAAAATGGCTGACAAATCAGAAAAGGCATATGAGATAATTGAAGTGGCAAATTCAACAGGAAAGATAAAGAAAGGGAGCAATGAAGTGACGAAGGCATTGGAGAAGGGCAAGGCAAAGATAGTGATCTATGCAAAAGATGTAACGCCGCCTGAAGTGATAATGCACCTTCCTGTGCTTGCAAAAGAGAAAGGCATACCGTGCATCGAAGTCCCTTCAAAGGAAGAGCTCGGGGCGGCAGCAGGCCTCAGCGTAGGCACAGCAGCAGTCGCAGTCATACAGGAAGGCGAGGCTAAGAAACTCATCGCAGAAGTCGGAAAGGGAAAGGAATAATCCTGGCAAGAAGGCGATAAAATGGCAGAAGAAAAGAAACCGGAAATCAAGGGAGAGAAAAAGCCAGTTGCCCAGGGCCATCAGGCCCCTCAGGCTGCACCTCAGGAAGAGAGGAGAAGCGGAGTGTATTTCTCGCCTGCAGTCCCTGCAAAAGTAGAAGAGATGATAGGTAGGACCGGAGCCAGAGGAGAGGCTATGCAGATAAGATGCAAGATCCTTGCAGGCAGAGATAGGGATAAGGTCCTGAGAAGGAACGTCAAAGGCCCTGTGAGATTGGGCGACATACTCATGCTCAGAGAGACAGAATTCGAGGCAAGGCCTCTCGATAAGAAAGGGAGAGGGCTTACGTAAACGGCCTCTATCAAAACCAAATAATTAAAGGTGAAAAAATGCCAAAATGCTCATTTTGCGGAGAGAACCTGAGGAGAGGGACAGGTAAGATGTTCGTGCATACTGACGGCAGGATAGCTTATTTCTGCTCGATGAAATGCGAGAAGAACATGCTTAAGCTGCGAAGGAACCCTAACACGACAGTCTGGACAAAGAGATTTTCTGAATTGAAAGGCTCTTCAAAGCAGGACAAGAAGGAACAGAAGCCTCAGCCTGAGAAGAAGGAAGCAAAGAAGGAAAAACCTAAGGGCAAGTGATGCTAAAATGAAAGAAAGGACGCTTGTCATACTTAAGCCGGATGCGGTCAACAGGACGATAGTCGGTGAGATAATCCATAGGTTCGAGGCTAAAGGCCTGAAGATAACCGGTATGAAGATGACCCACCTGGATGAGGATATCCTCGGCGAGCATTACTCGCACCACAAGGGGAAGCCTTTCTACAAGGGCCTTGTGAAATTTATGATGCACTGCCCTTCGCTCCTTGTTGTTCTTGAAGGCAATCATGCTGTCGATGTCGTGAGGAAGCTCGCAGGAGAGACGCACGGCGCAAAGGCAGCCCCTGGCACGATAAGGGGGGACTACTCACTGAGCAACCAGTGCAATGCGCTCCATGCTTCTGATTCCATAGAGTCGGCAAAAATAGAGATAAAGAGGTTCTTCAGGGATAATGAGCTGTTCGATTACTCCAGGATCGACACTGAGATGATCTATGCTGAGGATGAAAGGTGAATCAGCACCATATTGATTTATCAGTTTTCATAAAAAACCAAAACGCTAAAAACAAACAAGGTGGATGAACAATGGCAGAGAAGATGGTCGAAAAGATCGAAAGGATAAGAGGTCAGAAAGACAGGATAAGGAATATCGCCATCTGCGCCCACATAGACCACGGCAAGACCACTTTCTCGGATAATCTTCTTGCAGGCGCAGGCATGATATCAGAAGAGCTTGCAGGCAAGCAGCGTTTCCTCGACTTCGCAGAGGACGAGCAGGCGAGAGGGATCACGATAGACGCTGCAAACGTCAGCATGGTCCACGAATTCGATAAGGGGGAATATCTTATCAATCTCATAGACACGCCTGGACACGTAGATTTCGGAGGAGACGTCACAAGGGCAATGAGGGCATCAGACGGATGCATCGTGCTGTCATGCGCAGTTGAAGGAGTCATGCCGCAGACAGAGACTGTCCTCAGGCAGGCGCTCAAGGAGAGGGTTAAGCCCACGCTGTTCATCAACAAGGTCGACAGGCTGATAAAGGAGCTTCAGCTCACTCCTGAGAAGATGCAGGAGAGATTCATCAAGATAATCACGCATGTAAACAAACTGATCAAGGAGATCGCAGAGAAGGAGTATGGGGACAAGTTCCAGGTCAGCGTCAATGAAGGCAGCGTATGCTTCGGATCCGCATTCCACAAATGGGCATTGTCATTGCCTTACATGAAGAAATCAGGCATAACATTCAAGGATGTCATAGATGCGTACAATAATGACACATGGAAAGAGCTTGCAAAGAAGGCGCCGTTGCACAAGGTCGTCCTGAACATGGTGATAGGGCATCTGCCTTCTCCTGCACAGGCCCAGCCTTACAGGATCCCAAAGATATGGAAAGGGGATCTTGAGTCAGAGGAAGGCCAGGCATTGGTGAAGTGCGACGGGAACGGCCCGCTGTTTTTCGTGATCACAAAGATAGTCATCGATCCTCAGGCAGGAGAGATCTCTGCAGGAAGATTATTCTCAGGCACGATAAGGAAAGGCATGGATATCTATCTGAACAGGAGGAAGATGCCTTCAAGGATACAGCAGGTTTTCATCTATAACGGGGCGAAGAGGGAGATAGTCGATAATGTCCCGTGCGGAAACGTCATAGGCATAGCAGGAGTTAAATCCGCGCCAGGAGAGACCATAACGAACAAGCCTACAGTGCCGTTCGAGGAGATCACTCATCTGTTCGAGCCGGTCGTCACAAAGAGCATAGAGGCTAAGAGGCCGAGCGACCTGCCCAAGCTTATCGAAGTGCTGAGGATGGTCCAGAAAGAGGATCCGGGAATCAGGGTCAAGATCAATGAGGAGACAGGAGAGCACCTCATCAGCGGAATGGGCGAGCTCCATCTCGAGGTCATAGAGAACAGGATAAGGACCAACAAAGGGGTAGAAGTGACCACTTCGCCTCCTATCGTTGTCTACAGGGAATCCATAACAAAGAAATGCCCCCAGGAAGTCGAGGGAAAATCCCCGAACAAGCACAACAAATTATATTTCCTTGTCGAGCCGTTGGATGCTGACATAATAGCCCTGGTGAAGAAGAACGATATCCCTGAAGGCAGGATCAAGAAGATGACTGTCGAACTCAGGGACAAGTTCACGAACCTTGGCTGGGAGACGAAGATAGCAGACAAAGTCAAGGACATATACAAAGGCAACCTTTTTGTCGATGAGACGAAAGGAATCATCCATATCGGCGAGATAATGGAGATGCTGCTTGACATGTTCGAGGATGTGATGGAGAACGGCCCATTGGCCCGTGAACCGTGCTTCGGAGTCAAGGTAAGGCTGATGGACTGCACCCTGCACGAGGATACCATCCACAGGGGCCCTGCACAGATGTATCCTGCAATAAGGGAAGGTATAAGGGAGGCCATGAGGCTTTCAGGACCTATGCTTTTCGAACCGGTACAGACACTGCAATTCGAAGCTCCTCCGGAATATATGGGTGAGATATCAAAATTGATCGCAAACAAGAGGGGTCAGCTTGTCGATATGAACCAGGACGAGAGCAGGATTATGGTCATAGGCAAATTGCCTGTCGCAGCGATGTTCGGCCTGGCTTCTGACCTGAGATCATCCACAGAAGGAAGAGGGAACTATTCATTGGTCGACCAGAACTTCGAGAAGATGCCTTTCGAGCTGCAGGAGAAGACGATAAAGCAGATCAGGGAGAGGAAAGGCCTGAGCGAGAATCAGTGATTTTATTATTCTTACATTTTATTTTTTTATTAACTTTTTCTTGGAATTTTGTTTTTTTATTCTTATTATTTCTATTGTAAACTTAAATCAACAATATTTGCGGGGAAACCAAGGTTTCCAGCCCCAAATGGTTACGCGCATTTGATACGCAACAGCAAGGACCACATCCTCACTTCGTTCGGAGTGGTTCGAATAATTCATTCAGTTCGGACCATTGAGCGCAGCGAAATGGTCCTAGCTGTCGGTGTCAATGGACGAAACCACTGCTCTCGTCCCCTTCCTACTTCGTGCTAGGCTCGGGAGCAGTCGTAGCAGGTCAGTTGAGCAAAATAAAGAAGAGGGCATGAGCCATACTGTCAAACTTCGTTTGACAGGCCTGAAAATGTAAAGCATTTTCAGTATCAAGAAGTTCTTAGGCGGGGGCGAATGGAATGAGGAATTTGTAAATTTATAACAGAAAAAACTTCAAATATTCCACATGAAATCAATTCTTCTCCTTTTTCTTCTCTATCATCCTCTCTATCTCGTCCGCTTTCTTCTGCAGCTGCTCTTTCCTGGGATGATTGAGCTGTATCGCTGTCCTGTAAGAGAGCAGCGCCGCATCCCATCTTGCCAGGATGACGAATATGTTCCCAAGGTTGTTGAAGACGAGCGGATTGGGCTTGAGCTTCGCAGATTCAGTGTAATGCATTATCGCATCCCTGTAATTCTTCTCCTCAGCGAGGATATTCCCCAGATTGTAATGGGTCTGGGCATGCTTCTGGTCTATGGCAAGGATCTTCTCATACATCCCTTTGGCCTTGGCGTTGTCCTTTTTCCTAGAGTAGATTGCCGCAAGGCTGAACATCGGGGCAAGGTATTTCGGATTGAGCTTCATGGCCTTCTCGAAGCATTCAACGGCCTTCTTCTCATCGTTCTCGTAATTGTAGTATATTATCCCCATGTCATGGTACATCTTCTCGTCATCAGGGAATTCCTTGATCTTCTTCTCGAAAAGCCTCAGGAAAGCGAGTTGCTTGCGCTTCATCTCTGCTTCTCCCTTGAGGGATTGGTAATGGTGGATAGGGATATCTGTCCTTGCTGTCTTCAGGCCAAGCCTTTTTATGGATTCATTCAATCTTTCATGGACTATGCTTGTGAACTCTATGCCTTTGCTGTTCCTGAACAGCCTTATTATCTCCACTGGGAAAAATCCTGAGAAATCCATGCTATAGGGGGTCTTTCTGGCAGGAACAAAGTTTATATCCTTTGTGTTGTTGGTATAATTCATCTGCACAAGATAGAATGCGTCAAAATCCATCCCCGTGAGCTTTCTTATCGGCTCAAAGCTCTCTTTCCCTATGATCTCGTCTGCATCAAGTATAAGTATCCAGTCGCCTTTCGCCTCCTTCAGCCCTGCATTCCTTGCAGCCGCAGTATCGTCGTTCCATTCGTAGCTTATGACTTTGGCTCCTGCCTTTTTTGCTATCTCGATGGTCCTGTCTGTCGAGCCTGTGTCCACGACTATTATCTCATCTGCCAGGCCTTTGACGCTCTCGAGGCATTTGCCTAGGAATTTCTCCTCGTTCTTCACTATCATGCACATTGATATCGATGCCATAATAGGATATTTAGTGTTGCGGAGGTTAATAAGGTTTGCGGTTGAGATGGTATTTTGGGGGTTTAGTTGTATTTTTTGTGGTTTGTGCTTATTTTTTTAGTTGGGGCATTGTTTTATTTCCTCTAAAAATAACCACGCCCAAAATCTATGAACCCATCGCCATCCCGCCCTATAACCTCAAGGTGCCTGATTCACAACGGGGGGCATGGGAATTGAGTTGTGCGCAGCATATTTGTCATGTGGAGCAAAGTTGTGCGGCCATGAGCCATAGCCCATAGTTGTGCTGTGGAGGCGAATGGATTGTTGAAAAAACTGAAAGTTTTTGAAACTAAGAAAATCCGCAGATTTTCTGTTGATGGCTATGGTGCACAAATTATAAAAAAAATACATAGAAAACAAAAAATCAATCTCACTTCTTCTGCCAGGCATAAGACCTTGTCTTCTTCGACTTGCCGAATCCGCATGAGCTGCATCTCTTCTTATGGATGTGATAAGTATGCTTTCCGCACCTTCTGCAATATATGTGCGTCTTCTTCCCTGTCTTCTTACCCATCGATGCTGTTCCTTTTGACATACATGCACCTTCTTATCTTCCCTGGTATTATCGGCCTTTACTCTGGAGAAATCACGGTTATCGTGTCGCCTCTGACGAACACTGTGCCTATCTTCCTCTTGATCTCCCCGTCAGCTCTCTCCTCTGCGTCGTCAAGCACGACATTGATGTGTATATCGAAAGCCTTGAGCTTGCCGACATACTGCTTGCTGTTCTTCAGATCTACTACAACTCTTTTTCCTCTCGCCTCGTTCAAGGCGTCCAATGGTCTTGATGCTTCCATGTTTTACACCCCATAAAAAAATTTTAAAATAACTATAAAATGAGGGGGTCTATTTATAAAGTTTTCTGTGGTTTTAGGGGCTTTTAGGGCCTATAAGACCACCAAAAAACATTTAAATAGGTGCTAAATCTGCATATATGAAGTGATAATATGGTCGTAATACAAGGAAAATCCGGCAGGAAAGCTTCAGGAAAGAAGAAGAAGTCCCTCAGGGGCAAGAGGCTTTTTGAAAGAGGCAGCAAACCCATGCTTACAGGACTCGGAGAGAGGAAACTGAAGAATGTAAGGGAAAAGGGCGGTTCAAGGAAGGTAAAGCTCCTCAAGGTTGATGTCGCTAATGTTCTTGACAATAAGACCAGGAAATGGTCGAAGGCAAAGATACTCACGATCACAGATTGCCCTGCGAACAGGAACTTCGTCAGGAGAAACATAATGACATGCGGCACAGTCATAAACACAGACAAGGGCAAGGCAAGGATAACGAACAGGCCCGGCCAGGAAGGCGCTGTGAATGCTGTTCTGATAGACTGAACATCTATCTTATCTGAGAAAAGATCTCTTTTACATATTCGGCGATTGCAAGGCATGAAGTCATTCCAGGGGATTCTATTCCAATGAGATTTATCATGGTCGGATATTTTTCATCCGATTCTATCACAAAATCGGTGCCATCATCTATCCCTGCAAGTATGCCCGCCCTGTTCCCAAGATCAGTTTCTGGGTCCCCATTATTGACCAGGTCGTCTAACTTCAGGTTCGGGAAGAATCTGCTCACCCTTTCATGGAACTTTCTGAGCGGCTGTGTGTTTGTATAATCATCTATGCTGCATTTTCCTGATTGAACCGGGCTTATCGTGACTTCCGCGCCAAGTTCCCAATTCTCATCCAGCGTCGGAGTCAAGTGCGAACCGACAGTCGTGGCGATAGTCTTCCCCAGCTCCGCCTTTATTTGCTCTTCTGTCGGCCTTATGATCTCTCCTGTCTCCTTTATGAAATAGTTGGGTGCTGGATAAATATTCATGCCAAGGTTTATGTCCTGTCTCTTGGTCCTGTAAAAGGAAGCGAATTCCAGTTTTAACGGCGAGATTCTGTGGGGGTATTCTGGATTGACCATCCTCGCCACTTTATCAGAATATAGCCCCGCTGCATTGATTATGATATCAGTCTCAAATCTAAAAAGATTATGGTGATTATCTCGACTCACCACGATATAATCTTTTCCGGAAGGGGTTATATCAATGATTTCATTCCCTTCTACTATTGCAACTCCGGCTTGCTGTGATAGATAAGCCATTTTATGTGCCATCTTGACCGGATCAACAATTCCTGTTGTTCCTGAATACAATGCTTTTGTGCATCTCACATTCGGCTCAAGCTGTTTTACTTTTTCTTCATCAAGAATATCCATTTCAGGAACGCCATTTTCTTTTGCAATCTGATGCTGTTTTTCCAGCATCATCTCCCCATAACCGTCTGTGGCAACAAGGAGTTTCCCGACTTTCTTATGCGGAACGCCAAACTCCTTGCAGAAATCATACATCATCCTGTTGCCTTTCACGCATAATCTTGATTTAAGGGGGCTTTTCTGTTTTTCATAATAGATTCCCGCATGGATGACCCCTGCATTCCTGGAGGTCTGGTTATCCCCCATTATTGCGCCAGGTTTGACTGTAAGAAGAGGCGACTTCTCAAAAAGCGTTATATCATTGTATTTTTGGGAAAGCCTGTAGGCTATTGCACAACCCACGATGCCGCCGCCCATTATTGTCGTATTTATCTTTTCCATCTTATGCCCGTTCATATAGCGCATACTTATATTTAAATCTTTACATAGTTACCCCTATATAGTGACTACAAAACCGAAAGATTTATAAAGGAGTAATACTTTAATTGTTAAAATGAAGGTAATCGATATCCTGGAAAGATACGCTGAAAAAGATATAGGGTACGCTCTTAGGACGAGGGCTTCGCTTCCTGCTGAAACAGACCTCATAAGGATCCTCAAGGACGGAAAACAGGTGAAATGGGATGATAAGGGTTCAGCGATAAGAGAGACAAGGGAGATTTCTGACAATACTATTGATGCAGGCATGATGTATCACTTTAGCGGTGATCTTGAAGGGGTCGTATTCGTGCAGTTGCACGTGAGAAAGATGGGGCCGCAGGAAGATGTCCAGCGCTCAGGGAATGATTATGTCTTCGGATATGCTGTCGATCATGGGTCAGCAGTTGTCCCTGGAAAAAGATTTGAGTATGTGCCCAAAGGGATTGAGACAATCAGGAAACCTGATGCAGTCTATGCAGTCGTATCTGAAAAAGAGATGGTCTTTGATGACAAGACGGGCCTATTAAGGGAAAAAACGCCTATAGATGAACACCACAAGAGGACGCAAGATGCTGTTGATGCTTATTTCAGGAAAGGAGAAGATCCCCATGCGAAAGATGGAAGAAAAACAAGAGAGGCTGCGCAGAAAAAGGATGCAAAGCCGAAAGAAGCTGGTAAAGGGAATGTGCAGCTGAATCTTTTTTCTGAGAATGATGGATAATAGACATTCCTGGTATGATTCTGATACAATGCTAATTTATCTCTGTCCCGCCTATAGGCTTGTATGTGAGATCTATGCATATATTGCCTATGAAATCATATTTCTCTTTCAGCGCCTTCAGCCCGCCAAAAAGCTGTTCTCTGACCTCTTTATCAGAGGGTATCAAAGGCATTCCGCTCATCAGGTCCGGAGCGATCCATGGCCTGAAGACAAAAGTATACTTGCCTTCCTCCCCTAGGCTGTCTGTCATGATATAATTGACGGTCTGCGTCATCTTTATCCCCAACCTATCTACAAGATTGTTGACTTCCTTGTCAAATAGCTGCAGCATCTCAACATACTTCCCCTCATTCTTCATCCTGCTGAATGATGGTTTTTTTCCTGTGTCGAATGCGAACAGCGGGGTCATAAGCCTTGTTATGCAGTCCCTACTTCCAAAAGTGGTGTAGTGGGGTATCTGCCCTGCAGCATCCATCAGCTGCATTATCCCTTCCGTCACTCTCTCTTCATGTGATCCTTCAAATTGGAGCAAAGCCATCGCTCCTTCTGCCCTTTCGTCGCCGCATGTCCCGACGGCTTCCAGGGGAGTCACATATGTTGATATGCCTCTTGGCCTGGAATATTCGTTGGCAGTGGTCTCCAGTCTGTTGATCTGCTGCCGGGTGTACATCCCTGTATCGACCATGTTGTGGCTGCCGATCCTTATCAGCTCGCCTGGCCCCGGGAAAGGCTTTCTTGTCGAGAAAAATACGGGCAGCTCATACCTCCTTGCAAGCTCGTAGATGTCTGACTTGAAGAACCTGTCCATAGGCTCAAGAAGATGGCCGGCTTCCTTGTATCTATCGCTGAACTTGCCAACATTGTGGTGTGTTTTGATTCGCGCACTGCCGCTGCGCTTCTTGCCCCCTTTGCCGCTCTCGACCTTGTCTGCATGGTTTGTGCCCTGCACAAGCACAGAGTTGGTCTCATCAAGGCCCAGCTCTCTCTGGTATCCAGTTATGACAAAGTCGTATGCCACCTGGAACAGCACCCTTTTGTGCTCTGAGTATACTGCGTCTTTGAGCTTTACATCCCCTAAACCTTTCCCTGCCAGATCAGGCCTGTACTCCTTCAGCTCATCTTCAGACAGGGAGAAGTTCGCAAAGAATTCCTTCTTGTCAAGCAGTCCGACAAAATTCCATCCCATCGCATGATACTCCCTGACGACCTCTTCGCTTTCTCCGTACCTGTTGAAGCCTGTGTCAATATGGAATGCGTGGATCTTTTCTCTGGCTATCCCTGCCCTGAGAAGCATCTCTGTCGAGACTGTTGAATCCACTCCTCCGCTCAGAGGAAGGAACACAGGCAGATCCTTTATTGTGTCTTTTATCCTAGGGTATTGCTCATTGACTATCCCGTCGATATTCGGTGTTGTCTTCACGCCCCCCTTTATCTCTTTCGGCTCAAGACCGGAGAGCCTGATGAAATTAAGCAGCATCGCTGAACCGTTCTCAGAGAGGAATGTCTCAGGATGGAATTGAGTCCCTATGCGGTAATTTCTCTTTCCGTTGTCTGCATCCCTGAACATCGCATCTATGTGCAGCGTGTCATCAAGCACGCTGTAGCTGTGCGCGATAATATTGAAACCGGGAGGAAGCAGCATCACACCGTCATTATGCGTTGAGTTGACCCTTTGCCTGGGATTGCCTAATCCTTCAAAGAAAGGGTTTTTCAGATTGACAGTGGTGTAGACCGGCCCGCACTGCTTCAGTCCATTGACGACCTTCCCGCCCAGCCTGTCAGCCATGTCCTGATGCCCGAAACATGTGCCAAGAAGAGGCCCTTCATAATCGCTGTAGATCCTCGGGTCGATATCGACTCTCCTGTCCGGGGCGTCTGTGACGCTGCTCCTTCCGCCTGCGATGACGACGCACGCAAACCCGGCAACATCATCAAGCGTAACTTTCGGCCTTACAAGGTTCCCGTCTTCATCGCAATAGACCCCTGCATCAATGCTCTCGACGTCCATCCCAAGATCCCTGAACCGTTTTGCATAGAGCTGCCCGTACTGCGTCCCATTATCGATGACGAGAATCCTGTTCTTTCTTTCGCTGCCGGCTTTTTGTCTCTCCATCACATCCCTCAAGAAAATTTAATTATGAAATGGGCAGCGGATTTATAAATTTTTTCGGGCTTATCTCTCGTTTAGCAATCGAATGGTGATGAAATCTGATGTGATATTTATGAAGATTCATCTGACCGGAAGTTATTCATTTCATTCGTAACCCCCCTATCACGTCAGAGGGAATATCAAAAATACCTGTAATCCACAAGCCAATGGATTATCCGACATTTTGAGAAGCATTTAAATAGTCGTTTTATCATTTCTATATAAAAAAGGTGTATGCATGAAAAAAATAATCATCCTTCTAATGTTATCAATTCTCATTATCGGCTGCGCTGGACAGGCAGAAACTTCACCTGAAGAAAAAGAAGGATCCGGGCAAGGAAGGCCATCTGAAGGGATGCCCTGCCCTATCGCTCCGGGAGAATGGCAACCTCAGCAAGGGGAATGCCCCGGAACAACATCTGAATCAAGGCAGAAATGCAACGAATTCTGTGAAAAGCATCCGGATTGCTGCAAAAAGGGGCAGGAAGGCGGGCCTCCTGGCAGCAGGAATAACCTTGTCATGCCAGAAGCCGATGAGATACTTTCTTTGACCAGGAATTATCCTTCTGTCATCAAGGTTATCAATCAAGGCCCGGCAATCTATGGACAAGGAGAATTCAAGGTCATTTCGGACGATACTTTAGATGATATTAAGGAGACCGGTTTCAATACTATCCAATTATTGACCATTAATGACTGTACTGGAGAAAAATGCGTCATGGATGAGGCTTCAAAGGCAGTGCTGCTGAATGATATAGTGAAAGCCAAGAAAAAAGGCCTGGCTGTCTGGGTTGCGTTTGAGCTTGTCAACGCTCCTCCGGGAAGCGATATCAAGCTGCCTGCTTACTCCAAATTCAAGACATCATATCTGCAATACTGCCGCGAAACAGGGGAATTGATGGAAGAGTACAAAGTTGAATATGTCACTGCAAACAATGAGCCGGATTTGTTCCTGCAAGAGCAGACTCAGTGGGGTTCAGCAGAACAGATTGACAAGTACATCGTTGAATTGATGCCCTCAGCCAATGCAGCAGTCAAAGAAAAATTCACTGGAAAAGTCATCAACAAGGTCACCCAGCCCAAAAAAAGATCGGCGGAAGTCATAGCAGCTTCTTTCAGGAATGTCGATATCGCGGGAGTGGATGTCGGACCGCCGATAGCAGGAGGGATGTCCTATGAAGATTATACCAGAGAATTTGATGACTACAGATTTTATGCTGCCCTTGCTGAAAAAGCAGGGAAGCCGTGGATGAATGCAGAATACTGGCAGCAAGACTTTTTTGCTGTTCCCGATGATTTCATCAAGCAGAACCAGGTGAGATATGCGCAGGTCTCTTTTGATGCTTATCTGGCAGTCGAGCCAAAAGGAGCCGGCTATACCTGGAATGATTTTGGCACTTTTTCCCTTGAGCCTAATGGGGAATCTACCAGGCTGGCAATAAAAAAGTTTTTTGGAGGGATCGGATGAAAAAGATGATCTTAAGATGGGCATTAATAATGATCTGCCTGTCCAGCTTCGCTTTCGCTGAAGAGAAATCTGCAGTTGGCATCGTGCCAAAACTTAGCGCAGAAGAGATGAAAGACGCGCCCATTTTGGGAGGAGGGGTCTACCCCCAAACAGGTGTTCCCTGCACAAACTTCACTTATTATGCGCAGTATGTGGATAATAAAGGCAGAGAGCCTGCATATGTCAGGATCTGGCATAACGGCGGCTGGCATGATATGGCTTTTCTTGAAGGGAATCCGAAAAGCGGCGCGACTTACATATATAATTATGTGCCCACTTCCGGGAAAGGCAATTTTTACTATTATGAAGCGAGCAATGGAGCGGGAAAAGCCAGGGCAAGCATCATCGACAGCCCGGATAACGGGCCCGTCCTGTTCTCAGAGAGATTAGACAATAATGAGATCATCCTGCTTGATAGGGAAGGGAAAAAGATCTGGGAATTCCAGACAGGAAAAGAAGGGATAGAGGGAGTAGCCATATCTAAAGATGGCGGCCATATTGCGGCTGTAACCGGCTTCCATATCTACTTATTCTCCAAGGATAACAATAAACCATTATGGAACTTTTGCGTCAATTGTGAGCCGTCATCCGCTATGTCTGGGAATATGGAAGGCATTGCGATCTCGCAGGGTGGCAGCCATATAGCAGCGACTATGCAAGGCAAGCTTTATTTTTTTGAAAGCGGAAGCAATAAGCCATTATGGACTGTAGAAATCGAATCCGGCAGTATCGGCGTAGATATGTCAGACGATGCTGATGTCATTGCGGTCGGCGTTGCTAATGCAGGCAAAAAAGGGGATAAAATTTTCTTATTTGATAAAGATGGAAATAACTTAGGCGAATATAAAGCGTCTCATCCCGGATATGAGCAGACCGGGAATTTTTATCAACCTGATGTCACTCCTGACGGCAAATATGTTGCGGTTTCTACCGGCTGCCCGGACCGAAGAGCTTATTTATTTTCTGGGACTGGAAATTTAATCTTTAGAAGCGAGCAGCTGACTTATGATTCTCCGGTGCATAAATCGGCCATATCTGATGATGGCAGCCTGATAGTGTATTCTGCCGACCACATACAGGGAAAAGAGATTGTCTTTTTATTTGATAATAAAGGAAAAAAATTATGGAGTTTCTCCTCATCAGAAGATGGTACGGCCAGGGCTGTTTCCATCTCCGGAGATAGCAATTACATCGCTGCAGGCACGTCTGCCGGACACATCTATCTCTTTTCAAAAAACAGCAATGACCCCAAATGGGAATATACTGCAACTGCCTTTTTCTCCCAATTCGGCGATATAAAATTGAACCAGGACGGCAGCTTATTGGCGGCAGGCGGGACTACAAAGAAGATTTATTTATTTTCCAGAGATAATAACAAACCTTTGTGGGAATATGAGGCGAACACGTGGGTGACCAAGATTGATTTCAACGGAGATTATATTGTTGCAGGGACAGGGCCGAGGGAATATTTCTTCGAAGGTAACAGCGTCCCGCCAGATGAGATCACTTGCAGGGAGATCATCCAGCCAGAGCCTTTGATGAGATATCTTGGCAAGAATCTGGGCATCATAGATTCAGGGCCTGGTGAACTGAATGTCAATTCTTCCTGCGGCAATAATCTCTGCGAAAACCCACTGGAAAGCCACGACAACTGCCCCCAGGACTGCTGTCCGCCGACAGGATGCGAAGATGATGATGCATTGCGCGGTGATGAGGCAGGCACGGGTGAAAGAGACATGGGGGGCAGCTTTTGCGCCCGGTTCGACGGCGATAGGGAGGCATGTTATGCTCATCCTAATGGATGCAACTGGATCCAGATGGAGGAGATCTGCGATGATCCGGATGTCAAAGAGATTGCTGAAAAGGAAGATCTGCCCGAAGGCACAGCAAAGCCTGAAGAAAAAACTATTTTTGGAAGGATAATCGGCTGGTTCAAAGGCCTGTTTGGATGAAAATGATAGAAAATATATATCATACTCTGCTTAAAGAATATAGCAGCCAGGGCTGGTGGCCGATCATCAGCAATAAGACCTTATTATGCGAATATGGCCTTAAAGCGCCCAGAGATGAGGCTGAAAGGTGGGAAATCATAGCCGATTGCATCCTTACCCAGAACACCCAATGGTATCCTAATGTCGTCAGGGCTATCCAGCAGTTAAAGCTGGGAAGGCCATTCACTAAAAAAGAACTGGAGGTAATAAAGAAGGCCGAAATATTAAAAGCGAAAATATCTGGAAAACCCCAAAAAATAACTAAACCTAATATATTGACCCAGAACACATCCTGGAAAAACGTAGAAAAAGCCATCGGGAACCTGAACAAGGCGAAACTTCTGGATATAGATAAGATAATGAAAACCCCTGTAAAGAAGATTGCCAAGCTGATAAGGCCTGCGGGATATTATAACCAGAAAGCTGATAGATTGAAGATTGTGGCAGATTATTTCTCAAAGCATTTCAAGAACAAAACAATCCCTTCCCGCGATGAGCTTCTCAATGTGAAGGGCATAGGCCCAGAGACCGCTGATTCAATATTCCTTTACGCTTTTGAACAGCCTTACTTTGTGATTGACGCCTACACAAAAAGGATATTCTCAAGGCTTGGGTTCTTCAAGGAGGATGAGAAGTATGAGAAAGTGCAGAAGCTGTTCATGGGCGCGTTCAAGGATGTGAAGGGAAAAAAGAAGATCGAGATTTTTAAGGAATATCATGCATTGATTGTTGAGCTGGCGAAGAGGAACTGCAGGAAGAAGGCAGCCTGTAATAACTGTATTGTCACTAAAATCTGCAAAAAGAACAGGATGATTGGAAAAGATTAAATATTATTTCCTGCTCATCATCCGCATGAGGGTACTTATTTTTTCGCCGCACCCTGACGATGATATCATCGGCTGCGGAGGCACGATTGCGAAGCTCAGGAATGGCGCAAGTAAGAGCAAAGTCACGATAGTCTACATGACATCAGGGGATGCAGGCCGCCTTGATTATGCAAAAAAAGATCTCGCAAGGATAAGGGAGGGGGAAGCAAGGGGCGCAGCAGAGGCTCTTGATGTATCTGACCTTGTTTTCCTGAGGATACCTGATGGTTATATCGAGAGCAGTAAGCAGACTCTTGTAAGCGCGGTGAATCTTATAAGGGGCAGGAAGCCGCATATTGTCTATGTCCCTCATGCAGAAGACGCGCACAGAGACCATAAGAACACAAACATGCTTGCCATTGAGGCGATAAGACGCGCATCAGGGCCATGGCACCAGGAATGCGTACCTCGCCCATGGGAGACTGGCACTGTCCTAGGCTATGAAGTATGGACGCCCCTAAGCAACCCAACATATACTGAAGACATAACTGATTTCATGCAGATGAAGAGGGGTGCATTGGAAATGCACAGGACACAGCTGAAAGACATCAATTATATGGGTGCGGTAGAGGGCCTGAACATGTACAGGGGAGCCATGACAGGAAAAGGCAAGTACTGCGAATGTTTTGATGTGATAAAGGCGCCGCAAAATCTTATAGGGATATTGTCCGGGAAAAAGCATTCTTTCTAATTGCCCCTCATCCCCATGAGCTTCAGCATGTAATCCAGGGCAAAATTAAATAACCCCCTGATCCCATTCTCCCCCATATAGTCAAAAGTATCAGTAGATATGCTTATGATGAACATAGCAAGGGTTATCGCGACCATTATCAGGAAGATGATCAGCATCCTGTTCTCGAACAGGCCTGTAAGGAAGGGCCTTTCAATATCCTTCTTGTAATCCTTTTCGATCGCGATATATCCACCTCTATGATCAGATGAAGTCCTTTGTCTTCTTAAATTTAACTCCTGCTTCGTCAAGCAATTTCACAACCCTTTCCTTGCCTGCCTTCAATCCTTTCCAATCAAGAACTACTTCTATTTCCCCTTCATTCCCAGAATTCCTCTCCAAGGCCTGCCTTATCATCCCTTCGTCAAGATTCTCCAGGTTGTACTTCGGGCACACATGGCCTACTGAATATCCTGTCCTCCTTGCTATCTTTGAGAATTCAGGGGTATGGTGCAGTCCTCCGATGCCGAAGATGGTCTTGCATGGCTTTGGCTTGTTTCTTATCAGATGAATTATGGTCTCTGCGATTATTTTTCCTGCTTCCTTATTGCTCCACTCTGCTGCTGAGCTTCCGATCTCTATGAACATGCAGGGTTTCTCGATGAAAGGCCCGTGATGCGTGCATTCCTGGATCATCTCAAAGCCATTGAGGGATTTGCCAATCTCATCCAGCTTCAATAAAGCTGCCTTGAGACAAGATGCTGGTGCGATGCATAGCTGCCTGTCTTTGCCGCCCAGCTCTGCATTCCCCCAGTTGCCCGGAGCATGCACAGACAATGACCTGACTCCTGCTTCAGAGGAATGCTTTGTCGCGAAGATGAAAAGGTCTGCGTCAAATCCATGCTCTGCGATTTTTTTGTCGATGTTCTCGCAGTGGATGGAATCGGTATCTGTCGTGTAAATCCTTGCTTCTGTACCCTGCAACATGCAGACCTTATGGCTGTCAAACCCCTCTTTCCCCTCCTTGAATCCCTGCTCAATGAGATTCTGCCTTATGTTCATGCCTGCTGGGTCTTTTGTTGAAGTTATGACTGCAATCTTCATATGCATGAAAAATCAGATATTATTTATTAATGTATGGGCTAATCCTTAAGGTATTTGTCAATGCTCACATCCTCGATTATATCCAGTCTTGTGTAGAGGGGGATATTTTTTGCGACATAATATATGCCCTCTTTGTTCATCCTTATGCAGCCCTGTGAATTCCTGCCAGGGATGCTTTTGGACATATTTGTCCCATGTATCCCTATGGGGATGTTCTTATCCGGCTTTTCAACTCTTCTTAGCTCTATCCAATAATGCCTGATTGGATTGCGCGGATCCCTTGAAGGGACATGTCCTTTTGGATAATCCTCGAGAAGATCCAATCTTCGTTTAGGGAAATGCCATGACGGATTCCTTACTTTTCCTTTGATAAAATACTCACCTGGGGGGGTTGGGGTCCGTGAAGCGCCTACAGAGACAGGAAACTGCCGTATGTTTGCGCCGCCTTTAAAGACATACATTGTAAGCTGCTGCAAGCCAACAACAATTATGTAATCATCAGTAATTCTTTCATCCCGTGGTATTGTGCCTGCGCTTGTCTCCGGTGTTGAAGCTGCGTCTGAAACTGCGGATTCGAGGCTTTCTGCAATAGACTCTTCTTGATCCTCTCTCCTGTCTTTCAGGACTGCAATCCCTACTCCGGTGAAGAATCCAACTGCAGAAGAAAATGACAGAAAGATGAATTCCCCGCGTGTTATGAACTTTTTCTGTCCGTTTGACATTTTAGTGTGATCGGATTACCTGTAATCTGTCTCTTGCAGGAAATTCTGCCTTATGCTCACCCTTGACCCGACAGGCACTTTATCAACAATGTAGGATATTCCTTCATCTGTCATCCTTATGCAGCCCATGGATGCCCAGTCAGGGATTGATTCCGGCTTGTTTGTGCCATGGATCCCGAAAGATACCTTTTTTCCGGGATTATCCATTCCCCTCAATTCAATCCAGTAATGCTGTATTGGATTTCTCGGATCCGATCCAGGCACTTTCCTGGAAGGATAATCCTTCCAGTGCTTGCGCACTTTCTTGGGGATGTGCCATTCAGGATCCTTCACCTTGCCTTCGATGAAATACTCTCCTTTGGGGGTAGGCGTCTCAAATGCCCCGACTGTGACTGGAAACTCCTTCACGATGGAATCATTCATGAGAACATACATCTTAAGGCGGGTTAAGCTTACAACAATCTGATATTCCCCTTCGACAACCTCTCCTGAGTTGTATCCTGAAGAAGAAGATTGATGATGCACAGCGGGCATAGAAGAGGGGGCATCTGTCATCTCCTCAAGGGATTTGCCGCTGCTCTGCTTGCATGAATTCAAGGTCAATATGCCCGCAGTGATCCCTGCTGCGAACACTGCTTTCCAAAAAAGGCTCTTTCCTGACATGACATGACTCCAGCACCCCTGAAAGGGTTTATTCTTAGGGGTATAAAAAGGTTTCTTGTTTGGCAGGGATACAAGAAAGTAACAGATGGGAAGAACTACTTAAAAAAAGTCTCTAAAACTTTTTTTATTTTAGAGATAGCTTCTTCTTCATTGTTTTCTACCTTATCTATAAACTCCATATTATACATATTTTTCTTTTCTTCGAAGAAGGTAATAGTATCTCCTTTAGTCCTGCAAGCACAAATCATCATATCAAATTTTTCTTCCATCTTATCAAAATATTCCTCTATTTTGTATAATACATCCCCCATTGAAATTATAGCAATCATTTTATCTTTATGCTTGAATAACAATGCAATATCCTTATTTGGATTATAGATTTCAATACCAAATATCTCCTTCAATGCTCTCTTTATGGTTGTTGTCTTTCCAGTATTGCTTTTGCCCCTTATAACAACTATAGTCTTCATAAAACCATAGAAAAGGCTGATATTTAATAAATTAACGAAAAAATCCTATCAGCCGAGCCATTACCAGCCTATATGTAACAGACGAGTATTAACCAATGCCTCACCCCTCATGTGTCACCCTCAATGCGCCACTCGTTCTGCGTCACCCTCAAAGCAACAGCCGAAGATTAGACAGAACCGAAACCTTTAAATATAAGTATATATTTAAGTAAGAAAAAGATTATATAAACTAATATATAAATAAGTTAAAAAATAAGTATTTTATCAGATCACTCTCACAAAGTTTGGCTTAATGTTTGGCATCTCCGAAATACCGCAAACTGCACCGACATCAATACAGAAAAAAGGTATAAAATGGCTGAGATAAGGAGAAAATTGTACAAAAGGGGTTCTAGCTATGAGACTACGATCCCCATGCCCCTTCTATTCGCTTTGGACATCTCAAAGAGGCACAATGTTGTCTTCATGTTCGACCAGAAGCAGAACAGGTGGTATGTCGAATTCGAAGCGATGAAGAAAGAACAGAAAGGAGGCAAAAGCCGGTAAAATGAAACTCATAGTCCATGGCGCAGCAAATGAGGTCGGAAGGAGCTGCATAGAGCTTGTCACAGACGACAGCACGAGATTCCTCCTTGATGCAGGGATAAAACTGAGCGAGACAGGGACAGAATTCCCCCTCACTGTGGAGAATCCCTCGGGAATAAGCGCAGTGTTCGTGAGCCATGCGCACCTGGACCATACGGGATACCTTCCTCTGCTAGACCATAACGGGATGAAATGCCCCATATTCGCGACTTCGCCGACAAAAGCATTGACGAAGATACTTCTCGCAGACGCTTTCAAGATAGGCAGGCTGAAGCATCAGCCTCTCGGCTATGAAGAGGAGAATATAGAGAAGGCCCTCAGCTTCACAAGGAGGATAAAGATAGATGATGAAGGGAGCATAGGGAAAGCGAAGTTCGAATATTTTGACGCAGGCCATATCCCCGGCTCATCATACATCCATGTCCAGGTTGACGGGAAAAGGATCCTTTATACAGGGGACATAAACACGAATGAGACAAGGTTGCTGAACGGGGCAGAGACAGACTATCCCAAAGATGTCGATGTGCTCATAACAGAGGCCACTTATGGCGACAGGGAGCATCCCCCGAGGCAGAATACAGAGAAGGAATTCCTGAACGAGGCAGAAGAGACCATAGAGAAAGGCGGCTCTGTGCTCGTCCCTGTGTTCGCAGTCGGCAGGGCCCAGGAGATAATGCTTCTCCTGAGCAAGGAGAACCTCGGCGTCCCTGTCTATCTTGACGGCATGGCGAAAGAAGCCACAGAGCTGCTGCTCAACTACCCGAAATCCATCAAGAACGCGGCAGAGCTCAGGGATGCTTACGAGAAGGTGAGGTTTGTCAAAGGCAGCATACAGAGGAAGAACATCGCAAACAAGCAGGGCATATTCGTAACGACATCAGGGATGGTCACAGGCGGCCCGGTCATGGATTATCTCAGTAAGCTGGGGACTGATCCGAGAAACAGCATACTCCTCACTGGATACCAGGGCGAGCACACTAACGGAAGGATGCTGCTCGAGACAGGCTCTGTCTTCATAGATGGCTGGAAGACCAAGATCAGCGCAAACTACAAGCAGTTTGATTTTTCTGCCCATGCAGGCCAGAATGACCTGAAAAAGCTCATCAAGGGAGTCAATCCTGGAAAATTGGTCTTCAACCACGGCGACCCTGGAGCGATAAATGCATTGCATGAGTGGGCAGACATAGTGGACATAAGGTCTTATGCTCCTAAGATCGGTGATAAGATCACTTTTTAGGCGATTTGAAGGGATGATAAGGAGATATCATCGGAGAAAAACATTAAAAAACAGGGAGATGAGGTGAAAAAATGAAGAAAAGGTTTACAGAAGTCGTTGAGATGATAGATTTCAATGAGCTTGTCAATATGAAGAGGGATATAGATAAAGGAGGTATGGAGATAAACCAGGTCCTTACCCAGAAGATAAAGGAGGAGCTGAAGAAGCACAATGTGTACTGCTCGATATGCAATGCGAAGATCGACCCGTACAGCACGAGCAATTTCACGCTGATATTCGGGCCAGAGGACCTGAAGAAGAAAGCGACATTCTGCGCATTGGACTGCATGGAATATTTCCTGAAGAATTTAAAAGATCTGAGGAGGGACTGGAAAAATGCAAAAAAGGAAAAGAACAAGACGGCTGGCTCTGCTTCTGGCATGCATGAGCCTGATTTTGACAGCGACGATATTGACTAGCTGCAAGAAGGTGGAAGTAGGGGAGAATACTGCAAAAAGCGGACCTGACAGCATTTCCGCAGATGTTGTGGGCAGCAAGGAAGCTGCTGATGCCCCTGCAGGAGATACTGCAGGAAGCGAAGACACGACAAATGTGATCTCAAAGATTGTCGGAAAAGCCGTGATGAGCCCCGAATGCAGCAAAGCGAGCCTGAGCTTCTTTGAGACGGACGGCAGGAAGGATGTCTGCATCTACAGGAACTCAGTGAGCATTGTGCTCATCAATGACGGCGAGATCGAACTCAGCGGATTCGACCTTTATGTGAAAGGCAAGGACAGTGACGAGGTCGTCGTGAATATGAGAAGCGCGATAGGCATAGGCTCTATGTCAAGGCAGATCATAAGGTATGACAGCCAGAGATACGGGGAACTTGAGGGAATAAGGGTCGTACCTGTGCTGTCCGATGACGGAGAAGAGGCTATGTGCTCTGAAAAAGGCATAGAGGAGAATGACATAAATGACTGCGGATAAGGATGATGCATAGATGATATGTTATCCCGCTTAATCCCGAAAACATAATGAGATGAGCCCCGATGAGATTAGACAGCTTAGAGAGGATTAAGAATTACAGATTACCGGACCTCAGGCATTTCAATCCCGAGACAAGGGTCCTGAAGATGCCTGTTGCTGACGCGATAGAGCTTCTGCTCTTCATAATGTTCCTCGCTGCAGCCCTCGGAGCCATATTCAGGCAGAGATTTTTATATATCATATTCGGGCTGATCATCGTCCTCATGCTTGCAGAAGGATACAGGAGGAAAAGGGAGAAAGAGAAGCTCGAGAAGAAGATCGATGATGCCCTCCTCAAGAAGAGGGCAGAATATACCCTTGACCATGGCGACTGAAAAACCTAAATAAGAATAAGAACAACATAGGATAATAAGTTATTTATAATTAGAATACAAACCCCCATAAAATTAATGATCATTAAAAACCCGGGTAAAAAAGAGGTGCCTTAGATGGAATACTATAAAGCTCCTGTCAAAGATGTCTTTTCGGAGCTTAAGACAAGCGGATGGGGGCTTTCTGACCAAGAGGCGGATTCAAGGCTTCAGGGATACGGCTATAATGAGATTAAGGAAAAAGACAAGACAAGCGCCTTTAGGATATTCCTGAGCCAGTTCTCGAGCCCTTTGATGTGGATACTCATACTTGCAGCCATAATCTCGTTCGTTGTCGGGGAGAAAGTCGATTCAGTCGTGATACTTGTTATTCTTATCTTCAATGCGGCAGTCGGCTTTGTCCAGGAGTACAAGGCTGAAGAGGCGATAAAAGCCCTGAAAAGGATGGCATCCCTGAAAGCCATTGTCGTCAGGGACGGCAAGGAGAGGGAGATTGATGCAGGAAGGATCGTCCCGGGAGATATCATAGTCCTGAAAACAGGCGACAAAGTGCCTGCAGATGCAAGGCTTATCGAGGTCGTGAATCTCTATTCCCAGGAAGGCATACTCACAGGGGAATCGATGCCTGTGAAAAAAGAATTGGCCGATTATGAAAACAGCAGAGGGGTGGCTGACAGGAGGAATATGGTATATTCTGATACCATAATAACCCGCGGCAGAGGCATGGCAGTAGTCACCTCTACAGGCATGCAGACAGAGATAGGCAGGATAGCTTATATGATAGAGGCTACGACCGCTTACATGACCCCCCTGCAGAAGCAGCTGAAGAGCATGGGGAGATGGCTCACATGGATAACAATCATAGTATGCACGATTGTTTTCACAGCAGAGATATTCAGGAATGGGCTCTTTGACAGGAAAAGCCTCATCGATTTTTTCATAGTTGCATTAAGCCTTGCAGTTGCTGCGATACCTGAAGGGCTTCCTGCTGTCGTCACCATCTCGCTGGCATTGGGCGTGAAGAGGATGGTGAAAAGGAATGCTCTTATAAGGAAGATGCCGTCTGTCGAGACTCTCGGATGCACGACAGTGATCTGCACAGACAAGACAGGCACATTGACCCACAATGAGATGACTGTGAGGAAGATATATGTCGATGAGACTGTCATCGATATCACGGGCCAGGGATATTCCCCGAAAGGGGATTTCTCAAGGCATACGAGGACGCTCCAGCTTCTCCTGAAGATGGGCGCACTGAACAATGATGCTGTCCTGGAGGAAAAAGAAGGAAGATGGGGTGTTATAGGCGATCCCACTGAAGGCGCGCTGATAGTCAGCGCAGCAAAGCTGGGCCTTGACAAGAGCATGCTTGAGAACAAGAACAGGAGGGTGGATGAGATAGAGTTCGATTCTGCAAGGAAGATAATGACGACAGTGCATGAGATCCACGGGAAGAGATTCTGCTATGTTAAAGGTGCCCCTGATGTGGTCATAAAGCTATGCAGCCAGATAGAGATAGACGGGAAGATAAGGAATATCGCAGAGCATGATGTGACGAAGGTGCTCAAGATGAACGAGTACTTCGCAAACAATGCCATGAGGGTCATAGGTTTTGCATACAAGGAGATCAAGAGCGGGAAGAGGGAGGATTATGAGAAGCATCTTGTGTTCGTGGGCCTGCAGGGGATGATAGACCCGCCGAGAGCAGAGACAAAGGAGGCCATAGCAAAATGCATGAGGGCAGGCATAAAAGTTATCATGATAACCGGTGATCATAAGGGCACTGCAGTGGCGATAGCAAAGGAGCTCGGCATCAGTGGGAAAGCGATAACTGGCGAAGAGCTGGACAGGATGGACCTTGACAACCATGTTGATGAGATAGGGGTATATGCAAGAGTGAATCCTGAACACAAGCTGAAGATAATATCTGCATTGAAGAAAAAAGGGCATATTGTGGCGATGACAGGCGATGGGGTGAATGATGCTCCTGCGCTCAAGAGAGCCGACATAGGCATAGCGATGGGGGTATCAGGCACTGATGTGGCAAGGGAAGCCTCTGAGATGGTGCTGACTGATGATAATTTCGCTTCCATAGTGAGCGCTGTTGAAGAAGGAAGGGCGATTTATGATAATATAAGGAAGTGCATCTTCTATCTCCTTTCCAGCAACATAGGCGAGATACTGACATTGTTCTTCGCCATCATGATCGGACTTCCTCTGCCATTGATCGCAATAATGATATTATGGGTGAATCTTGTCACAGACGGGCTGCCTGCTCTTGCATTGGGCCTTGATCCTGCTGATATAGGTATGATGGAAAGGAAGCCGAGAAAGACTAACGAGAGGATTGTGGACCTGATGGACGGATCTTACATGCTGCTGATAGGGATTGTGATGATGGCCGGCGTCCTGTTCCTGTTCGAGAGGTATGATCCTAATGGAAATCTTGCTGTTGCGCAGACCGTCGCATTCAGCACGCTGATGGTTTTCCAGATGTTCAATGTCCTGAACTCAAGGAGCATGGACAACAGCCTCTTCAGGGTAGGGATATTCTCAAACCTTTACCTTTTTGGGGCGATAGTCATATCAGTAGGCATGCAGCTTCTTGTGATATACACTCCATTTAGCGTGTATTTCAGGACAGCGCCTCTTGCAATGATCGATTGGGTGTACATCACTGCAGTCGGCTGCTCTGTGCTTGTTGTCAGCGAGATCGCAAAGGCCATAAAAAGGCATCGAAATAGTATCATCGCGGACTGATTCTGTACTTCTCAACCTTGGATTCTATCTCAGCTGCCTTTTTCAGGTAATCTTCACTGAAATCACCCTTCCTCATCTTCTCTGCGAGCCCTTCTGCCTCGAGGATAATATTGCTAATGTCAGTTATATTTCCTGCCCTTCTCTGGGCTTTTATGTAATCATCCCTTATCCTGTTAAGGCTGCCCATGTTCTGCCAGCCCATCCCCTCAGGAGACGGCCCTCCGCACATATAATCTATTATCTGGTATGCCGCCTCATCATTCCCTCCCTGATTAAGCATGTCAAGCGCTGTTTCAGACAGCCTGAATCCTTTTGTATCAGTGTTCTCTGCGAATATCTTTGATGCTATTGCAAGCTTATCAAGAGCTTTTTCTGAAGCAGCGTACAATCTTGCCATAGCCTCCAATCTCCTGTATTCGAGCCCGGTGTTACCCTGGTCCCCTGCGCCCATCTTCTTCAGCTCATATCTCTTATACCTGTCTGAAACGAATGAAGGCAGGTTCTCATCTGCAAACCTCATCCTCGCATAAGATGATTTCACTATCCTGCTGTCTGCGATCCTCTCTTCTGAATATGCCTCTTTAACTTTCTTCAGCTGCCCCATATTCGCTTTCATGCTGCTGCCGATGTTCCCGGAAATCGTCTCGAGGCTCTTTGAGAATCTCACAGGAGTCATCGTTGTGTAATCCGCATCAATGCCTTCGCAATATCGGGGCATGCCGCCATCTGCATTGTTCCTTCTGTTTTCCGGAACAACGGGACCTGATGAAGGGTCTGTTGGATGGCCTTTTGGACTGCCGTCTTCAGCTGATACCTTCTGCTCGAGCGCAGCCGCACTCTGCATCGGCTGAAGGATGCTCTTCTGCGTGCTGCAAGAGGGCATCTGTGAAAACATGTACCAAAGCCCGCCCACGACAATACCTGCCTTGATTATTTTTCCTATTCCCATTTTATCACCTTTCCTATCCATGCTTTTGATATTGGAATAATGGTTTCTGTTTTTTATATGGGTTTCTGGAAAAAAAGGCGCATTTTTTCAGAAAAAACGGAGGATTTCCGGGAAGAACCGAAAGATCTGCGGAAAGCATAAATATAAAAAGAAGGATTTTCGGATCTGGCGGAAAAAATCAATCTACTCTCTAAGAAGATTTGACCTTTTGTGCTCAAAATCAAGCAAGCTGTTTCGAAACCTAATAATTTATAAATGGCATTCCTCTTTTTTAGGATATGAAAAAGTCATTTTACACAGAGCTCATAGCTGAGCTCAGGAAGAAGAGATACCCGAAGGAAGGCATCGCAAAGCTCAAGAGGAAGCTGGCAAAGAAATATAGCATGCCTGATTTCCCGACAGACATAGAGATATTCCTGAATGCAGGCCCGTCTGATATAAGATACCTGAGGCAGCTCCAGACAAAACCAACAAGAAGCCTGAGCGGTGTTGCTGTGATCGCTGTCATGACGAAGCCGATGAAATGCCCGCATGGGAAATGCGCAATATGCCCGGGAGGGCCGAGCTCTGTTTTCGGGGAAGTCCCGCAGAGCTATACAGGGAAAGAGCCGGCCACTATGAGGGCCATGCGCGCAGGATTCGACCCTTATCTCCAGGTGTTCAACAGGCTTGAGCAGTACATAGTATCAGGGCATGTCCCTGACAAGGTCGAATTGATAATAATGGGCGGGACATTCCCGAGCTTCCCTAAGGAATACCGCGAAGAATTCGTAAAGTACTGCTTCAAGGCCATGAATGATTTCTCGAGGATGTTCTTCACGGGAAGGAAAGAAACGCTGGATATCCTGAATTTCAGGGGATTCTTCGAGCTGCCGGGGGAGGTAGGAAGCAAGGAAAGGACAGAGAGCGTGCAGGCTAAACTTAGAAGAATGAAGGGAAGGACAATCCTCGAAAAAGAGCAGAAAAAGAATGAGGATGCGAAGATAAGGTGCATAGGGATGACCATAGAGACAAGGCCCGATTACGCTACATTGGAGCATGCCAATGAGATGCTCAGGCTCGGATGCACAAGAGTCGAGCTCGGGGTGCAGTCCGTATATGATGATGTGCTTGAAAAGATAGGGAGGGGGCATAAGGCAGAGGATTCCGTGAAAGCCACTGAAGTCCTGAAGGATCTGGGCTTCAAGATAAACTACCATTACATGATCGGATTGCCTGGATCTAATCCCACAAAAGACCTTGTCGGATTGAGCAGGCTTTTTGTCGATCCTGATTTCAAGCCAGACATGCTCAAGATATATCCGTGCATGGTCGTAAAAGGGACGAAGCTGTATGATGAATGGAAGGAGAAGAGATTCGTCCCATTGAAAACTTCAGATGCTGCTGAGATAATAATCGATTTCAAGAAGAATATCCCAAAGTATGTGAGGATAATGAGGGTGCAGAGGGACATCCCGACATATATGACTGAGGCAGGTGTCGACAGGACGAATCTCAGGCAGATGATACATGAGGAGATGAAGAAGAGGGAATTGAAGTGCAATTGCATAAGATGCAGGGAAGCGGGAAGGTCTGAAAAGACAGCCGGAAAAAACAAAAAAGTATTGAAGACAGATATCCTTGCTTATAATGCCTCGAAAGGCGTTGAGTTTTTCATCTCAGAGAATAGGGGTGATGCATTACTGGGGTTCTGCAGGCTCAGGATCCCCCACAGGCAATTGAGAAAGGAGATAACATGGGATTCTGCATTGCTCAGGGAATTGCATGTTTATGGCGAGACTGCTGCTATCGGCGAAGATATGGCTGCAGGAAAAGGCAAGGATGAAGAGGGCAGATACGGCAAGATCCAGCATAAGGGGATAGGCAAGAAACTGCTGAAAAAGGCAGAGCAGATCGCAAAGCAGAATAAGATGAGGAAGATGGTCGTGATTTCCGGCGTCGGAGCGAGGGGGTATTACAGGAGATTGGGTTATAAGCTCGAAGGGCCGTATATGGTGAAGAGATTGTGAATGGATCTTTTAAATTCCTAAATAGGTTTTTATTTTATCAAAAAAGACCCCACCCAAAATCCATGCAAACTCGCTTTCCCACCCTTTCAAACAGTTGTGCGTGTTTGTGCAAATCAAAAGCACAATAATCTAAAGAATATTATGGATAATCATACAATCAAAGAAATGATATATGCCAATCCGAACATCACAGGCAGATGAAGGAAATATAAAAGAAGCGAATTCCTGCCTAAGAATCGTATCGGCCTTGAGATCGCTGAAAAGGATCCCGGGACAGCGAGTTTCAGCCTTCTTCTCCCTTCAGGATACAGGACATTCCCAAAGAAAAGCCCGAGGAAAACAACGCCTATCCATGGAAGCAGTGGATAAAGGTCCAGCGTGTTCACAGGATGATTGTCCCATACCCAGACGAGCCACGGGAAACCGAGCCTTATCTTCCCTATCCAGAATGCTGATGCGAGTGCGGCTATCCCCAGCAGCATATTGAGGTATCTTTTCCTTATGAAAGGCGTCGCTATCATGATCGAGATGCCTATGAAATGCAGTATCCCGAAGAAGACGATGCTCTGCCTGGCGAAGAGATATGAGAATATTGTTATGATAAGGCCGTAGCAGAACACTGTCAGGCCCCTCAGGATGAATTTCCGAAGGGATCTATCCCTGGACTTCGAATAGCTCAAAGTGAGGCTCACTCCGACAAGGAGTATGAACAATCCGCCTGTCAGCTTCTGGAAAATACCCCAGAAACCGCTGTAAAGATTGATGTGGATACCATTGAAATAACTCAAGTCCCACATGAAGTGGAAAACAGCCATCATGATTATCGCAATGCCCCTCAAGAAGTCTATCTCTGGAAGCCTTTTATTGTCCCAATGAGTTGATTTTGGCATATTAATCAGGGGATAGGATCAGTCTTTTATCTTCTTCTCGTAAAGTTCAAGGAAGCCTCTCATCTTCCTCGCAAAATCCTTGCCGTCCTGGATGACTGTGCCCCTGTATTTCGGCTTGTCGAACTTGTATATGAATTTGTCTATGAGCGTCCTGAAAAAATAGGTATATGCCTTAGTCTCCCACCTTGATTTCCTGCTTGACATGAGATAGCCGTAAAAGACAGCTTCAACATCTCCTTTGTTGAGGTTTTTCATCCTGCCGTCCACTTCCTTCGTCTCATCAGTCATATTCTCGAAGCTTATGTCGATATTAAGCACAGAGAGATGGACGGGCGATATCTTCCTCTGAAGCTGGAGCGAAAACCCCTTGTTCACGCCTTTCTCTGTGACTTTCTCGCTGCTTGACTGGACCTCCCTGTAATATCCTTTTTCCTCGCACCACCTGTTGACCATGTCCATGAATTCCCTGTAGCTGAAATAGCCTGAGTATGAGACAGTGAGCTTGTCCACATAGATCTCCTTCTCCATATCCTCGAGATGCTGCCTTATGTGGCCATACTCGAGCTCATCTACAGTCATGTCGTCATGCCTCCGGAAAGCTTGTAGGCATTCATGTTCAGGTAAGAAGTCAGCGTGTTGACAAAATCATTGCAGTCAGTTATGAGCAGGTCATGGTACTTCTTTGTTATGGCCCTGTTGACGAACTTGTCGAATATGTCCCTTATGAAATATTGCAGCGCCTTGTTCCACCTGTCCTCATAATCGACGATGAGGTAGCCTGTCACCTTGAAGTTTATCTTGCCTTTGTTCAGCCTGACCTTCTGCCCGTTCTGCTCGATCTCGACCTCCTTCATGTCTGAGATCATGATCTCTATCTTGAAGACTGCCTTGTAATAATCAGTATACTTCTTCCATGGCGTGAATTCTATATCGACTGTCTTTGTGCCGTCAGGCTTCACATACTCCTCATTCCTCTTCTCATACTTGTCGAAGAATTTGTCCCTGAGCCACACATCCATTATCCTGAAGAAATCCCTGTAGTTGAACAGGCCTTCGAACTTGAATGATTTTCCGATATATTTCTGCTTCTCGCCCATATGCAATTCACCACATATCGTCGTAAACGTCTGAATGCGCCATGCCTAAAAACTTCTTGGCTTCCTGCTGCAGCCTGTTGCATTCATACCATAGCTTGTCCCCATAAGGCTCGCTAAGTTCTTTTCTCAGCGGGAAATTTATCATGAATTTAAGCATGGCCCTCTTGAGCTTCGAGTCCTGCCATCTGTCCTCATAGTCTATCTCTATGGTCCAGCTGAAGCGGATGAGCATCCTCGCTTTCGCCATCTTCTTCTTCTGGCCGTCCTTTATGACCTCGACTTCCTGGTAATCCCAGATGTGGAAATAGACATATATCCAGTTCCTCATGAGCTCGTTTATGTCTCTCCAGGCCTCCCAGTTTATCTCAATCTCTGTCCCGCCCTCCTTGACCTTATGCTTGTATCTCCTCTCCCAGAAATCGTATTCGCGGTCTTTGAACCATCCTCTCATCATGGTATACAATCCTGCATAATCAAAGATACCCTTATATTTTATTACTGAGACTTCTACATCTTTCTTTGGCCACATCACTGACATAAGCTCATTTTAGGGGTTGATGTTTATAAATGTTTTGGGGTGGTTTTGGCCATATTGCGGCTGTCTTTGCGGTTTTAGTTGAGGCCTGATTCCAGTACTCTTAAACAATCCACCACCGCCCGCCCAAATAAGCTGCAAAACCTCCCATAATAATTGCTGCAGAAAAATAATCACATATTCCCAAACATGTAAAGAATATCTTTTGTTTTGAAGACCGGAATCCTATTCTGTCTCTCAAAATGCCTGTCATCGCTCCATATCTTTGAATCAAGATATGCTAATGCGGCTGCGATGAATACTGCATCTTTCTTGTCGATATTTTCCATTATTTTTACTGCCTCTTTAATATTATTCTCTATTATTTCTATAGGAACCAGCTCGATATAGCTCAGAAGTTTTTCAAGAAGCTGATTATAATCTTCTTCACTCATGCCTGATTTTTCAATAATGATCCTTTTATATTTTCTTGTTTCTTCAATAACTATCTCAGGAATCAGAAATCGCTGGTCTGCTTTTACTATGATCTCCCTTGTTTTTGAATCTTTTATCAAGGCAGAGATGAGGATATTTGAATCGACAACAAGGATCATTTTATCTTGAGCCTTTTTGCCGCGCTTTCCTTGATTTTTTCCCCTATCTCATCTGCGTCTTTTTGAGTCAATCTGCTCTTGGCTGCTAATTTATCCATCAGTTCGAGACCCTCAACCTTCTGTTCTATTGCCTTCCTGGCCACCTCGCTCCATCTTATCTCGCTGAAGTGCTTCATCCTGCCGTGCAGGTCATCTGGTACCGATAGTGTTATGTTGGTCATGTTCTCACCTTTTCGTGTTTTTACATAAGTAAGTGATAACACATATATAAACCTTTCGCTGTTTCACCACCACCCTCCAATGACGAATAAAACGAAAGATTTATAAATGGGAAATGCTTAATAAGAGTGGGTTTGGTGGAATTAAGATGGGAATACTAAAATCACTCGAAAACATGCTCGGTACATTCTCAGAACTTTCTAATAATCGGTTCACTAGGAGATCATGGATTGCGGGGTTCGGCACAACAGTCTTTCTTACAGCCTGCGGCAGCGACGGAGGCCACGGGGGGAATAATCCCACACCGCCTCCGCCTATAGTGGATACGATTGCGCCTGGGAGGATGGATAATCTTGAATCTTATGCCTCTGTGAATAATGGCGAGGAGGCCAGATTAAGGTGGGTAAGCTCCGGCGATGATGACTGGATCGGAACACCTTCCTATTTTGAGATAAGATATTCCGCAAATCCAATTAACAATGAGACTGACTGGGAAAATGCATCAAGCATAGGGACAGTAACTGCAGTAGGCCCATCAGGAACGCAATATGACCAGTTTTTCCCTGTGCCTACAGGAGCATGGTACTTCTCGATAAAGGCAGTTGACGAGGCGAATAACGAAAGCCCCGTTTCAAATTCACCTACAGCGACGATAAAAAGCAAGCCGGAGTTTTATGTAAATTACTGGTTCCCTGTTGGAAGTATCTTTTTAAACTATAATGAAGCAGTAGCTATGGTGCAGGGGGAGACCGGAGTTAATCCATCTTATGTAAGCCCTATAGCAGCAGAACTGATAAAATGCTCAAGCCCGGCATGGCCTGGGACAATCACTCAATTGGAAGATTTCCTTTCAAGATACACAAATGGAAATTATGATCCGGGAGCAGGAGATGGAGAATTGCATATTGCGCATGATCCGTGGTATTTTGATAATGATGGAATTGGAAATCCTAAGATTAGGTTGTATTTTGAACCGGACGGGAGTTCAGTTAATGACTTCAATAATCTACCATCTGATGCAGTTACTAACCTAAGGAACATAATGAAGCAATTCCTGATACAGCATGTTGATGCGCATAAAGCAGATTACGGCAATCTGGACATAATATTCAACCCGACTTGGGCAACTTGGGAGTAAGTTGAAAATCTCTTGTTTTGCGAATTCTTAAACAATATATTTAAATACTCAGAAAACATTATATATATCTATGCAAACCAATGAACCAGCAGGATTAAAAGAATTCACTCAGCCTGAATTTGATACTTACAGGGCTAAAATGGCCCCTTATGACAGGATAATAGATGAAGGAGGCATGCTTTCTGAGCAGGATGCCCAATGTCTTAAAGATATGAGAATGGAGCTTTGGAAGAGATTCACACAAGACAGTTTGGACCAATACAATATTGTAGGTAGTATTAATAGCACGCTCTCTGTTGATGACCTAAGGAAGAGATTTAAATGGGAGAAAGAGATAGATGATGAACGTAGGGATTTGGAGGTTAGATTGGATGAGGGAAGAGCAAACGGAACTCTGGGCAGAGACGAAGAGAAAAGGATGAGCAGAAGAAGAGATGAGATATGCTATACCCTTGACCCAACACATTTTCATGGACCGCCTCCTTAATGGAGTGATCTATCTCATAATTGAATTGATATATTCGTATATTTCTGTGTTGTTTAGTCTCTCTTTTACAGGGTTATTAGACAGAAAACAGACTTCTCTATCTTCAGAGTACTGTGTCCCATGTTCTCCGATTGGTAGTTCCCCTTTCTTTAAGATGGCTCTCCCAGCAATCTTTTTCCTTATCGGGTCCTCAATCCAGCTTAATTTGCAGAACATAGAGTCGCCCCTGGCAACGACCAGCACATCCCCTAAATTTTCATGTTTGGAGTTTTCATATAATCTGACTATCTCCTCATCAGCATCTTTCTGCAGAGTATAATGAGGAAATACATGGCCATATTTAAAGAAAAAAGATAAGTCTTTTTCTGATAGGCTTCCTTCACCTTTAAACCATATTCGCAATAACCCTCCGTCATACTGGATGTCTGAAATACTACCAAAATTATCAAGAGAATGATCTTCATGAAATCTTATAGAATTGCCATCAAAGTTATAGACTCTTAATATATCACTTCCTGCTTCGGCAGGTTCTATGACATATCTTGAAACTAATCTGCAGCCATGGTCACCAGTTATTATAACTGAAGCATCTTTGTTATTAATCAAGTCAACTAATGAATTATCAAGGAATTTTAGATGTTCACAAACTTCCTTTGAATTGGGGCCATAATCGTGACCCAGCTTGTCTAATGAGCTTAAAGTCATGATAAAGAATTTTTTTTGCAGCGATTCCATCATGTAAATGTGCCTGAATATGTTTAATACCTTCTTGTCCCATTGTGGCTGAGGTATACCCTTAAAATCTATTTCGTTCAGCAACTGCGTGAGAGAATAGTCCAAAATCTGGTTGTTTGATACGTGCACAAATTTATCATTAAAGAGAGGGTTATCTTTTAAATAATATACCATAGCCCGGCAATTAGGTTCATCACCCATAACGCGCACTGTCTCTTCCTTGCCGCCGATTACATAGACGCCAAATCCGTTTTTATGACCTAAAGAAGCCAAAGAAGGAAGCTCTTTTCTTCTTAATTTCATTATCAGCTGATCAAGGCCTTTTGCCCTTCCTTTAGCAGTCTTTGATATAAAACCATGGATTCTTGGCTGTTCTCCTGAGGAAATAGTCTCATGAGCAGACTCTGTAGAAGAAGGCAATGAATCAACATAGCAAACTGCGTGGTTAGGCAGCAATTTAGAGCATTTTTGAAGATGCTCTTTATAATCAGCCCTTAACTGGTCTATGATAATCAAAAAAAGATTGTTTGCGGTAGCCATGGCAGCAAGGTAATATATATTTGATATATAAATCTTTCTAAATTTATCTACTTAGTAGTGACAAAAGTCCGAAGGATTTCCGGGAATTCCGGAGGATTTGCGGCAATGTTTTAGCTGGATTTCCTGGTTTTTATAGCAAATTTTATAAAAGATATTTGTTTGGTTGCCCTAAAAGGGGTTTTTGGATGAACTTAAAAAAGTTTATATTAATTGGTGCGTTTTTCTTTATATTTTTAAACTATGCTGGATTTGTAATTGCAGATTGTGCATTTTGTAATGTAGGAGTTTGTAATGGGGTATGTGAAAGTGGAGAAGATTTAAATTGGTGCGATGATTGTACTACTGCGGCGTGTGGTGATACAACCTGCGATCCAGGCAAAGGCGAAGACTACACCACGTGCCCTGGAGACTGTCCGCCTCCTTGCACTGATGATTGTTATTCAGGCCAAACCTCCTGCGACGACAGCAACCTTAGGACATGTGGCAATTATGATATCGACCCTTGTTTAGATTGGCAAATAACCTCCTGCGACGACAGCAACCCCTCAACAACCGACTCCTGCTCAGGCGGCCAATGCATACACTCAGATACCTGCCCGGGAGCGCATGATTCTTGGAGCGGCTCCCAATGCGTTTGCGATAGCGGCTATGCCAACTGCGACGGCAACACAGCCAATGGCTGCGAAATCACTTTAGGCACAACATCCAACTGCCTGAGCTGCGGAGATAGCTGCAATGATGGATTAAGCTGCACAACCGATTCATGCACTGCAGGATGCACTCATATAAATACATGCGGTACAGGAAACTGTATTCCGCCTGCACCAGGCACATGTACACAATGCGGCACGGCTTCAGATTGTACAAGCCCTCCAACATGCTATCAACTGCCTGCAACATGTGCTGGAGGCTCCTGCCAGTACCAAACTGCGCCTTCAATAACCCAATGCGGCACAGACACATTATGCTCATACACTGGCTGCTCAGGAATATGCGGGAGAACCGGAACTTTAACAGATTATCACTGCAATGGTGCAGGAAGCTGCCAAGGCTACACAACAACATGCTCTCCTTTAACCTGCTCTGCAGGAACAAGCTGCTCTGCAGGAAGCTGCAGTCCAGCATCAGAAACCTGCAACAACATTGACGACGACTGCGACGGACAGACAGACGAAAACCTCGGCACAACAACATGCGGTGTAGGCATATGCCTGCATACTGTGCAGAACTGTATTGGCGGATTCCCGAACACATGCAATCCTTATCAAGGCGCAACCACAGAAACATGCGATACATTGGACAATGACTGCGACGGACAGGTTGATGAAGGATGCTCCTGCGCAAACGGCGATACAAGGACAGGGACGTGCGGGCTTGGCCCCTGCTCCAGGTCTGTCCAACAGACATGTTCAGGAGGGATATGGGCTCCTGCATGCGTTCCAGGCAGCCCGGCAACTGAAACATGCAACAACATCGATGATGACTGTGATGGCATTGCTGACGACGGCCTTTCAAGGCAGCAAACCTGCGGCGTTGGCATTTGCTACAACATAATATCACAAATGTGCTCTGTGGGATCATGGCTGCCCTCATGCGTGCCTGGGCCATCAACGACAGAGGCATGCAATGGGTTAGATGATGACTGTGATGGGGCTGCTGATGACGGTTTTAACCTACAGACAGATCCCAACAACTGCGGATCTTGCAACAGGGTCTGCTCATTTTCGCACGCAGCAGCGGCATGCTCAGCAGGGACATGCGCAATGGCGAGCTGTAATGCAGGATATGTTAACCTAAATAGCCTAATCTCGGACGGTTGTGAGTGCCAACAAACACAATCTGCGGAAACAACCTGCAACGATGGCATAGACAATGACTGCGACAACAATATAGACTGCGCAGACACAGACTGCTCAGCGGCTTCTTCGTGCATATGCACCGGAACAGCGCAAAGGCTCTGCCCTAACCAGAACGGCGTATGCAAGAACAGCAAGGAGACATGCACAAACAACCAGTGGCCCGGATGCGGCTACACCTTCACCCCTTCTTATGAAACAGACGAGAAGACCTGCGACAATCTCGACAATGACTGCGACGGGACAGTCGATGAAGGCTGCGACAAGGACTTAGACACATACTGCGATTCTTCCATGAAATGCGCAGGAACATATTTCAAATGCTCGAATGGGAGATGCCTTGACTGCGATGACAACAACAAGGACATAAACCCGGGCAAGACGGAGACTTGCGACGCATACGACAACAACTGCGACGGGAATGTGAACGAGAACAACGCATGCAACTGCAATGTGGCTGATGTCCTCAAATCCACGGGCACTGTTGAGATAATCCATCCTACTGATGGTGGAAATTATTACATGGGGGATATTATCACTTTCTATGCGAGAGAGGATGAAGGATCTACGATAGAAGGATACAATTGGGAATTGGGGGACGGAGAAAAGAATGAGTTCCAGCAATTCAACCATCTATACAGGAACAAGGGCGATTATCAGGTCAAGCTGACATATTATGCAAGATCGAGCAGATATAATGAGAGGGTATGCGACAAGGTGCTGACTATGAACATACACGTCCTGCAATGCCAGAAGAATGAAGACTGCCTCAATGGAGAGGCCTGCAAGAGCGGGGTCTGCACAAAAGCAGACGTGCTTACCGCAGAACAAACCCTCACAATCTCCATAAACTCCCCGACCAACCAGGTCTACAGCCAGAAGATCGTCCCTTTGACAATAGCCGCAAGCAAGCCGTCAGCATGCTCATACTCGTTGAATGACAAGGATTTTGTCGCGATATCCGAAAATACAAGGACGATCGAAGGGAAAGAAGGCATAAACACACTGAAGGTGAAATGTGCTGAAACAATCGCTTCATCGCAGTTCACTGTGAAGCTCCAGACGCAGCCCACATCGATAATCGACGATGTGAGCAATGACCTCAAGCAGAAGGAATCTACAGGGATATTGTCCGACCTTAAGGATAAAGGGGTGGAAATGAAGACAACAGCAGACCAGGCAAGAGAGCTCATCTCAGAGGTCACGGATCTCGGCGTATTCGAGATAACGAAATCAAGGCAGGTCTCAGGATTGAAATCACTGATAATGCTCAGCATAAGAAATCTCCTCCCGATAACAATTGAAAATGCGGATCTTGAGATCACAATACCCAAATCAGTAGCGAATTCGGCGTCAGAAATCCAGAGCCCGAACAAGTTCACCATATTGCAGGATGACCCCGTGATAAGCTTCAATATCCAGAACATCACAAAGGATTATGTGCTGCTTTTCGAGGTCAATAAGGTGGTAGACGAGGCTCTCCTGAAGGAGATAGGGGTCAAGCCGAGCGAGAACCTCAATTCCCTGCTGAAAAAACAGCAGGACACTGCAAATGCAGTCAGGATCTCGAAGGAATTCGAGGAATACCAGAAAGACGGCGAGACCTACACTAAGATAAAGACGAAGATAAACCCAAAGAAAGGCCTCAAGGGCATGTCAGTCATAGAAAAGATCCCGAAATGCCTCGCAAAGCAGATAGATTACCTTAACATAGATGAGAGATACAAGGCCAACCTTAAGGTGCTCAACGCTGACCCGCTGATCATGTGGCAGTTCGAGGAGATAACCTCGGAGAAATACTTCGAATATGATGTGAAAGGCGTCCTCTCAGAAGACTGCAGGAAGCAGATAAGGAGCATGGGGATCGCAGATCAGCTCGGCATAGACATCGAATCGAGGGATTATTTCAAAATCATCCTCCCTCTATTGATAATACCCCTGCTGGGCGTGATAGTTGTAAGGCTGCATAGGTTCTCTGATATCATGAAGAAGAAGGAAGAGGATGAGAAGGGGAAGCCTGCAGAGAAACCCAGGGCAAAAGTGGCAGAGAAGAAAGAGGAGCAGAAGCCCAGGATGGAAGCAAAAGACGAAGACGAGGGGAAATTCCTCCAGAAAGAGATCGATGAGGCCGAGAAGGAGTTCAAGAGGGAGATGAAGTGACCTATTTCACAAACTCCACATCAGGCATGTCCTTGAAATCATTATCACCTGTCAAAAATTTAACACCATGTTTTCTTGCAAGAATATATCCTATAGCATCCGGCATTGAAAGCTTTTTATTATTCATCCTAAAATCCATGGCGTCTTTTATGTCTATAATATCAACTTCAATAAGATATTGCAGATATCTGTCAGTGTATCTGTCTGCTATCTTCTTTCCTTCTGTCCTTTTTAGGCAATAATTGAATTCTGCGAGATTGAATATTGATGTCAATGGAATAGCATCCTTATATTTATCATAATCAGGGTTGCCGTCCAATATCTCGAAGAAGGCATAAGTATCAAAGAAGAATATGTTCTCGCTCATCCCATCCCTCCTCATCGATCTCTTTAAGCATCTGGTCTGATGTTTTCTTCAGCTTAAGGGTGCCGAATGTCTCTCTAAGGGCATTGGTCTTCCTCACAAGCAGGAACTTGACAGTATCGCCTGCCTTGAGATGCTCCTTCTCGATGGCTTCTTTAGGTACAACTACCCCGATTGACCTTCCCCATTCCCTCAGTGTCGATTCAACAGCTATCATTTTGGTTATATTGGTATAACCAAGTATATAAATTTTGTGGTTTTAGGGGATAATAAATAAAAAAATAAGAATAAAAAATCAATAACTCATCAATATCTCAACATCCTTCCCGAAGACTTCCTTCAGCTTCTCGAACACCGGCTCCTTGATGAACACTTTCGGAGGGATCTCGACCTTTGCAAGCGCCTTCTCAAGCTCCTCCATCGAGCTCTCCTCGACCCTTCCGAGGCTCCCGTCGTCGTTTATCTTAGACTTTGTGATCTCCTTCTCCTCTTTCTCAAGGTCATGTATTATGAAAGCCACTTTGTCCAGGAGTATCACTTCACCATACCTGTTGCCGTGCTTGATCCTTATCCTGGCCCTCTCAAGCTCCCTTCCCCTCTTCCTCTGCATGTACTCGACCATGAACTTGATGAACTGGCTGCTCTGTTTCTTGACATTCTCCACCTCTGATTTTGTCAGTTTCCCTGAGTCATAGTCGTGCTTAGCCTTGACGATGAGGTTCAGTATCCTGAGGAATTTCTCAGGGATCTTGCCTAGATGCACCATCTCGGTCTCGAAAAGCTTTATCACTTCTTCTGCCTTGACCCTCTCTATGCCCTCGAGCTTGAGAACGTCCCTTATGATGGTCACAGCAGTCTCGTAGATGTGGAGCATGGACTCCTCCTCTTTCATCTTCTCTATCTGCGTGAAAAGGTCTTTTATCCTCTTCAGGAAATCCTCTGAGCTTGTCAGCAGCTCGTCCAATTCCCTGCCAGTGAGGTCCTTTTTCGTGCCATGCTCTATATCTTTCCTGACCTTTATGACTTTTTCAAGGATCGCCACATATTTCTCCTCGAGCAGCTTCTCCTTCTTGACCAATATCTCCCTCATGAGCTCCGGAGTCTCTTTCGGGGTCGGAGGCGGGATGCCATACAGCATGAGCGCTGCCTGCGACGGCGTGAGCAGGGCATAAAAGATATCTTCCATGCCCATCTCCTTTATCTTGAACTTCACCCTCTGGAGCATCTGCTCGCCTGAGCTCATGTACATGTCTATCGCTTCCATGGACGGCTTCACTTTCCCCATCTTAAGAAGCTGTTTCCATGGCATGAATATGCCCCTGTCATAGAACGGCACTCCGTCCCTCAAGAACGTGAAGATTATGGGGTTTGCCTCCTTGATCGAGTCCCAGAAATCAGTCAGTATGTATACCTGGATGTTGATCTTGTTCCTCACGCCTGTGAGCTCTCCTGCCTCGATCCCCATGCCTATTATTATCGCCCTGAGCTTGTCTTTCAGCTCGGCCCTTGTCATCTTCTTAACATCAGTATCGTCTATCACGACGAAGACATCTATGTCTGAATCTTTCGTGGCCCTGCCCTGCACAAGGCTGCCTGCAAGCACATAGCTGACGATATACTTCTCGAATTTCTTCAGCACCATTGTCTTGTGGACTTCCGCTATCTTTATCGCAGCAAGCATGCCTCCGTCATATATCGGGGCGCCAAGTGCGACAAGCTGGAGGATGTCATATTTAGCATCATAGCAGCTCTGCCATACTTCTGAGAGTATAAGCGTCTGGGGAGTGATGTTCTTGTCGATCTCCTCTGCTGTCTTCGCGATTATGGCCGTAAGCTTGTCCTTTAGCTCAAGCTTCGACATCTTCTGGCTGTCAGTATCATCGACAAGCACTAGAACATGGATCTTGTCCTTATCGACAGGCTCTGAGGACCCTTCCTGCGGCTTCGGTGGCGGCAACAGCGCTATGCCCATTATGTACTTGTCAAATTTCTTTACGACCTGCTTCTGGAACTTGTCCAGCTTCTCTTTTATCTTGGCGAGCTTCTCTCTCACTTCCTTGGGGAGCTTCTTCTCCATATCTTCCTGCATGGCCTTTTCCTGCTTCTCCCTTGCCTCTGCTTCCCTGTCGTTCTTTTCCTTCAGTTCCTTTGCAATCTTTTTCTCTTCCTTATCATTTGCCATGTTTGCCACCTACAGGTTTTTATTATTTTTTATTGTTCTTTGATGTTTTTTTGTGGTTTTATTGTTTTCCCATCTTTTAACGGGATTCTTGATTTTTAATTTGATTTTAATTTGATTTTTAATGGCCTTGCATTTGTCCCTTTTTTATCAATATCCTCAATAAAGGCTAAAAAGGCCATTAAACCAGCCAATGCCTCTTTGTGGTCAATCTTATTTATAAATACATTTGATATCAAGTATATAAGACTGTGACAAAAAAGTCAGATGGAAAAACCCAGGGAATCCGACTGAAAACATGTTTATTGCCGTTTTATTACTATGAAAAAGCGAAAGATTTATATTTGGGATATGCTAATTTATTTGTAACGAAGGAATTAAGATGACAGAAGACATACCCGAGAAAATAAAGACTTATTATGAAAGAAGGAAGAAGTTAAACAAGCTATTGACTTCAACACAGGTAGAGGGCAGCAAAGCGTATGATAATGCGACTGACCTCCTGAAGGATGAAGATGGCGAGATTGATCTTGACAAGCTCAAAGAAGATGATATGAGGAAGCAGTTCATCGATAAGATCACAGATCATTATATAAGTGCTGCCAAAAAAAGGCTCAAGAGCGAGGTCAAAACAGAGGATGAATTCGGCGTTGACATGCTATTGAGCGGATATGCCCAGGTAACAAAAGCAGAGATCGAGCAGGCAGTCAATGAAAAGAAGCACCAATACACCAAAGATGTGCATAATGAAGTTTCTAAAGATCTGAAGAAAAAACAGATTAACAAATTAATACCTGCGCTCTCGAGCCATTTTGAAGATAGTGATGTGTCGGATATCGTGAAATATACGAAAGCCGATAGTCTTGTCCATGCTAACAGGATGAGGATAGATGATGCGCTGCCTTTCCTGGATCATTTCAACAAAGGGAAAGGCTCAGTGACATATGAGCATGTTGAAGGAAAACATTACGCTAAGAAGAAAGCAGCTTGATCTGTTCAGCTTATAGCTTATGTCCTGCCCGATATTGTTCCTTATCCTTTTCTTCTTATCTTTTTCTCTTCGGATTTATTTTTCCTTTTCCTACTTTTTCTTTTCCTGATTCTCCCCCTGATTCTCCTGAGCTTATGCTCAGGAACAGGACCCTTCCGTATGCGAACATCGGCAGCATGATGACTAAGTCGACAAGGACAGCTGCAACTAACCCAAGATTAAGCAGTGAGATCAAGAGATACACCAGGAAAACTGCAAGCGCGACAAGAAGGTAAGAAGCGGCATAGAACCTTGCCTTCCTGACGCCGAGAACAAAAGCATTCTTCAAAGACCCCAAAAACCCCTCTTTGGCCGAGAAGCTGTATGAAACCACTGCAAGGTACAGCAGGACAGCAGCAAGGAAAAGCATGAGGTAATTTATCGAATTCTGGCTTATGACGGTGATGGTCGCCATCGCATTATAGACTGAAAGCTTGTAGGTGATGTAGCCTATAAGGCCGAGAGCGATGAGCCATATTAGATTAAGGAGGCTGAACCTTCCCAGGTAAACGTAGAAATGCGTCTTCTTTTTGTGCGTCACCCAGGATGCAAGATGCCAGTTTATGCCCTGGAAGATGCACCATAATATATAAGTTGAGACGACGATCAGGCCGACATATATCCCTATCCACTTAAGGTGCTCCATAACGACGGATTGCTGCTGCATGATGGCAGAAAGCACAGCATTGTCCTCTGACCCTGCTGTTATGGCCGAGAGCTGGCTGTTCAGTTCCCCGATCAGATTATTTACTTCAATAAGATGCTCTATCATGCCTGAGCTGAAGAAGGAATAGACTATGCCGAACAGCAGGAAAAAAAGCAGGTCTACGAAGAAGGATGAGAGTATGAAAATGGGGTTTCTTATGAATATCCTGAAGCTGTCTGCTATATGGCTTTGCATCTCTTTGAGATATTTCATTTGTAATCACCTTAGTAAGATAAGTTTCAATAACCGGTTTCAATAACTGAACTCCGCCATGATGGCGGCGTTAATAATCTCATAATTGATATATCTAACTGCTCTGCGGAGCATCAGGATAGCAACCATATCCGCTCTTGCCGTTGTCATAGCAGTATTTCCCAGTGCAATCTTCCATATCAGGATAATTGTCGCAGTCGCAATAATAGCGGTTTATCCCCTTTGCTCCTGCCTCTATCAAGACGCCTGTGATCTCATTATTGATTATCTTGGGATCAGCTGCTGTGCTCTTAGGGCACGTCTTGTATTCGACGCATTTCAGGTCGCTGACAGCATAATAGCAATAGCCATTATTCTTGTCCTGGCCGCAATTGTTCCTTCCGACAATCTCATTCCTGCATTCGCATCCCTTGTCAAGGAGCAGGCCTATGGGGCACTTTTTCTGCTCCTCTTCGCCTGTCTTTGAGCATATGGCTTCAATGCCTATCTCGTACTCCTGCACTGTGCCGAAATAATCGACTACTGTCGGGTCAAGCTCGCAGTTCGATAATGATTTAGGGAGGGTATCGTCCTTCTGCCTGCATGGGTGCAGCGATATCTTCACAGTCAATATCGCTGGCTTTGCCGTAGTGAAGCTCGTCTTGCAGTCCACTGAGCTCTGCGTGCTTGCGGGCTTGTATCTCATTATGAATCCGACGCCCCAGCTGTCTTTCGCCGGCTTTAAAACAACAGGCACGCTCGCATACCTTAGGTCTATTGTCATCCCCTTGTATTTGACCCGCAATATCTTCTTGTAAGGCTGCGTCTCAAAACCCATATCCGAAGTCGATTTGGACTCGTCTGTGATCTCCTGACATGATGAGGACATCACGAACTCCTCGACGATCTGGCCTTTAACATCATTCTCTTTCATCTCGCCGTCGCATACCTTGACCGCAAATGTCCTGAAAGAGTCTATGTCCTTCTTCTGCTCTGCTGTCAGCTTGCTTTCGTCTGTCGTCTGCCTCACAAAAACGGCGAAATCAGGATGGAGCGACCCCATGCTGCCCGAGTCATAATCATTTGGGTTGAGTATGTTTGTGGCATGATCGGGCTTCTTGGAAAGGACTTCGTAATCCTTGCCTGTCATCCTTCCCATGAGCGTATCCTCTGATATCACTATGCCAGGTATCCTCCCTGAATAATCAGTGATCCCCTCAGGTATTATGGGGACAATCGTGTCTGGGCCTGCTGCTGCACCTCCTTTAGGAGGTATTACACTATACACAAGATAGAACGGGATCTGGTCATAACTCGACAGGGCGCCCTGTGACAATCCTTCAGTCGGCTTCTGCGGGCTCCTCTTGTCGATCTTGAAATTCAGATAGACTGTGTCCCCAAGACCATATCTTTTTTTCTCGGGCTTAGGGACTTCTGTGAATATGGCATATCCAATATCCCCAACCTCATAAGCGCATCTGAAGACCCCTCCTGCAAGATCGAAGCTGCACTCTGCAGGAGGATTGCCCCCTATCTGGGTTATCCTGCCTTCCTCTACTACGGTCTGAGGTGTGCCTTCATTGTCCTTGTACCAGTATGTGAGCCTTACAGTATCATACCTGTATTTATCATCTGAAACCTTCACATAGATGTCTCCTTCATTGGGGCCCAGCATCTCTCCTGCATTGAGCCTTCCTGGACCGAATGATGTTGTTATGTCCTTCAGGACTTCCTTTGACTGCTTTGCGCAGTCGCACATCCCGTTCGGGAATCCTTCTTTCGGATCGCAGCCGTCGCTGGCAGAGCAGACAAGCTGCAGCTTGTAGCTCATGTCCGCGCCTGCGACAAGGCCTGCGCCTATGTGATAGATATGAGTTGTATATCCATTTAGAGGATTGCTTGCTATGAACCTTCTTGTCCTGGGGTAGAGGAATGCCTTGGATTTCAGCGGGATCGCGCCTGGGCCTGTCAATGCAGAACCGATGTCGAAATCAAAGTCCCCTGTGAATGCCCACAGGCATGCAGCATGTATAAGTTTCCTCTCGCTGAACATGGTCTTGTACAATGCCGATTGGCCGTACCTTCCTGTTATCGATTCCTGTATGTCTCCTCCTGCTGTGGCTGCTGACTTGAAGAATGAGCTTATCCCTCCCCTTTCATCCTGCCTTGAAGCCATCCCTCCTCCATACCTGTTGACGAAGCATCTTATTGCGTCGAATATTATGTCGCAGATGTATGTTGTCAGGACAGACCTGCAGAGCCCTGTGCTGCCGTCTCCTGTTATCAGTATAGACTGGAAGCACTGCATTATGGCCCCGAGCATGTTCCTCCATAATGTCAAGAAGCCGTTTATCGCAGGGAGGCATACGCACTGCATAGCAGTAAGCAGATTGTCCGTTGGTTTTACCACATATTTCTGCGTGTTCGGAAGATTGGCGGCATCCATTATCTCTGGAGGCAGTGTCATGGGCTTGCATCCCCTCTCGAGTTCTTTGGGGTTAGGCTCTCCTTTCTCATCAAGGTTCATCGTCCTTATCCCGCCCTGCTCCTTGCAGACATAGTTCTTCTTGCCTGTTGAATCAGTATAATAAAGCCTGCCCTGATCATCATAATCATTGACATTGATGTCCTTGTTGCCTTCAGAGAATGTCTCGAACGGCCCCGTGTTATATTTCGTCTCAGATCCTCCTCTTCCCACAGTCACATAGCCGCCTTCTGTCTTCTTCAGGCCTGCCTGCGAGGTCTCGCTCACGACAAGCATGGCTTTCCCGTTCTCATCGAGCACATACTGCTGTGTCTCCTTGCCTTTGGTCACTGAGAACACCCTTGCCTGCTGCGTCTCTTTTTTCCTGCAGAAATCTGAAGCACCATACCAGATGTTCTTCAGCATCTGGCCTGATTCTGCGCATGATTCCTGGAACTGCGAATCCCCTTCCTGGTATCTTATGCACTTCGACCTTTCAAGCTCGTTCATGAGCAGGCATCCTGAATCCCACTGGTCCATGTATTCCTGGCCGCAGGCATTGTCATCCTTGCTCATGGCTGCTGACAGCGGTTTTCCTCTGCAGTCCTTGCTTGCCATCTCCTGGAGATAATAATCTGCTGTCGGTACGCTCGGGCAGAATATCCTGTCGCATACATAATGCATGTACTTCTCGACTTTCTTCGCATTGGCCTCTGACTCGAGGCATGCGTCGCTCTTGGTCTTTCCGTCTTTTGAATCCATGCAGTCATATGCTTTCCTCATCAATGCGAAGAAATACATGACCCAGCTCAAAAGGCATGTAACAAAGACTACTATCGTTATCGCCTTAAGTGGCTTGAGTATCTTGTTTATGGCTGTTATCGTGCTGTTCAGGAACTGGACAGATGCATTCAACAATTCCTTGGGTATCACGCTCGGGGGTATCCTCACGTCAAGAACAGTCGTTATGTCCCAGCACTGCTTCTGGATACCGGTTACTATGCTCCCTGAGCCGTCATCATACTGGTATTCGAGCTCGACCTGCATCGGCAGCTTCACAAGCAGGTCCTCTTTCTTTAGGTCAGTGAGATTTTTCTGCTGGTAATCCTTCTTGTTCAGGTCTATAACCACATATCCCCTTTTCCTGTCCTGGCTCCATACAGGATGCACTCCTGAGACAAGCTGGTTGGGATCGAAGACATAGTCCTTCTTCATCTCATCGCTCAGCTTGTACTGCTGCACTACGGGATCCCTGAGCAGTTTCTGTTTTGTGCCCGGGCCCTGCCACTCAAGATTCACTGCAAATGCGATCTGCGCAATCCCCTGCCTGAGGTGCTCAGGTGTTATCACAGAAGGTGTCGGATTCTTCACAAGTATGTTCCAGTCTGCGCCATAGCCGCATCTTGCGAATGTTATTATGCCTGACTGCTTGTCAGACCTTCCAAGCTCGTCCATCGCGACTATGACTATATTATTGTCCCATGCATTCGAATACCTGCCTGTGGACCCTGATGTGACCCTGCCTACTGCAGTGTTCGATGTGCCGTATGTTGTCGGAGCCCCTCCTGGGCCCGTGCTGCTCGGAGCAGGCGAAGTCTTGTACACATCCTGCTGGTATTCTGATTTTGCTGTGATAATCTCCTGTGTCAGGAAAACCTTAATCCTGAAATGGCCTCTCTCATCGGCCTTTGTAACATATTTCTGGTCGCCGTCTCCGAGTATGGAGCCGTAATGGAAAAGCATGTCCCTCACGCTTGTGCTCCATGCCTCTGACGAATAGGTCTTATTGTTGACGAATATGACTATTGTCGCGCCCGGCTTGGAGACATTGCCTTCCACATACACATCCTGTATGTATGAAGGATCCAATGACCTCAGGTTGTTCCATAATATCTTCGGGCCCTCTGTATCAACATTTATCCTGTACTCTTTCTCAAAGACATTGCCTGCCTTGTCTGAAAACTGCAGGTCCACATCATTCTTTATCCCTTCTTTCAATGAAAGCATTAGGTTGAAATTCCCTGCCTTGACTTCCTGGGTCTTCGTGTCATTGTTGACTGCGATAGTGACAGTCACATCCTCGTTCACAGAGCCGTTTATCGCCACTGTCGTCGATGATGCGAGCGCCGGAGGCTCTTTCATCTGGACAACAGGGCTGTCTGCATCCACTATCACATGGAATGCGGCAGAATTTGTGCTGCCGGAAGGATCCTTAGCCCATATTGTCAGCTGGTTGTCATCAATCAGATTCACGTATTTGAAGATGAAATGCCCGCTTGCATCAGAAGTCGTCAGCTGTATGTACTTGTCTGTGCCTATGTCTGCCTGATTCGCATTAAGGTAAAGCCTGAGTATGCTGTCTGGTTTCGTATAGCCGCCGAAGGTTATCTGCCTCCTGTTGTAGTATTGCGGCAGTGTGACATTGAACTGGGGAGGGGCAGTGTCTGTATCCGCTGACGCTGCGGGCGTTGTGAACGAATACAGGCTGCCGAAGTTATCTGCAGTGGCAATCTCTCCATTGCCAGAAGAGGTCAGCTTGTAATAATAAGTGGCTGCTGCCCCTAACCCAGTCAGTGTTATAGAATGGGATGTGGATGATGTCGGATCATCTCCTGAAGAGCCTAATGATTGCGTGGTGCCGTACTCTATTTTGCTGTCTGCTTCGGCATCAGTCGTCCATCTTATCGTCGCCTGCGCGCCTGAGACATCAATGTCAGAGACTGGATCATAGTTTATTATGAGAGCATGGACCATAGTTGTATCTATGATGAGGTATATGCAGAACAATGCGATGATCTGCAATACTGATCTTGTCTTTGATTTCATTTTGAAGTGTTTATATTATTAAGTTTGTATTATCAAGTTCGATTTTTTATATTGATCGTTCACGGCCCAAGCTCTACTTTCACAAGATTTGTGTAATTCGAGCTGCCTATGTCTATGAGCATGCCTGCCTTCTGGTCATCTGTCTCAGGATGGGGTATCTTCTCTATCGAGTTGAACACTATCCTTGATGCTGATGATACATCGGATCCTTTTATCAGTACCTTGCTCCTGTAGCCTCCTATCGGCTCATCTTCCCTGCTCATCAATATCACATCCAGGTCATAAGTCGCGTCAACTTTCGGCAGCTTTATGGTATTGAATTCCTCTGGCGAGTCTGCCTCTGCAGGATACCTCCTGTAGATATCATAGCCTGTGAAATTGTCAGACCTTAAATATATTACTGCATATTGGCCTTCCTCAAGCGGCTCCTGGGGCATGAGCATCCCTGCGGTGATCCTGTATTTCTTAGCCTCGAAATCGAGGGTCTTCAATGGGGTCATGAAAACGAATACGTCGAATTTGCCCGGCTCTATATCCTGGCTCGTGTCGAGATAATCCTCGTGCTTCATGTCTATCGCTCCCGGCCTGCAGAAAGAAGGCAATTGTGACCTCACCCTGTAAATGCCGCCATCAGCATCAGTCTGGCCCACATTGCAATAATATGTGTTCATGCAGTTGAATGTCGCATTCGCTCCGCTGATGTCCGTGAAAGTGGTGGAGTCCTTTGCCCTTATGTCATAAGTCTCCTTTGTCTTCTCGTCGCAATAGCCTCCGTCGCTGCCTTCAGGGACGTCCATCCTTGTGACCCCTACGCTCTCCCTGTTGCCCTGGTTGCTGCTTATGATCACCGGGAAAGCGAACTTGAACCTATAGCCCTGGCCGTCAAATGCGGAATCGTCGCTTATCACTATCTGCACAGGATAATCGAGGTCGTAAGTGAAGTGGAACATGTTTATGCACAGGAAGCTGAGATATTTCTCGAATCCTTTGCCATAGCTTGCGCTCATTATGTCCCCCTGGCTAGGCTTCACTTCCATGTCGAAATTCCATTCCTTCTGGAAAAGGACTGCTGCCCTGAGGTCCTTGTAATCCTCTGTCGCTGCATCCCAGTAGAAGTGGAAATAATCATATGCGTCTGCAGGCACATCCTGGGCCTTTGGAAGCTTGCCTGCCCCTATATCCTCAGGGGTGTACTGCCTGAGGTTCTCATATTTCTCCTCCAATTCGAGGAAGGGCTCATGGTTTGTGCCTTTGAACCTGATCTTCGGGAAATTGTAGTAAAGAATGTTCTTTATCGCCTCTTCGACATCAGGCTTGAACCACCTGAGCTGCCCGCACTGGAAAACAACGTCAGAGAAAGGTATTTCAGGCCCTAATGTCATGAGATTTATCGTGAGGTCTTCCAGGAAAAGCTGGTTGTTCTCTGCTTCCATTATGTCTGCTGCAAGCTCGTACATCTTCCTCAGTTTAATGGGGATGGATGTAGAGAATGTCGCGATCCTTGTAAGCTCTTTTGTCCCTCTGACCCCCACATTCAGGGGGTATTTTGTCGTTATTATGACTTCGTTCACGCCTATGGTCGTCTTTGATGTGATATTGCCTGTCTCCCTTATGTCAAACTGCTCTTTCATCGCCGTGAAATTCCTCAGGCAGTCGCCGATATGCTCGTTCACGTATCTTGAGATCTGCTCTTCCATCCCTTTTATCGTCGGAGCTATCGTCTTGCCGTCATGATACCAGTAAGGAACTATTATCTCGCTTCTTTCCGTCGGGGCTATGAAGCTCGTTGGGTCGTATCTTATGCTCTCAGGGACATAGAGATATCCTCCCTGCTGGCCCATCAGGAGAACTGCTTTTGTGAGGGTTATCTTCTCGCAGCTCTCGACGTATTCTTTCACAGGGAACAGCTCTGCGGGGATGACCTCAGGCTCTTCAATAGTGATCTTTTCGCTCCTTATGTAGATAAATACGCCTGCCAAAGCTACTATAAGAATCCCAATTATGATGAATAGGGTTATCTGACCTCTTTTTTCCCGCATTAAGGCTAATTATATATACTATATTTATAAAAGTTTTGGTTTAAAACTTGCATAAACCCTTGCACAACCTTTTTAAATGTGAAAACAACATTTATCCTATGAAATGGTTCCTTCATGCAAAGATCCACAGGGCCACTGTGACTGAAGCCAATGTAGATTATGTAGGCAGCATCACAATAGATTCTGCGCTCATGGAGAAGGCAGGCATCCTTGAATATGAGAAAGTCGCAGTATGGGATGTGACGAACGGCGAGAGGCTTGAGACCTATGCTGTTGCCGGAGAAAATGGCTTGGGGGAGGTATGCATGAATGGCGCAGCGGCAAAGAAGATCAGGAGAGGGGACAAAGTTATAATCGCTGCATTCGAGCTTTCTGAAAAGCCCGTTAAGCCTAAGATGATCCTTGTTGACGGGAAGAATAGGTTTGTGAAGTATATGTGATTAGTTATTCAGCCTAATGTATTCTTTGAACTGCGCAAGGCTGTCTGGAGAGAACTTTTCCGGGTTATCCTCAATCATCTTTTTCATCTTCTCAATCGACACGAAGAAATAATCCTCAACTTCCCCTTTCTGCATCCTTATTTTCCCGCTGTGGGTGCATTTGTATGTCTTGGCAAAAAACCTGACTTTGTCATCGCTATAGAAGAAATCAAAAAGAAACTCAAGTTTTTTATTCTTTATCCCTGTCTCCTCCTCAAGTTCCCTCTTTGCACCTTCTTCATATTCCTCTCCATAGATCATAGAGCCGCCCTGGCCGATCTCAAAAAGCCCGGGATACAGCATCTTTTTCTTTGCTCTCTGCGTTATGAGGATCTCGCCTTTTTGATTGAAGACATAGATTGTAGTTCCCCTATGCATGAGTTTTTTCTTGATGATATCTTTCTTTGTGGCTTTGCCTATCACGTTGTTGTTCTCGTCAATGAGGTAAGCATATTCTTCAGGCATCTTATCCTTCACCGCAGTATTTCTCATAAAACTTAAGTATCTCGTCAGTCTTTTTCGGATTCAGGGAATAATGTATTTCCCCTGTCTTCTTCGCAGGAATAATCCATCCGTCCCTGACCATTTCTCCAATCGCTTCTTTTGTTGTTTTCGAGCCTATAAGGTGGCTGGGCAGGCCTGCAATGATATTCTCTGTATGGGAGCCGCCCCACTTCCTCCATCTGACAAGCCTTCTGATTATCCTCGCTTTTATCTTCATAATCATAAAGGTTATCATTGAAGGCCAGATAAATAAATCTTTGTGATTTTTCTGAGACAACATTGTCTCAGAATAGTAACATTTATATATAAGATTATGTTTATAATGCCTATGGAAGCAAAACCTCTGTTGGCAAACCTGCTTGGAGATTCCCCGACTGTCAGGGTGCTGGATTACCTTCTCACAGAGCGCGAGCTGGATTTTTCCATAACAGATATGGCTAAGAATTCAGGCATCGGAAGGGCAACCTTGTACAGGATGTGGGATGACCTGATCAAGAACGAGATAATTGTTCATACAAGGGATGTAGGGAAGGCAAAACTTTACAGACTGAACAAGGGAAAGCCGGAAGTGAAAAAGCTGATAGAGATAGATGACATGCTCATTCTAGGGGAATTGAAGAAAAAAGCTGGCAGCAAGGATAAACATAAAAAGATGGAGATATAGTCAACGACATAAGTAACGCATAAAA
>PCXZ01000023.1:104013-141851 GCA_002762985.1 Candidatus Woesearchaeota archaeon CG10_big_fil_rev_8_21_14_0_10_44_13 | reverse complement strand
ATAGGCATGAAAGAGGCATAGAATGTCTTGTTCGTTCCCCCATAAGTGAATGTAGAGTTTGTGAGATTCACCCATTGGTTGTCTATTGCGCTTGCATTGTACCATGCATTAAGCACAGTGCATATTGTCGATGCATTGCCTGCTGCCTCTGCATGCAGGTCTATGAGATATACGTCTGTTGTGGTCCCTATGCATACCCTTGTCTTTATCCCGTTTGCTTCAGGATCAACACCTTCTGTCCAGTTGAGCGTAGGCCCGAAGACATAATCCATATGGGTGGTGTTTGTTGTCTTGTCATATGCATTGTTGCCGCAGTCATCTGTATCATCATCCATTATCCCCACGATTATGGTGTCCGGCGGAGCCGTGTTTGAAGGAGGCGTTATATTGAACAGCATCAATGGGGTTGTGTTCGTATTGGACGCATTGTCCCAGCAGGTTATGTTCCACAGGTAAGAGCCTATCTCAAGGCCTGAGACAGTGTAGTTCATCATCGACATGTTTGTCCCGTTCAAGGGTAAGGGATTCCTTACAGTCCCGTTTATCGTGAGGTTGCAGAACATATCAAACCATACTATATCTGTTGCGTTCCATGTGAAATTCATGAAGGCGTTCTCTGTTGCCGTGCTGTTGCTCGGCACGATAGGCGTTATTGTCGGGCCTGTCCTGTCAACGAACAGCCTCCTCACTTCTGACTCATTGGTGTTGTAGCTCGGCGAGCTGTCAGTGCAGTTTATGCTCCAGTCATATATCCCATCAGCCATACTGCTGAAGTTGAATGTCGCAAGAGTGTCGTTTGCTATCGTTGAATTTGTTGAATTCCATATATTGTTGAAGATTATCGAGCAGTTCAACAGCCCGAGGTTTTCTTTCGGCGTGTAGCTGAACACTATCTCTTCAGAGCTGTTGTATGTGTTGTGCAGGGGCGCTGACAGGTCTATCTTAGGCGCATCAAGCTCCGTCACAGAGAAATCCCATGTAGGGGTAGAGTTCATGTTCGATGCATTGTCCCAGCATGTGACATTCCAGACATATTTTCCGATGGGTATGCTCACCTTGCTGAAGTTGAATGTTGTGCCGTTTGTGTTATACAACGGGGCAGTATTGTTCACTGTGCCGTTTATGGTTATATTGCAGAATGTTCCTGGGCTCATCTTATCTGTCGCGTTCCAGCTGAAATTCATGTAATTGATTGTTGTGAGATTATTGCTGCTTGACGGCCGGATTATGGTCATCGTAGGGGCTGTCATGTCCATATATACCACATACTCCTCTGTACCATTGACATTATAGCTCGGCGAGCTGTCAGTGCAGTTTATGCGCCATCTGTATATCGCATCAGCCATGCTGCTGAAGCTGAATGTGCTCTTAGTGAAGTTCGATACTGTATAATTCGTCGAATTTACTGCATTATCGAACAGTATAGAGCAGTTCTTCAGGCTGTAGTTGTCCCATGGCGTGTACTCGAAAACGATCGTCTGGGAGTTGTTGAAGGTATTGTTCAGAGGCGCTGAGACGTTCATGGTCGGCTTCCATCTCTCTGTCACATTGAATTCTATATTCTGCCACACGACAATCTCAGGATTCACTCTTGCGATGCCTGCAACAGTCCTGTTGTATGTTGCGTTAAACGTCACGTTATAGGTGCCAAGCACAGACGGAGCATAGAGTCCGCCTGTGAAGAATGGTGTTAAGTTCACTAAATAATTGTTGGTGGGGGTGCATTTAGGTTTTCCTGCAGTGGCGTTCCTTCCGAAGCCATAGCCAGTTATGCCCTCCCAACCCCTCACATTATCAACATCACGCAGTGTTCCATATGAGTTGTTGTAGCAGTTCCAGCCGCTTGAGTTCAGTATGAAATTCTCCAGGGCCGTCATTGATGAATTATCGAGAAGAGTAACGTTTATCCATGTCTCATTGCCTACATTGTCTCCTGTGGATTGGATTGTGAGCGTGAATGTGATCAAGCTGCCTATATCCTGGTTGGGGGAGTAATCAAGGATGCTACCTGTTGTAGCTCCTGTCAGGACGACATTCCCGATTATGCCGGATTTCGGCTCAAGGATCCCTTTTGTGATGCCCTGCAATCCTCCTTCGGGCATTCCGGCAAATGCAAGGAGGCCGAAGACTAATGCGAGGGCCATGAATATGGCCATATATTTTTTCCTTGCCTCGCTTGCTGATGATTCTTTATCAGCCTTATCCTCAATGGAGCGTATCTCTGATCTCAGGCTGGATATTATCTCCCTGCTTTTCCTTATGTCATTCTCATAATAATTGAGCCAGTCATCATAGGATTGGCTGTCAAAGATCCTGATGAAATATGCCTGTTTCTGCTCCTGTGTGATCTTGCCAGCATTATATTCGGAATTCAATCTTGCAACTTCGTCCAAGATCCTCCCTTTCAGCCTGACAGAGGAACCTATTCTTCTCTCTAGCTCAGCTATCCTATTTCCATATTCCTCTATCTTTTCCTTATAATCCATTTTGTGAGCTTGATTTGGTCCTCTCCAGTTTTTTCGCGGCCCTGCTGAAAGCTGTCCAGACTGTCCTCTCATCCCTATTGATGAGCGCTGAGATCTGCCTGTAGCCGAGGCTGTACTCATCTTTCAGATGAACAACAATCGATTCGAGAATGCTGGATCTCTTTTCAGCAAAAATCTTGAGCGGGACAAAGAATCTTGTTTTTTCTGCAGTGAGCCTTTCAGGATGCTTTTTCAAGGAATCATTGTATGAGTGCCAGATGTTCCTCTCATCCCTTGCGAGAAGCAAGGCGATCTCGTGGTAATTCAGCCCAAGGCAGTCCTTGAGGTATCTTGAGATGCTTTCCAGCGGGCTCAGCTTCTTGTTGAATATGGTGACAGGGATCCTCTCTTTCTCCTCTTTCAGCAGCCCAAGGATATCCCCATAAGAGAGGCCATGTTTCTGTTTTACAGATTCTATCGCCTCAACTGATCTCTTCAGGGAATCTATCTCCTCATTGCTCAGAGTAACAGAACTAGCCTTTTTTCTTCTTTTTTTCCCTATTTTTGCCATAGGCATTGAAATTTTACGTTAAATGTAGGTATTCATATATAAATATTACGTTATTTGTAAGTATAAAACGAGTATAAATAGGTATTTTTATAGATTTATTACGTTTTATGTAAGTAATATTATATATAATACTAAAGTAAAATAGTTTTTAATACGTTAGATGTAAGTATGAAGAAGGGATAAATTAGGGGTAAATGCAGGTAAAAATTAATAAAACAATGCAGATTACTATGCCCTGTTGAGGGACCAGTTGATGACTCATGAAAAAAAAGAAAGGGTAATGGGGATTTTCTTTGTTTCACTTGCGCTTCTCGCAACCTTTCTGATCGTATACAGTCCGCACTTCAGCTATAAATATCCTATTCATGTCGATGAATGGCAGCATATTGCGAAGGCTGTCCATCTGATAAGATACAACAAGACATTCGATTTCAACCCTTACCTCAATACACTCTCATATACGCCCAACCTTGAGAAAGGGATGACTGTGTTCCTTGCAGAATTCTCTGTCCTTGCAGGCCTTGATCCTGTTCAGAATTACAGATTCCTGCCTGCATTGTTCGCTGCGATAAGCGCATTCATGTTATTTTCTCTTGTCTATTCAATGACAAAAGAGTTCTATGCTGCGCTTTTCTCGATCATTTTCTTTGCTGCGCTGAAAAGCAACATCAACATAATGGGGCTCTGGTTTTTCACTCCACTGACATTTTCAATCCCTTTTATTTATCTGTCTATTCTGATGTTCATCAAAGGGCTGGAAGAGAAGAATAATCCGAAGATCATGATGTCCGTCTTCTTACTCGGGATAGTCTCATTGATACAACCTTTATTCACAGTATCCATTTTCCTGATATACCCCATATTCCTCATCATAAATGCAGGATTGATCAAAAAAAATGCCAGGATATTGTCCGTATTCATCATAATTCCCATTTTATTCCTGATATATTTCTTCAATTTCTTCTGGAGAGGGGGTCTTTCGGAGACAATGAGGTACATAAGCTCATTTATCGTGTTCCAGACAGGTTGGGGGCATATTGAGCTGAGATATTTCCTTCCTTCGCTCTATGGCATCGCTGCAACTCTGCTTGCGATACTGGGGATATATCCTGCCATGAAAAGAAGAAGCACAAAGATATTCATCATCTGGGCGATAGTCTCTCTAATTTTGATATATCTGTTCAGGATTTATTCTTTCTCCCTGATAGCCCCTTACCAGAGGATGATATACTTCTGCATGCTGGGCATGGTGCCTTTGTCGGCAATGGGCCTTGGATGGGCAGTAGGGATAATAAGAGGGAATTTCCACAGGCTTTTCCGCAGGACAAAGCACCATGACGGCCATCTCATCAGCAATGCGGCTGCTCTCATCATCGTTGTGATAGTGATTGCTGCATCATTCAATGATTACTATGCCCCTCCTGAAGAGGATAGGATATATAATGTGATCGAAGACAAGGATTATGGCGCGCTTATTTTCCTGGAAAGGCTTGAAGGCAGCTATCTTATGGCCCCGCTGAGGATATCCTCTGCAGTGTATCCCATAAGCAAGAATCTGTTGATCGGAGTGACAAAAGGGAACCTGCCGCCTGGAAACATAAGCGAGGTCGAAGATTTCTATAAGGGGGATTGCGAAGAGAAAAGGGATATAATCGAGAGGCAGGGCATAGAGCTTGTGCTTTCTGAGGAGGAGATAGGCTGTGATTATTTTGACGGGAGAGAGATATACAATCAGGAGGATTACATCTATTCCTTTTTCGCTCCTGAAATCCTTGAAGGGATTGATCTTTCAGATCTTCCAACAGCAAGATAAGCTGCGATAATTACGGCAGAGAGTGATATCATGCCAAGCCACAGATTCATCGTCGTGAATCTTTGCATATATGCCAATGCAAGGCCGAACAGCATATTGATGCCGAGGCTCAGCAATACGGACAATGCTGTCTTCTCATAAACCGCCAGATGATGCCTTTTCCTGAATATGATGGATGCCAAAAAATAGCCGGGCACGAAAAAAAGAAGAGGCAATGTTATGATGACCTGCAGAATCTGCAAGAATGTGTAGGGTGCCATATCTTTCTGATAACAGCAAAAGCTATATAAATCTAACGCAACATGCGCTTCAAATCGACTGGGGGTTTATCATGGACAAGCGTTTCAACGGGTATCTCAGTGTGCCTTCTGCAAGGATAGATTTCCCTGAAGATGACAGGAAAGAGATCAGCAGAAAAATAGATGAAGTCCTGAAGAGCGGGATGCTCACTCTGGGGAAATACACAAAGGAGTTTGAGGAAAATTTCAGGGAATATGTGAAGACCGAGCATGCTGTTGCCGTGAACAGCGGGACAGCTGCGCTTGAGATCTGCCTCAGGGCATCAGGAATTAAGAATTCTTCTGTTGTGGTGCCGACAAACACATTCTGCGCTACGCCTGCCGCAGTAATCCATGCGGGATGCAAGGTCATTTTCTCTGATATTGGCGATGACATGTGCCTTGACCCTGATTCCCTTCAAAATTCTATAAAAAAGGATACAAAAGCAGCGATAATCGTGCATATTGCAGGAAATATCACTGAAAACATAAATGCAATCAAGGATATCTGCAATGACAAGAATATCCTCCTAATAGAGGATGCTGCACATGCCGCAGGCTCAAGTTTTGCGGGGGTGAAAGCTGGAAATATCGGCGGATGCGCCGCTTTCTCGTTCTATCCCACAAAGGTCATGACTTCAGGCGAAGGCGGCATGATAACGGCAAACTCGAAGGAAATCTGCAAGAAGGCGCTTGTACTTAGGGACCAGGGCAAGGAGAGCTTCAACTCAAACAATATTGTGGAGCTCGGCTACAACTGGAGGATGAGCGAGATCTCTGCAATTATTGGGATGCAGCAGCTGAAAAGGCTTGATGAGTTCATAGAAAAAAGGAAAAAAGCTGCAGGAATCTACAATAAGGTGCTCAAGGAAACAGAGAATATAAGGCCTCTTGTTGTGCCAAAAAAAGCATCGCCTAACTGCTATAAGTATGTTGCTTCCTTAGACTGCCTGGCTGAAGGCAAAATAAAAAGAGAAGGGCTCAAAAAAAACATGAAGGAGAAGTTTGGCGTCAGCCTCAGCGGAGAAGTGTATGATGTTCCGTGCCATCTACAGCCTGTCTTCAAAAACTTTTTTGGCAATATCGGCCTGCCAAATTCTGAAAGGCTGTGCAGGAGCCACATATGCCTGCCCATATATCCTCAGATGAAGAAAGAAGAGGCAGAATATGCTGCTGACTGCCTGACAAAGGCAGTTGGTGATTTAAGATGAGCATAGCGATAACAGGCGGCTCTGGTTTCATAGGCAGCCATATAGCTGAAAAACTGGCTGAGAAAGGGCATTCCATCTCGATTATTGATGTGAAAAGGCCGCACAAGGCAGGATTCGATTATGTGAAAGCCGACATAATAGAAAAGCAGAGCATGATGAAGGCCCTGGAAGGCGCAGAATACATCTATCATCTGGCTGCTGTGTCCAATGTCGATGAAGCGAAAAAAGACCCAGTGGGATGCTATAACACGAATGTCCTTGGAACGCTTAATGTGCTGGAGGCTGCAAGGAAGAACGATGCAAAAAGAGTCATATTCGCAAGCACTGTGTGGGTCTACTCGACCTCAGAAGAGGAGAAAGTTGACGAAACGACGCATATAGACATCTCAAAATCAAGGCATATCTATACATCATCGAAGATTGCAGCAGAATTCGCAATACAGAGCTACAAAAAATTATACGGGCTGGATTTCACAATACTGAGGTACGGAATCCCTTACGGCCCGAGGGCAAGGCCCGAGACAGTCATCCCGATTTTTGTGAGGAATGCGCTTGAAGGGAAGAAGATAACGATTTTTGGAGACGGGAAAAGCTACAGGAATTTCATATATGTGGGGGATTTGGCTGAAGGCAATGTCCTTGCGATGAAAAAATCAGCTGAGAATAAGATATTCAACCTTGACGGATCAGAGGTGGTCACAATTAAAGGTGTTTTGGACTCTGCCAGCAAAATCTCCGGCAAAAAGCTCGTTGTCGAGCACGCAGAGGCCAGGGATGAGGAGTACAAGGGAAGGCATGTCTCAATAAGAAGAGCAGAGGAAGAGCTCGGCTGGAAACCGAAGACAAGTTTTGAGGAAGGGATGAAGAGGTATGTTGGATGGGCAAGGGAAAACATGGATTGAATGCGATCGACGGCTTGTCTTTTGGTGAAAAATTGTTCATAAGGCACGGCTATAAAAAACTTCTGAAGCTGATAGAGGAAAATTACGGCAATAAGAAAGACCTCAGGATATTGGATATCGGTTGCGGGCCCGGCGTGTTCGCAGATGAGCTTGGTAAAAAAGGGAGATTATACGGTCTTGATATCTGTCATGCGAGCATGATCTCAGAAAAATGGTTCAATAAGGTATGCGGTGATGCGGCGTTCATGCCTTTCAGGGACGATTCCTTTGATGTTGTGATAAGCAGGAGCTCATTCGGCTATTGGAAGGACAAGAAGAAGTCTATTGATGAGATCAAAAGGGTGCTCAAACCGCACCATCATCTCCTCATAACGGATATAAAAAAAACCAAAAGTGCGTTTTTTAAGCATCTCCTCATATTCCTTGATGTGCTCCTGGTCGGTTCATTGAGGAAAATCACTGAAACATCATATGCTATTGACACCAGATGCGATCCGGATGAAGTGAAAAGGCTGATGGCGTCTGGAAAAATAGAATTTCAAGTGATATGCGGCACTCCCGCATATTTTACTATTGTTGGGAAAAACCTGAAATGAGCATCAAAGGGGATGCATGTTTTCAATCTATGGTTTTCTTGAGCAGGGGGACAAAATAAGCAAAAAATCCAGAGATGATTGTCCTTAAATCCCTGAACGACCTAATTGCTGAAAGCTCGCTGATGATATGGTTTGGGTCAAGATAAAAGCTTAAGTACACCTTCCTTATCCTCTTCTTGGCCAGCATGCCGATTCCATCCCTGCTGCTGCAAAAATTGTGCTGTTGGCTGTCCTTGCATAGCCGTTCATGAAATCTTGTGCCTGGATAGGGTGTTGCCGCAGTTACAGAGATATAATCGGGGCTGAGGCGCTTCAGGACAGTTATTGTCCTGTTTATGTCATCCTCTTCCTCGCCTGGGCTGCCGACCATCAGATAAAGCAAAGTTCTTATCCCTGCCTTTTTTGTTTCTCTCACTGCTTTCAAAGCGGTTTCCAGGGGGATATCCTTGTTCAACGAATCAAGTATCCTTTCGCTGCCAGACTCAAGGCCATACTGCACAAGGCAGCAGCCTGCCTTGGCCATCTCATTCAGCATCCTGCTGTCCACAGAAGATAATCTTGTGCTCATCGCCCACCTGAACTTAATTCCGCTCAGGGTTATTGCCCTGCAGAGATCCATGATCCTTTTTCTGTTCACACAGAACTCCAAATCGATAAATTCCACATTTTTGACGCCATAGGCCTCTGTCAGCTCCTTAAGCTCCGTAATGATGTCCTCTTTTTTCCTCATCTTGTAGGATTGCGGATACATCACCTTGAGGCAGAAAGAGCATCTGTACGGACAACCTCTTGATGTCTCCATTATTGAAAAATTTTTTCCCATGAGCACGTATTTGTATCGGTCCATCGGCAGGAGGTCATAAGCAGGTATGGGAAGATCATCAAGGCATGATTCGGATGTGTTTATCCCCTTGTTGTTGATTATCCTTCCTTTTTCAGTGAATGATATTCCTGCCACATGTTTATAGGGGAGATCATTCTTCATCAATGATAATATCCCGGATGTTGTGCGTTCGGGCTCATTCCTCACCACAATCACATCGCCAAGAAGGCCTATCACTTTTTCGGGATCCGTCGTCCCGTGAGGCCCGTTTATTATTATCCTTGAAGAAGGGTTGCCTTGCCTTATGCGCTTGACAATATGCCTGATCTGGGATATATCCAGATGGGGGCATTGCCAGGTGTCTATTGGAGAGGTTGTTATTACAAAAACATCGGCCTTCAGGCCTTTCCAGAAATCGCTTTTTGAATCGATGCCATGCGCATTCGCATCTATTATCTCGGCATCAATATCATCCTTCCTCAGCAAAGAGGCGATATAAGCCAGGCTCAGAGGCGGGACTTTCCTCTTTATTGAAAGCATCTCCAGGTCGCCTAAGTTGGGATTGATCAGGACCGCTTTCATCTTCTGTCAGAACCTCCCTTGTCCATTATCTCGTCCATCCTTCCAAAACCATGTCTTTTATTCTTTATTATGAACTTGTCGATGCTCTTCAAGAAGTCACTCCCTGTGTTACTTGTTATGTAAAACGGCAGGCCTTTTATCTTTGGAATATCTGCGAACTCCCACGGATGGAAATACAAAACAACATCCCTCTTCATTATATTCGCCTTTGTCCCTGCAACAGAGATCCAATTGCCAAAATTCCTCATCCAGAGCCATGATATGGGAAATCTCAGTCCTGGGATCACAGATACGGGTATTTCAAGGATTTTTTTGTTTTCACCAGCATGATAAGGATCCAATCCCTTATTGATGTTCCAGTAATGGCCAGGCACAATCGCAGGATGCACAGAGCTGTCGTATGAAAAGCCGGATTGCTCCAAGACTCCGAAAAGATGCTTATTCATGCTGAAATGCGGGCTTCTGAAACCCCTTATCTCCTGTTTTGATATTTTTTCCAGTATTTTTTTGGAATCATAAACTGATTTTTCAAGCTTCTGCCTTCTAAGCCCTGAAAGATTCCTGTCAGAATATGAGTGAGAGGCGATCTCATGGCCATGCTCGCTTATCATCCTCACAATCTCTCGCTCTCTTTCAGCAAAATAGCCCGTTATGAAAAAAGTCGACATTATCTTGTGTTTCTTTAGGACTTCCAAAAGCCTTATGCATCCTTCTTTTGAGAATCTTGTTTCATTGTTGTGCTTGCGGATGCCATAATCAGCAGGCATAGTGAATTCCTCAACATCAAAAGTGAGGCATATCCTCATTTTTCTCCCTCTGGCCTGCTGATGTACAAAAATGCGACCAGCCATGCTATTATTGCCGCAATCTCAAGCAAAATGCCTATGATCAGCGTGTCTGGAAGATAATAAAGTTCAATCTTATGGTGCCCTGGGTTTATTGGGACAGAAACGAGGTTCCTATGGGGCTCTGCCTTTCCCTTCCTGCCATCAATCCTGCTTCTCCAGCCAGGATAATAGTTCTGGTTCAGCATAAGCCTGTCAGAATCTGCGGCATTGACCTCTGCGACGATCTTGTTAGGGGAAAAATAAATTTTTGATATCATCCCCTTGCCGTATTCAAGATAGGCCTCGTCTTTGTATCCAGAAGATTCCTTAGGCAATGCAGAGCCTATTGTCGGAACAAAAACCCTTTCTTCCCAGCAATCAACATCATTCAATGCGCCCTTGTTCGACAGAAAAGCCAGGTAAACATACGAATATGATCTGCCATTGTAGTTGACAATGCCTGAAAATTTGCTGTTTGTGCTCTCAAAAATGGTTGATTGCCCAAAATCCGGGTTTTTGAAAGGGAAAGCGATTAAAAGGTTCGGCCAATTAACCATGAACAGATCTATGACAACTATTGCAATTATCAGTGAGATGGCTGAATACACAAAACTGTTTTTCAGCTCATGTTTTATTCTTATTGAGTTTATGAAATTTTTTATTGCATCAATCCCGTCACCGCTGATTATTGCCAGGCAGAATAAGACTATGAGAAGGTTCCTGCTGGGGACCCTGAAAAAGCTCAGTAAAGGCATATCATGGATGATACCCCAGAAGTTTATCGGAAGGAGATTCCCAAAATAAAACAGCATGAATGGGATTATTGAGAGCATTAATGACCCCCTTTTCCTGAACCTGAAAATGGCTCCGAGCAGGAAAACAGCAAATGGTATCATTCCGATATAGGTGCTGTATTCCCACCACCCATAATCGGTTCCGTTGTCCGAATAATACCCCTGCTCCCTTGAGAATAATGATGAAAAAAGAATTTTCGGGCTGTTCGCTTCCCAATCCGCACCATAATCAGTGTTGTTGTGCATGAGGAATCCAAGCATAGGGACAAGCTTTACAGAGCTGAAAATGGCAGCCATGATGAGTATCGCAAGGCATGTCATGATCGGACGGATGTTTTTTCTCAGGATGGACTCAAAAAAGGAGTAGGAAATAAGGAACATGGCGAAAAAGGCAAGGCTATAGACCGCTCCGGAGAGGAACATAAGGAGAATAAATGATGATGATGCAGTTGCATAAAGAAACCTCTTTTTCAGGGTTTTTTTGCCGGTCTCTTCAATCTTTTTGTCGATTGCCATGAGATAAAAAAGGAAAGCAAAAGGCATGAATGCCATAGGCATATAATCTGTAGTATGGCCTGCAACGATGTGGATTGAGTAATGCGTACTCAGCATGAAGATTATAGAAGAAAAAACAGAGCCTTCCCTGCCTATGCTGAGATACCTTGAGAGGAGATACATCCCGGCCATGCCCAAAAAAAGATGGATTAGGACAAGGATCTTCAGGCCGACAACTTCCCCAAGCAGAATGATGAATATGAAAAACGGCGAGAGAAAGCTTGACTCAGGATGCGCAAGCGAAGGCCCCCCTCCACAGATGTAGGGATTCCACAAGGGAAACTGATGATATTGCGTGATTGCCTCAGCAGGTACGCCGCTGTAGGAAAAATGAAGGTCCCAGTCGCCTATGCCCAGGTTGCTGATATTCGACAGAAAAGGGATCAAAAACAGCAATGAGACAACAGCAAAGAGAACCATGACAAGAATATCCTTCTGTTTCCCGCTCAACTTATATTTTTCCATAGTTAATCCTTGATTTCATGACTCCACACAGCTGCTCAATAGGGTCTATAAAAAGATTTAATGTCGAACTGCCCTTCTCTTTCCATTCCAGAGGGATTTCTTTCACATCAAATCCGTTTTTCCTCGCAAAAACCACTGTTTCAAGGTCCCATGACCACCTGTTCTCTTTTGTATTCTCAGCAATAGCCATTGCAATGCCTTTCCTGAATGCCTTCAGTCCCGAATCCGTGTCTGAGACCTTAAGGCGAGGGAATGCTGCCTTCACAAGCTTCCTGTAAATGGCGCTGAGGATCACCCTGTGCGTTTTCCTCTTTATATTTGAGCCTTTGATGAACCTTGAGGCTATCACGATGTCATTTGTCTTGAGGCTGTGCAGCATATTCTTAACAATGCCAAGATTCACGGCAGAGGGCATATCAGAATCCATCATAAATATGTTCTGATATATTGCGCGCTTCATGCCTTCCCTCACAGCATACCCCCTCCCCTTATTCTTATTATGGCATATTATATTTATCCTGCTGTTCTTCCGTGCAAATGCCTCCGCAACACGCCTCGTGCTGTCCTTTGAGCCGTCATCGACTATTATTATTTCATACTCCTTGATATTAGCAGCAAGGTATCTTTCAAATATAGGAATATTCACTGCAAGATTCCTTTCCTCATTGTATGCCGGAACGATTACTGAAATCATTTTAAATCATCCTAGGCCAAAGACTTTAATATTGACTCGTACCTCTTTGATATGTTCTCCCATCTGTTCTCCTCTGTGTATATCTCAGCTTTTTTCACGATATCATCGCACAATCTCTTGTCATCAAGCAATCTTATTATGCCATTGGCAATATTCTTCGGCGAATGATCTTTTATCTTATACACTTCGCCGTCAAACTCGCTGAATATACTGGTATCAGTTGTTATCACAGGCCTGTGCGATGCCAAAGCATACCTCACTGCGCCGCTCGCTGAATCTTTTATGGGTTTGTAGGGCATTACGACGATGTCTGAGGCCTGCAAGAGCTCAATCACTTCAAGATCATGGAGATGTTCTGTAAAAAATAGGACATCCTTCGAAATTCCCAGTTTGGCTGCTGTTTTCCTGCAGCCCAGGTTGTATTTTTTTATGATTTCCATGTTGGTTGAATCGGGTTTTAGCGAGCACAGGTCTATGAAGAGCGCGTCAGGATATCTTCCCTTGACGATTTTCATGGCTTTTATGAGCTCCATGGTCGATTTGTGGGGGAAAGGGAAACCGAAAGTGGATATTATCCTAGAATCAGGGAAGATATCTTCCCTTGCGCTCTCTTTTCTTTGATTTTTGAAAGAGACAGCGCCCTGGGGGATAATCACGGCATTATTCATGCCCAAATCCTTCAGCCTTTGCAGGTCTTTTTTTGTGTGCACAATAACAACATCTATTTTCCTGAGGCCTTCTTTTATATCTTCAAGCTTCGTGCTGTGCCCTGAGTCATCAGTCGAATGGAATGTCACTATGGACCTTATGCCTGCTGAACAGAGCTTCTTTATCAGCTCAATCAGCGGATTGAGCCTGAAATAGTCGAAATTGAGCTGGAAATGGACTATGTCTGGCTCTTCATGCCTTATTTCAGAGTATAATCTCTTCAGGTCATCATCCCAGTCCCAGCATCTTATCACATTGCTGCTGTCTTCCCTCACAAGGTTCCTGCTTTCCTTCGCGAATATCGTTGTTTTGATGTTTTTTGACAGCCCTTTCAGCAGGAAATTTGTGTATGCTGCAAGGCCGTCATTCGTGTTCCAGACAGAGACAACACCGAGCTTTATCTCTCTCCTGCCGCTGCCATAACGCCCGGCCCCTGTTGCCCTCTCCTGGGGCGATGCCGACGTTTTTTTATATATTGCCAATATCCTTTTTGCAGATGCATCCCAGTCAAACCTTGATGCCTGCCTAATCCCCTTTCTCCTCATGTCCTCAGCAAGCTTCCTGTCTGAGAGCGCTTTCTCCATGGCATCCTTTATCTCGCTGATGCTGTATGGGTCTGCAAGCATGGCTGCGTTCCCGGCCACTTCAGGCATAGATGATGTTGTTGATGTGATTACAGGGCAGCCTGAAGCCATTGCCTCCAAAACAGGGAGGCCGAATCCCTCATAGAATGAAGGGAATACGAAAAGAGAGGCGTTCCTGTACAGGGCAATCAGTTCTTTTTCGTGGACAAAATCAGTGAATATCAGCTCATCATCCTTTATCCTACCTTTATACATCCCGGATATATTCTCCTTGTAAAGCTCGTTTATCTTGCACACTATGACAAGCTGGTGTTTATTACGTATCGGTGGATTTAGCATGATGAATGACTCTATGAGGCCGAGCATGTTTTTCCTGTCATCCATCCCCGCAGTGCATAGTATGTAGCTTCCTTTTATCCCGTATCTTTTCTTCAATCTGTGAAAACCGCTGCCGGGACTCCGACTGAAAGCAGTGGGAACACCCAGTTTCACGACATCTATCCTGCTGCCCTTGATGCCAAGGATGTCTTCCATGTCTTTTTTTGTGCTTGATGATATTGCGATGATGCTGTCAAAGCTGTCAATCTCTCCTAGCCTGAGCACATAGTCATCCCTTGTCTTTTTCGGCTTGTCAATCAGATAATGATCCCAGAACAGCGCAGGAATCAGGTCATACACGGTCACAACTGTCCTGCACTTGAGGCTTGAAGGGAATATCTGCCTCTTTTTAAGGTCAAAAAAGCTGAGCATGTGATAAATATCAAGAGATCTGGAAGCTTCGGGAGTTATCTCACCTTCAACAAGCCTTATCTTCCTATTGCTGAATTTTTTGAAGAAGGAATGAGGGATATCCTTTGAATTGAAGAACACATACTCATTCCTGCCATCAGAATCATTCTTTAGTATTGCCTCTACCATGCACTTTGTCGAGATGTTTATGCCCCTGAAAAGGTCCCTCTTCAATGGCTGGAGGTCTATTCCTATCCTCATTTGATCTGTTTAGCCGGTTTTTTATCTCTTCTCCGGTACGCCCGGACAGATTTTTGTGCGTTCGGCCTCCTCTTATTCGCAGCTTCAATCCGGTCTATCCTTTTCTGCAGGCTTGCCACAGCATAAGCGATGCACCGGTTGAAATCTACCTGCTTGGATGTCATTGGCCCAACCGCCCTCATTATCTCCTCATGCAGGAATGTCCTTGCCCTGACCAAAGGCGCTCCGACAACTTTCCTGTGTGAGGTTATAAGCCGGTCAGTTCTCACATCCGCTTTCTCTGCAAGCCTCCTGAGATCCTTCTTCTGTGAGATGAAGTCCACGTACTGCTCTGAAGCATGCGGTATCCTGCAGCCCCTCTTCCGGATTCTTTCCCTGATCTTGTTCATTATATCCCTTACCCTTCTGTCATTTTTTTCATCAGTCATTTTACTTACCGCGCATATTTTGCCTTTTTTCCTGGTTTTTCCTGAATATGAAAACTTTTTCCGGGTATTCAAGCGATTTTTTCCTTATCGCCCTCTGCTCCATCTCAGGGCATCTTTCAAGGCCCTGCTCCCTGAACCTGTCAATCCACCATCTCCTTGTAGCATAGATCCAGTGACCATGATGGGGCATTCCTCTACTGTCTGTAGGAAGCCTGCTTATCCTCCACCTGCTGCTGCCTTCGCCCGCTATCAATGGCATTGTCAGGAATATATAATCCTTTGTCACCCTCTTCATCTCCCTTATCGCCTTGTCTATCTCCTTCGGGTGGAGATGCTCCATTGTCTCTATGCATGAGACTACATCAAACTGGTTGTCGGGCCAGGGTATGCTTAGGATATCCGCTTTTTTTATGAACTGCTTCACGCTTTTCGGCGCTGAACTCACCGCATACGCGCTTATGTCTATGCCGTACGCATCAATTCCCCTTTCCCTGAGCCTTTTCACAGTGAAGCCTTTTGCGCAGCCGACATCAAGCGCTTTCTCCGGACTGAAGTATTCTGCTATGAAATTCGCCTGCTCTTCAAACGGAACTCCGTCCCTGTAATGCGGATAGCCGCTCTCCTTTGTCACATCCTTGTGCCTGTCAAAGTAATCCCTGACATAAAAACCTTTCTTGACGGAATTTCTGAAATATGCGATGTCTGTCCTGTATCTTTTTATCTTTCTTGACTCCCTTTCGCTCTTCTTGCCCATCATTCTCTTATATATTTTTATTATCTTTTTGGGCTTTCCGACGGCGACAAGCCTGCCTTTCTCGAGCAGAGCAACCCTGTCGCACAATCTCTCAATATTGTTTATGTCATGGCCCGCTATCACCACTGTCCTTCTCTCTGCTCTCAGGCGGCTGAAGACATCCATGCACCTCTTCTCAAAATTTATGTCTCCAACGGCCAATGCCTCGTCAATGAGGATTATGGGGGAATCTGAATGCATCGCAATAGCAAAAGCAAGCCTTACGCACATGCCAGTCGACAGCTCTGCAAGCCTTGTGTCCAGGAATTTCCCTATGCCTGCAAGCCCTGTTATCCTTCCGAGCCGGTCACCTATCTCGGGCCTTGTCAGGCCCATCACAACGCCATAGAGGTATATGTTCTCCCTTGCAGTGAGCTCCGGCTGGAAGGTTATGCCGAGCTCGAGAAGCGATGCAACCTCGCCTTTTATCCTGACTTTTCCTGTTGTAGGCTTTGTTATCCCTGCGATGAGCCTTAACAGGGTCGTTTTTCCAGAGCCGTTCTCTCCTATTATGCCGACGAACTCGCCCATCCCTATGTTCAGGCTTATATTCCTGACAGCCCAAAGGCTTGGGCTATTTGAGCTGTTGTTCCTTCCGATTATGCTGCTGAAAATGCTGGGATTATTCCTGCCTGAAACATCATACATCTTCCCTGCATTTTTTAGCTCTATCATTTTCTTGTGTTTCCGGTTTTCAGATGACTTCCTTATTTTCAGATATAATCCGCAAAATGCGGCGATTTTTTCCTGAATATCCTGAAGCAGATTATCAGCAGCAGCGCTGAAAATACTGCAAGAGCGAAAACCCCCCATGGATTTGGCGGGGAATTGTATATCACGGCCCGCCTTGAGTAGGTTATTATCCTTGCAAGAGGATTCAGCATGTATAATGGAATGTATTTTTGCGGGACTAATGTGATTGGGTATACTACAGGCGTGATCCAGAACCCTGCATTGAGGAGGAATGCCCATATATGCTTTAAGTCCTTGTATCTTGCATAGTAAGCGGATAAGATGAGTGAGAGTGCAAGAATGATAAGTAAGAGTATTCCTGCCATTACCAGGATAAGCGATGACATAAGGCCTATTTTTGCCCTGAGAACCAAGCAGAATACGAAGAAGACAGCCATGTTAAGGATGAATGTCATGAAAGAATTGATGCATGCGCTGAGCACAATCGCCGGCTTTGATGTATTCACTTTCCTGACAAGGTTAGGCTTGTTCGCGAGCGATGACATGCCGTTCAGCGTGCCCTCCATGAAAAAATTCCACATCAGTATGCCCAGGAAAAGGAAAAGGGGGTATTGAGGGACATCTATCCTAATGAACATCGAAAAGATGACATACAGCACTGCGAAAATGAGCAGAGGATTGAGCAATGACCAGAAGAATCCCAGCACAGTGCTGCTATACTTCAGCCTGAAATCAGTGGTTGTCAATTCCCAGATGAGATATATCAGCCTTATAACTCTCTTGTCGAGCTTCCTTCCGAGATAATCCCTTGCCGCCCTCTCAATCCTTAACATGCTGCTGCTCACCCAATCGCCTTTTTGACTGCATCTTTAATCTCTTTTTTACTTCCTGAATGAATATTTTCATGTCATATTTTGCCGCATTCTTCACGCAGGCTTCCCTGTAAAAATCAGGATTCTTCTGCAGGGCATGGGATATTTTCTTCACTGCCCTGACAATGCTTCCGGCTTCAGGACTGACAAGGATGCCTGTAACGCCGTCAATGACAGTCTCCTTGTAGCCTCCTTCGTCCGTAGCTATCACAGGTTTTCCTGCAGCCATGGCTTCCAGCGGTGTAAGGCCGAAATCCTCATCCTGTGCCGTTGTTATGAACCCTATGCATCCCCCATATAGCTTACCCAGCTCTTTTTCAGAGACAGTCCCCAAGTAGGTTATGTTTTCGGGCAATCCTCTTGGTATTTTAAGTTTTCTGATATATCTCCAAGCATGGTCCCCTTTTGCATAGCCCCCAACGATGACCAGTTTTTCTCCGGGCATTTTCCTGAAGGCCTCGATCTGCAGATCTATCCTTTTCTGCGGGTAAAGCCTATTGACAGAAAGCCAATAATCACCTTTTTTTCCATGCTTATAGAAAAGCGTGTCGATGCCTGGATAAATCAATACAGAATCCATATGGTGGTACTTTTTTATCCTTTCCCTGCAGTTTTTTGAGATGGCGATTATGCCGTTTACGTGATTCAAACTGGATTGCAGGCTCTTCCTATGCGCCCATGCATAGACCATGAATATCGGCTTTGTCAGGAATGACCTTTCTTTCCTGAAGTCACTGTATAGATCGTAGAAGGCCCTTACAGGGGTGTAGCAGCACCACATGTTAGGCTGATGTTTTTTTGCTGCGAAAAGGCTCCAGTTGCCGCTGAGAATGAAGGCATCATACTCTTTCGAGAGATCAATGATGGAAAACTTGATGGAGGCATGTATCTGCTTGAAAGGGGGCAGCTTTATCGTGTTACCTATGCTTATGATCCTAACACCCCCATATCCGAGTTTTCTGACAGAATCCTCATTCAGGTCAGTTGTGATAATGTCGGCATCCAGTGCCCTTGCCAGAGCCAGGATTACCTTCTCCCCGCCTCCTATTGAATCTATGTGATCATGGAATATCCCTACCTTCATTTCTACCCTCCTTCTGATTTCAATGTGCCTACCCCCATGCACCTGCTGTTTCCCCATACCTCATTTTTCCTGGTAACCACCATGAAACTGATGTGCTTCCATCCGTCTCTCAGTGTCCTTAACTTGCTTTCGCCGACCCTCTCATAGTAATTCACAGGTATCTCTTTTATCCTTGCATCATACTTCACTGCCTTGATCACCATCTCGGAAGCGAATTCCATCCCCGTCATCTCAAGACCAAGCCTGTCGAGAAGTCTCCTGTCTATTGCCCTGAAACCGCAGTTTATATCATAAATCCCTGTCCTGAAGAATATCCTTGAGATGAATGAGAGAAGGGGATTGCCTATATACCTATGCAGGAAAGGCATTGCGCCTTTTTTTATCATCCCATTGAACCTGTTGCCTATCACGAAATCATAATCCTTGTCACGCAGATAGTGCAAAAATTTAGTGATTTCACCAAAATCATAAGTATTGTCCGAGTCGCCCATGATTATATATCTCCCGCGGGCGTGCCTGAATCCTTCAAAATAGGCGTTGCCATAGCCAATTTTGCCGTGTTTTATCACCTTTGCGCCAGATTCGTCCGCTATACTGGCAGAATCATCTGTTGATGAATCTGAGACTATGATCTCGCCGTTTATCTTCTCTTTCTTGAAGACCTGCCTGATCTTCCCTATGCATAGGCCTATGGTTTTCTCTTCATCCCTGCAAGGCAATATCACTGAAACCTCTGGCTTTTTAGCTTCCCTTGCTGCACCTATTTTTACACCCCTCAAACATCGCTTTTGAAACCCATTAAGTTTAAATAGTTAATGGAATTTATGTTGATATTATCAAGATAGGGATTAGTTTAACATGCATTCCGCCCGCGGCGCAATTGTTTTATTATATTGGAAGGATATAGATGATAAGAGGTCATACAAATGGTTGATATAGTCATCTTAGGAACAATCGGATTGGATGATATAGAGACTCCTTTCGGGAAAGTGAAGGAAGCATTAGGCGGAAGCGGCACTTATGCAGCCTATGCCTCCTCTTTCTTCGCAAAGCCCGGCATTGTATCCATAGCAGGCGAAGACCTGCCGAAAAGACATATTGATGTGCTGAAAAAGAGGAATATCTCTATGGATGGCATCGAGATAAAGGGCAGGAATTTCAGATGGGGGGGCTTTTATGAATTCGACATGAACGAGGCCAAGACGCTCAAGACTGAGCTTAATTCATTGGCTGATTTTGACCCTGAATTGCCTGCTGACTATAAGAAAGCGAAGTATGTTTTCCTGGGGAATGTCGATCCAACAATACAGCTCAAGGTTTTGGGGCAGATAGAGAAGCCAGAGCTTATTGTGATGGACACGATGAATTTCTGGATAAGCAGCAGGAAAGAAGAGCTGATCAAAGCCATAAAGAAAGTTGATGTGCTTGTCCTGAATGACAGCGAAGCAAGACAGCTTTTCGGGACAGTGAATCTTGTGAATGCAGCAGACATGGCCCTCGATCTCGGGCCGAAAGCAGTCATAATAAAGAAAGGCGAGCATGGGGCACTGCTTTTTTTCAGGGAAGACGGGAAAAGGAAGCATTTCTCAGCGCCAGGATATCCCCTTGAGGTTGTCAAGGATCCTACTGGCTGCGGCGACAGTTTCGGCGGAGGATTTATAGGCCATCTGGCAAAGACAAAGAATCTCAGCGAAGCAAACATGAGGAAAGCGGTCATTTACGGTTCTGTCATCGCCAGCTTCAATGCAGAGGATTTTTCCCTTGAAAGGCAGAAGAAGCTCACATGGGGGGAGATTGAGAGAAGGTTCCATGAATTGAGGGAGATTAGGGAGTTCTGAGACGGTGGTTTCGTCCATTAGACCGAGATTAGTATGGGGCGTTCTCGCTTTGCTCAAAGCCTTATTCCGTAAGCTTCTTTTCCTAGCACAACTGAGCACAATTATTCGGACCACTCCGAACGAAGTGAGGAAGTGGTCCTTGCTATTGCCCTCGAGATGGGCGTAACCATCTCTGGGAGTTCTGAGACGGTGGTTTCGTCCATTCATCTTGTTCTAAGGATGAATTATGATTATCAATAAAATTTATAAACGAATACCATTCGGGACATAAAATGAAAAAATATGAGGTAAGGAGATCCAAGATTGAAGGCAAGGGCCTTTTCGCAGCAGCAGACATAAAGAAGGACGAACCTATCCTGACTGTCAAAGGCAGGATAATAAAATCTTACTATGACCCAAAATGGTACAATGAGGGGCCGAGATGGCTGAGCCTCAGGGAGAAAGTATGGATTGCCCCCCATAGCAGCAACCCGTGGCGATATATCAACCAGTCATGCAATCCCAATGCAGGATTGAAGGGCAGGACCACTGTTGTGGCGATGAGGAAGATAAAGAAAGGGGAAGAGATAACAATCGATTACTCCATAACAGAATGCGATCCTTACTGGAAGATGGAATGCCTGTGCGGAGAGAAGAACTGCAGGGGCACGATAAGGAGCATAAGGTTCCTGCCGAAAAGGCTTTTCAGGAAGTATGAGCCTTATATCCCCTGCTCGCTGAAGATGGTCCATAAAGCCGAGAACAGGAGAAAAAGGCGTTCTAAAGGGAAAATTTGAGCTTAAGCTTCTTTTTCGGTACAGCGATTACATTATGTTCATAGACAAGTATAGGTTCGTCAAGGCCATCTTTCTCAAAAGAATAGGAATATCTTCTTTCCTCAAGTATATCGAATGAATCCATTATCGACCTGCATGCGCTGTATGCGCAGAATGAAGTAAAGCCGGCAACAAGATGCCCGTCGTCTTTCATGTATCTCCTCAAATGCCTTATGTTTCCCATAGGTATGCTGAAGAATCTCATCGGAAGAAAATCGAAACATGATATTGTATCAAATTCTTTTTCAAATTTAAGGCCTTTGAAAGGAATTGTGTTTGTCGCATCCGCTACGATATCAATGCCTTCCCCCCCATAGATATCAACACCTGTATAATCGACAGAAGGGTATAATTCTCTCAACACTTTTCCGGCAGTAGGCCCCCCGCACCCCAGATCCAATACTCTCTTGCCGTCCCAAAGCTGCGGCGTTGCCCTGAAAAAAAGCTCCTTGAATGGCCTTTCTGGAATATCCCCTAAACCAAAATCGCCCATATGCTCGGGCTCATGGACTTTTACTACAGGATTCCCGTTCCTGAAGTATCCTTCTAAAGTAGCATAAAAATTGGCGTTCTGTTCTCCCATAATAAAATAAGGGCTCAGTCCATTTATAAATTTTACTATTTTAACTACTAGCAAGTAAACAAAAAAATCCCACCATAACCTTTATAAACTACCTGGATAAGGCATTTAATGCCTGATGGGAGCATTAGAATGAACAAGAAAAATAAGAATAAAGGGAACAGAGAGATGAAAAAAGCAGGGGATATGAAAAAAAGCGATGAAAAAGACGCCAAAAAACAGAGGTCCATCGAGAAGATAGTCCCTGACACGAGCGTGATAATAGAAGGGCTGCTGAGCAAGAGGATCGAGGCAGGCGAACTCAGGCCCAGGCACGTGATAATCCATGAAGCTGTCGTCGCAGAGCTTGAGCATCAGGCCAACCAGAACCGTGAGACAGGCTACATAGGTATTGAAGAGATAACAAAACTAAGGGAGATTTCTAAAAAATACAATTTCAATATCATCTATTCAGGGAAAAGGCCTGCTGAGTTCGAGATAAAGCATGCCAAGGCAGGCGAGATAGACAGCATAATCAGGGAGCTTGCGCAGAAAGAGCATGCGACATTGATGACGGCAGACCAGGTGCAGGCTTTGGTGGCCCAGTCAAAAGGGATTCCTGTGATCCTGATAGAGTTTGAGAAAGTCCCAAAGAAGATAAAGCTCGAGAGCTATTTTGATGAGACCACGATGTCAGTCCACCTGAAAGAGAAGGTGCTTCCTGCAGCAAAGAGAGGCATGCCCGGAAAATGGGATTTTGTCATAGTAGGGAAAGATCCATTGACGCGTGATGAGATGAAGGACATGGCAAAGGAGATCGTCGAAGAGGCCAATATGAGGGAAGACGGATTCATAGAGATCCAGAGGAAAGGCTCGACGATAATCCAGCTGGGGAATTTCAGGATTGTAATAGCAAGGCCGCCGTTCGCAGACGGTCATGAGATAACTGCTGTAAGACCCGTGAAAAAGATGAGCATGGGCGATTACGCATTGAGCGATAAGCTGAAGAAGAGGATAGAGGTGCAGGCAGAAGGCATACTGATTGCAGGGTCGCCGGGGATGGGAAAATCAACTTTTGCCCAGGCTCTTGCAGAGGATTATGCATCAAAGGACAAGATTGTGAAGACAGTAGAGGCCCCAAGGGACCTGCAATTGCCTGATTCAGTCACCCAATATGCGATCTCGCACGGAAGCCCCCAGGAGATACATGATATACTGCTGCTTACAAGGCCCGATTACACTATATTCGACGAGATGAGGAACACAGAAGACTTCAAGCTTTTCGCAGACATGAGGCTGGCAGGCGTCGGCATGGTCGGGGTTGTGCATGCCACCAATCCCATAGATGCCATCCAGAGGTTCATCGGAAGGATAGAGCTCGGAGTAATACCCCAGGTCATCGACACGGTCATATTCATAAAAGACGGAAAAGTCAACAAGGTGTTCAATGTCAGGATGGATGTGAAAGTCCCTTCTGGCATGACAGAAGCCGATCTTGCAAGGCCCATCGTCACAGTAAGCGATTTTGAGACCGGAAAGCTTGAGTTCGAGATATATTCTTATGGAGAGGAAACCGTAGTTGTGCCTGTGAAGATGGCCAATGCATCAGGTGTCTATGCACTTGCAGCTGAATCCATAAAACGGGAATTCGGAAGGTACACCAGCAATGTTAAAGTCGACCTTGTCTCGAGCAATAAGGCAATAGTTTATGTGCCTGAGCATGACATGTCTTCGATAATAGGCAGGCAAGGCCAGACGATAGACCAGATCGAGAAAAGATTGGGCATCAGCATAAGCCTTGAGCCATTGGGCAAGGCGAAGGAAAGGCCTAGCGATTCAGGCAGTGACGGCCAAAGCGTACAGACCGGAAGCGGAAAGACGAATGTCGTGAGATATGAGGCCCAGCTCGGCAAGAAAGGAGTAGTATTTTTCCTCGATAAGGAATATGCCGACAGCGACATCGATGTCCTTGTCGGAGAGGATTACCTCCTTACTGTGAAATCGTCTAAGAAATCCATTGTCAAGATAAAGAAGGACAATAAGATCGGAAAGATACTGATTGAGGCATTGATGAGGAAAGAGAAGGTAAGATTGATGGGCTAAACGCTCCACATCTTGCCCCAGTAATCTTTTTCAAAGACTGTCATCCTGTTCTGCATGATCTTTATGGCAAGCTTATGCTTCGCTGTCTCTGGCAGGTCGCTTCTTATCACTTTTTTCATGGTCTTTGTGAATAGGCTGTCCTCTTCATGGACATAATGGGGCTGGAGAGGCATGAATACAAGAAGATCCTTATCGCTCAATCCGATGTAATTATTATGGAAATAGACAGAATGGTTTTTGTCGTAACAGACATGAAATCCATTGCCCTCTTCCCTGAATCCATCTTTTGAATCAAAATTAGTGCAGCCGCTTTCGATGAATTTCTTAAGCTGCGTAAAAAGCAGGGTTGATGAAGCGATTGCATTGCCATAACTTTCATGGCTTAGACTTGTGGTATGCAGTATTTTTGCTCCGGTCTCAGGGTTTATGAAATAAGAGGATAATGACCTTGTCCTTATGAGGCCATTGGACGCATAATCCCTCATCACCAATGCAAAATTATCAGAGAAGAACACCTCTCTTCCTTCATTCGTGGCTGCATTTGACAGGACAATATCATTTTCATAAGGTGATTTTGTCATCGTAAAACCATCAAGCCCAAGAACTCGAGAATACTGTTTCATGAAACGGTCTACTGCGGTCCCTATGTCCGCTTTTTCCCCTTGGCCTTCTTTTTTTTGTTCGCTGAGTCCTTTTTCAAGCACTCGGTTCCCTCCTCGGAACCCCCACAAAGCCCCGTTTATCATGATATATATTTAAATTTGTTGTTTTTTTCATATATGGCCATGTGGATAAAGGATATACTGGTATATTTATAGATGCAGATGGTGAGAAATGCACAAAATCAGCTAAATCCCGCAAAACCTTTATAAAAAACCGTTAGTTATCACTGTCAAAATGCTTGACATAAACCTTATCAGGACGAACCCCAAGGCCGTTGAGAACGACCTCAAGAAGAGAGGGGACTCTGAAAAGCTCAGATGGCTCAAGGAATTAATAGACCTTGACGCCAAATGGAGGCAGCTCAAGTTTGACGTCCAGAACATAGTCCATAATAAGAATGAGATAACGAAAGAGATCGCAAAACTGAAGAAAGAGGGCAAGGATGTGAGCAAACAGCTTAAGCAGCTTAAGGATCTCCCTGAAAAAGCGACTGTCTATGAAGCAGAGATGACTGTGCTTAAGAACAAGATTGACAATTACCTGATGAGATTGCCGAACATACTGCATGATTCTGTCCCTGTCGGAAAAGATGATTCTGAGAATGGGATCGTAAGGGAATGGGGCAAGAAGCCCGAGTTCGACTTTGCGGCAAGAAGCCATGTCGATCTCCTTGAGAGCCTTGATGTGGGGGACATCGAGAGGGCTGCAAAGGTCTCAGGAGCAAGATTCTACTATCTGAAAAATGAATTGGTGATGCTGGACCTGGCATTGCAGCAGTTCGCTATTGACGCATTGAGGGGAAAAGGATTTGTGCCTGTATTCCCTCCTTTCCTGATGAAAAAAAAGCCGTATGAGGGCGTCACAAGCCTGGATGATTTTGAGGATGTCCTCTACAAGATAGAGGGAGAGGACCTTTATCTTATCGCAACATCAGAGCATCCCCTGACAGCTATGCACATGGACGAGACTATCGGCCCTGAAAAGCTTCCGATAAGATATGCAGGGCTGAGCACTTGCTTCAGGAAGGAGGCAGGAGCGCATGGCAAGGACACAAAAGGCATTTTCCGCGTCCATCAGTTCAACAAGATAGAGCAGATAATATTCTGCGAGCCTAAGGACTCATGGAAATTCCATGAAGAGCTGATAAAGAACGCAGAGGAGATATTCCAGAAGCTGGGATTGCCGTACAGGATCGTGAATATCTGCACAGGCGACATAGGCACAGTCGCTGCAAAGAAATATGACCTTGAAGTGTGGATGCCTGTCCAGAACTGCTACAGGGAGGCTGTCTCATGCTCAAACTGCACTGATTATCAGGCAAGAAGGCTCAACATAAAATCCGGCAAAGAAGGCGGAAAAAAGGAGCTTGTGCATACATTGAACAGCACGGCTATTGCTACAGGAAGGTGCATTGTTGCCATACTTGAGAATTTCCAGAACAAGGACGGAAGCGTCAATATCCCTAAGATCCTGCAGCCGTATATGGGCAATATGAAGAGGATTGAGCCCAAGAAAGGATAATGATAAATTGTCGGAAATTCTTCAGGGAATCCGGAAAATCGCTACATTTAAATACAACCTTATGCTATAAAAACACATAAAATGCTAACCCTGACGCAAAAGATAGGATTGATCGCATTCTTCATAATAGCAGCGATAATAGTCAGCAGGCTGCTGAAGAAGGATGACAATGATTTTGAAAGGGCATACAATGAGATACTGACTTCTGAGAAATATAAAGTGAAGGGAAGATTTGAGGAGTAGATTTTTTGTTTAGGAGAATTCTTTATATGATTTTGCCTAAAGTGCAATCAGTATTGTGTCTTTTGTAATGGATTTAACAATTTATTTTTCTGATAACGCCACCACTGCGGCGGCTGTCGGTCTGCTTCGCAGACCTCGCCGACCACCCCGGAGGGGGCACGGAAAACCTTCGGTTTTCCTAGTCGCGCTCGCTGCGCTCGGCGACCAACCCCCGGTCGGCCAGCGCCGCGGTGGCGTTCGGCGAGGGAGGGGTCGCTCCCTACGGGAGACCCGAGTAGGGCAAATCGAGCGTAGCGAGATTTGACCGTCGAACCGCCACCCGCGGCACTATTGTTTTAATAATCCCAAACCCCCATCAAAAACTATATAAACCAACCATATATCCTTTTTCTTTATGGGGATGTTCAAGGATATGCTCGGCTCAGGGGAATCCATTTTCAGGGACACGACTGCCCTGGATTTCGATTATATACCAAAGCTTGTGCCCTACAGGGAAGCGCAGCAGAAGCAGATCTCCTTATGCATAAAGCCCCTGGTCGACAAGAGGAACGGCAGGAACATGTTCATCTATGGGCCGCCGGGAGTAGGCAAGAGCGTTGTGTGCAGGCACCTTCTGAAATCCCTTGAAGATGAGGAGATAGATGATGTCATACCCATCTACATCAACTGCTGGAAAAAGAACACGTTCTTCAAGATAATGCTCGAGATGTGCGATATCCTCGGCTACAAGTTCACGCACAATAAGAAGAGCGAGGAGCTGTTCGGCATAGTGAAAGACATGCTGAACAAGAGATCTGTTGTCTTTGTGCTTGACGAAGTCGACAAGCTAGAGGAGCAGGATTTCCTGTACAATGTCCTTGAGGAGATCTACAGGAAAACAGTGATCATGATAACGAACCACAAGGAATGGATAGTGGAGCTCGACCAGAGGATAAAATCAAGGCTGACTGCAGAGCTTCTTGAATTCCATCCTTACACGAAGGAAGAGACGACAGGCATACTGAAAGACAGGCTGAAATACGCTTTTGTCCCGGGAACATGGGAAGATGATGCGTTCAGATCAGCAGCTGACAAGACATTCCAGCTCGGGGATGTGAGGGCAGGGCTTCACCTGATAAAAGAATCGGGGAACATCGCAGAAGACGGAAGCTCGAAGAAGGTCACTGTCGAGCACGTGAAGAAGGCGATAGAGAAATTCGACGAGTTCAACATAAAGGACAAAGAGGAGCTGGAAGATGACACTAAATTCATGCTCGAGGTCATAAAAAGGCATTCCGGGAAAAGGATAGGCGACATCTACAAGGAATACCAGAAAGATGGAGGGAAAGCCGTCTACAAGACTTTCCAGAGGAAAGTCGACAGTCTGGCAAAGAGTAAATTCATAGCCGTGAAAAAGATAACGGGCGGCTCAGAGGGATCAACAACGATCATAATGCATACTGGCGCTGTGAAGAAGCTTACGGATTTTGAATGAAATTTTTTTAGAAATTATCTTTTTCAATATTTTACCTCAAACCCTTCGAACTCGTCCCCTGCCTTCTCTTCTTTCACATTTACATCATCGACCCTGGCTAACAGGGGCCCTTTCCTGCAGAAATCCACAAGCCTATCCAGGTCATCCTTGTTCCCCTGGGCAACGACTTCAACTGTACCATCATCAAGATTCTTAGCATAGCCCTTCAACCCGAGGTTCCTGGCCGTCTTTTTGGTCGTGTACCTGAAAAACACTCCCTGGACACGTCCTGAGACTATGATCTTATATCTTTTTTCCATTTTTCATCCATTTTTTGCCCGTAAATAAGCTAAAATGAGCTTATATTTTAAGCTTTTCCAGCAATATATCCACTGGACACTGGACATGTAGGCGTGAGGTATTTAAACGGATCGAATCTAGTATATCTTATTGTTTTTTTGTTTAATTAGGTAGGAATAAGGCAAATTCCGCCGAAACCTGCCGGATTTTAATCATAAAAAAGATTGCGAGAAAAGAGGTGATGAAGATGGTCGATTTGAGTACAGGGACAATAGAGATGCTGTTTTTCCAGCAGATCAGGAAGATCACAGTGCCTGAAGGATCATTCGGTGTCCAGTTCAACAGCAGGTGAGCATGATGAGAAGGAAAGACGCTGCTGAAGAGGACCATGACGAAGAGGAGGATGTCTACTCCTGCAGGGGCGTAGACTGCTGCTATGATGACGATGAGATCTCGACTGCAGAAGAGGCTTTCATGAAAGGTTACTTATGCTCATGATCAACCCAATAAGTTCTTAGCTTTTCTGCGCCAACACCTACCCGGCCCCGAAAGGGGCTTCTTTTTCTATATATGAAAATAAATAAGTCTCTCCGTGATTTTTACCAAAATTTTATAAATGAACATGAAAAACTAACTTTATAGGGGTTGGAAATGAGGGTAATAACAAAAGAAGAGTTTTTATTAGAAGCGAATAATCTTCTTGATTCTGTACTAAAGGGAGCAGTATTCATATATCCCACTGACACAATATATGGCATAGGCTGCAATGCCCTTGATACAAAGGCAGTAGGGAGGATACGGGAAGCCAAAAAGAGGCCTGATGCGCCTTTCTCTGTGATTGCACCCTCAAAAGGATGGATACTTGAGAATTGCGAAGTCGATGACAAGGGGATAGAGTGGCTGGAAAAGCTGCCTGGCCCATATACATTGGTTTTCAAGCTAAAAAACAGGAAATGCATCGCAAAGGAGATAAACCCTGAATCAGATTTCCTCGGTGTAAGGATACCTGAACATTGGACGACAAAGATAGCCTCATCGCTCAAGGTCCCTATCGTGACTACGAGCGTCAATGAATCCGGGAAAACATTCATGACTTCCCTTGATAACCTTGATTCCTCAGTGAAAGCCAAGGTGGATTTCATGATAGATGAGGGCGAGAAGAAAGGCAGGCCTTCAAATGTAGTTTTCCTGAACAATGCGCAGGTCGCAATAAGGGAAAGGCAAAAAGGGGAGCATTACCCTGAAAAGAAAAAGATTTAAAAGGCCGTTCTTGTTTATTGTGCATAATCTTAGTGTTGATGACTAAGCACCAATATGGCTAAAGATACCAAGGAAAAACCAGAGAAAGATGAAAAGCTGAAGATACTCGCAGCAGGAGACATCCATGGGGATACCGGCCTTGCGAAGAAGCTTGCAGACAAGGCAGAAAAAGAGAACGTTGATCTCGTGATATTGTGCGGCGATCTCACCTATGCTGAGAGAAGCACCGAGGGGATTGTCGGGCCTTTCGTGAAGAAGAACAAGAAAGTCCTGCTGATCCCGGGCAACCATGAGAGCCTTGCCACTGCTGATTTCCTTGCAGAGCTGTATGGCGTGAAGAATATACACGGCTATTCTGTCAAGTACAAGGATGTGGGCATATTCGGCGCAGGGGGCGCCAATATCGGCATGCACCAGATAAGCGAGAAAGACATGTATGACCTGCTTAAGAAAGGATTTGACAAGATAAAATACCTCACTAAGAGGATAATGGTCACGCATGTCCATCCTACAGGAACGAAGATGGAGAAATTCACCAAGTTTTTCCCTGGCTCTGAAGGTGTGAGGAAAGCGATCGATAAATTCCATCCTGACCTGCTGTTATGCAGCCATGTGCATGAGGCAGAAGGCATCGAGGAGATGGTCGGGAAGACGAAAGTGATAAATGTTGGGAAGAGAGGGAAGATAATTGAGATTTGATTAATCATTCTTAATAATTTTTATTTCTCCTTTATAGGCATCAACTTCAACCATATCGCCGTCTTTTAAGCCATCCAAAACATTTTTTACGCCCACTATGCAGGGGATGCTGAATTCCCTGGAAAATATGGCTGCATGGCAGGTAAGACCTCCTTCCTGTGTTATTATCGCTGCAGCTTTCCCCATGATCGGAACAAGGTTTGGGTTTGTTGCATAAGAAACAAGAATATCGCCTTCATTGAATTTAGGCATATCCTTCTCTTCCAGTATCTTTTTGACCCTTCCCTTGGCCTTTCCGCAGAAAGCAGGTGTGCCTTTCAGCTGGACCTGCTTGTTTGAGCTTGATTGCATCTTATCCAATAAATCCCTGGCTTCCTTTCCTGTGAATTCCACCAATCTGCCGTCAAGCCTGGCAAAAATGCAGATTTCTTTTCTTGCCTGGATTATATTTTTGTATTCGTTCTGGCCTTCCAACAGGGCAGTTTTAAGGTCGTCTTTCAGCAGATAACATAAATCCCCCATAGTCAGATTAAGCCTCGCTGCCATTTCACACAGGACAGGCCTTAATTCGCAGGCGCTGAAAAAGGTTATAGCTTTCCTTATGGACTTCAGACACACCACTTCTCTGGACAGATAAAACAGGAACTTCTCTTCCTCGTTAAGCTTAAGTATCTTTTCGGCTTCTTTCTGTTTTGATATGAGGTTTTTTCTATTATCTATTATTTTACTCAATTCCTGCCCGTTATTTTTTGATAATCCGGTGATTATTGCTCTCGTTGATGTTTCTGAATTCATCACTTTTCCCTCGAATCCGTACTGGATCCAATAATATTTCCCAAGGTAGGATTTTAATCTGTCCTTTATGTCAGGATAATTAAGCTGCATATCAAGGAAATGTATCTTTTCCTCTTCGTAGATCGTGCTTTTCTCCGGTGTCGTAAGAAGCGTAAAATAATATCCCTTCTTATCATCATTAATATTCTTTTTTTTCAGGATCTCCCTGAGTCTGCTGCTGATAAGCTCTATATCCAGCTCTATGCTTGATAGTGTGCATGAGATTGTATACAACTCTAATGTCTTGTCCCAGAAGATAGAATATATGCCGAATAAGGACTTATTTGTGCATCTCTTTATATCAAATGATTTTATCAGTTTTGAGAGTTTCCTGAAGTCTTCAAACAGCCTGAAATGCTGCTCTCCGACCCACTCGATGAATTTCCTGTTGCTTATGAACATATTCAGGAAATATTTCCCGACAACAGAATAAGAATTGTCCTTCACCCAGTATTCTATCTTTTTATCCCTGAAAACAAAGGCGATATTGTCAGTGGCGATGCCGAATCTATCCTGCATGCCTGAGGTGATGCCGTATAAGCATATTACTGTGGGAAATACGCTGGTTTCCACATCCACTGACATGCAGCTCCATTCGTTTGCGGTCATTTTTCATGTTAAGATAAGAGTTTGTTTTATGACTTCATCAGTTATTTTAAAAATCATACTTGCTAGCACTTATCACATGGGGGCCCGTGCATATCTTTTCGGTGATATCATACTGCTGTCCTCTTAATTCAAGGATAGTTATAGGGAATTTTATTGACTTGTCCTTTACAATATGGAATGTTGCTGCTTCCAATTCTTTAAATTTACCGCCCAATTCGGTGATGGACTTTTCTGTCAAATCAACCATACTCAATGATAAAACTGGCTCATGACTGACCATAATCCCAAGATTGGCATTTTCAAAATATATGGCTCTTTCAATATTTCTTCTCAAAACTCCCCTTATATTCTCCTGCATTTCTTTTGCAGAATAAGTTCTTGGATAAATTTTTGAATGATGTTTAATATCAAAAAATTCTATTGGTGTATTATTAATAAAAAAATCGGTTGTAGCGGGATAATCTCCTTTTTTAACTGCATTTTTTGCGGCTTCTACATATCTTTCATCAAGCAGATAACCCAGGTCAAAATCTTCTGTTATGGAGATTATGTCTTTTACCGGAAATAAAGCAGTGCTGTTTGGACCATCATCACAACCATCCAGCATCTCATAATCAACTCCCTCTTCAAATCCTTTTATGATGCTCCTAAGAGTCTGCTCTGATCTCTTCCTTCCAGAGTGCACCCCAATGACTCTTGGATTATTCCCATTGATGTGCTGCTGGAATAGATGGCGGCCAACAGCTTTTCCAAATTCATGGCCTTCTCTTTCGGCAGCAGTTGCTGCCTCTTCACTGATAGGTCTTAACCACTCCATCCCTTCATAAGTCAGCTTATCGCTACCTGGAAATACCTTCAATGATTCTCCGTGCCTTATCAGCTTTATTACATACTTTTCTTCATTGCTCATTTTCAGCCACCCTTACAAATCATTACCCTTTGATAGTACTCTGCTTATATTAAAAGCTTTCTGGATATTTTTTTGTAAAAACGCAATATTTAAATAATAAAACAGATATTTATAAAAAATGGACAAGAAAGACAAGAAAATCATATATGAGCTGGACTTTGACAGCAGGCAGACCCTTTCCCAGATAGGCAGGAAAGTCGGCCTCTCAGAGCAGCTTGTCAGCTACAGGATCAACAATCTGGTTAAAGACGGCATTATAACAGCGTTCTTTGCTGTCATTGATATTGCAAGGATGGGGTATACAAGCTACAAGGTTGTTGTGCAGCTGACAAACACAGACAGGAAAAAGTTTGATGAGATCATAGCGCATTTGAGCAGGCACCCGGACATCTTATGGCTGGCTTCCTGCGGGTCAAGATGGGACCTGACATTCAACATAATGGCCAGGAATATCATTGAATTCAGCAATATATTCAACTCCATCAAATTAAAGTTCCCTGGCCAGATCCAGAATTATAACATATTGATAACGATGGAGGCATTCCACTATGGAAGAAAATATCTGAGCGATAAGAAAGAGGATATAGTGAGGGTGCCTTATTTCGGAAAAGAGGCAGAAATAGCAAAACTTGACAAGCATGATCTAAAGATTCTTGACATTCTTTCAGAAAATTCCAGGCTTAATCTGCTGGAAATATCAAAAAACACCAATTTGGCGGCAAATACCATCTCCAATAGGGTAAAAAATCTCAAAAAAGCAGGAGTTATCCAGACATTCAAGCCGTTGGTCCATGTTGAAAAAATCGGATATCAGACATATAAATTACTGATCAAACTCCATAATATCACTTCGGAAAAAGAGAATAAGATAAAGGCCTTTGCAAATCAGCACGAGAATATAGTGTTTTTGATAAGGCTTGTAGGGCCATGGGACATGGAACTGGAAGTTGAAGTTGAAAATAGGGAAAAACTCCAGCAGATAGTCATGGAATTAAGGAATATTTTCCCGGAGATCATAAAAGAGATTGAAACAATGCCAATATATCATGATTATAGGTATAATTATTTCCCGAAGGAACTGGCCAGGTAGATTTGTTCACCCCTTCATCACGCTCAGCGGCACAACCCTCACAACAAGATTGCCTATGCCCACCTCATGGGAGACCCTGACGACCTCGTCAATGTCCTTGTAAACTTCAGGAGCTTCCTCTGCAATAGATTTCCATGATGTGGCTTTGATCTCAATGCCCTTTTTCGCAAGCTCGTTCTTCACATGCTCACCGCTTATGTTTTGCAATGCAGCAGATCTTGAAGAGACTCTTCCTGCTCCATGCGCAGTGCTTCCGAAAGTTATTTCCTCTGCTGTCTTTGTGCCTACAAGGACAAAAGATGCAGTGCCCATGCTGCCGGGGATTATGACAGGCTGACCTACGCTCCTGTAAACATCAGGTATCTCTTCTCTGCCCGGGCCGAAGCTCCTTGTTGCGCCTTTCCTATGCACGCAGACCTGTTTTAATTTGCCGTCAATCTTGTGCTTTTCCATCTTTGCGATATTATGGCAGACATCGTAGACAACATCAATCTCTACGCTGCCATAGATCTTCTCAAAGACCTCCCTGACCCAATGTGTTATCATCTGCTTGTTGGCGAATGCGAAATTCGCTCCTGCTCCCATAGCCCGATAATATCTCTGGCCGAGATCAGAGTTTATCGGCGCATTTATCAGCTCCCTGTCAGGCAGGTCCTTGAACCCGTATTTGTCTTCCATCTCTTTTATGTAATCAGATGCCACCTGGTGGCCTAATCCTCTTGAGCCGCAATGGATCATCACAGTCACATTATCCTTGTCCTGAAGGCCGAAAGCCTTTGCAATCTTCTCATCATATATCTGGTCTATCTTCTGTATCTCCAAGAAATGATTGCCTGCGCCTAGGCTTCCGAGCTGCGGCAATCCCCTGCTTATCGCCCTGTCTGAGACGGCATGAGGGTCAGCAGACATCTTCCCATTCTCTTCTGTCCTCAGGTAATCGTCCTTCCTGCCAAAGCCTTCTTCAACTGCCCACTGCGCCCCTTTTGAAAGCACTTCCATTATCACGTTCCTGTCTACCCTTGTCTTTCCGCCCCTGCCTACGCCTGAGGGTACATTGACGAACAACGCTTCGATGAGATCGTGCCTTTTTTTCATGAATTCTTCTACAGAAAGGTTTGTTTTGAGAAGGCGGACAGAGCAATTTATGTCATAGCCCACTCCTCCTGGGGAGATTATCCCTTCGTCAGGATCGAATGCAGCTACGCCCCCTATGGGGAATCCGTAGCCCTGATGGGCATCTGGCATCACATATGCTGATTTCTGTATGCCTTTGAGGCATGCTACATTCCTGGCCTGTTCAAGAGTCTTGTCCTGCTTTATTGTGTCCATAAGCCTTTCAGAAGCATATATCGTTGCCGGGACCAACATCTTGCCCGACTTGGGTATATTCCACACATTCCCGCTTATTTTATTGAATTCCACCATAAAAATCAGTCTAGAAGGATTGTGCCGGGTTTATATATTTTTTCTTTACTTACCATAGCTGCTGCCATTGGCCCCATTAGTGCCATTTTTTCCATTGGCGCTTTCCATCATCTCATTTACAAGCTGAACAACGCTCCCCAAGTCAGGGTATCCGAACAATTTCACATTTGCCGGATTTTTCTTCATGATCTTTCTTATGACCTGGCCGTATGCTGTTGATGTGTGTAACCTAAACTGGTCTATAACCTTGCCCGTCAGTTTAGGCTCAATGATCACCAATGTTGTTGATTGCCTCCCTTCAGCTGAGCCGCTGAGTTGAGGGTAATAAGCGAGAAGAGAGTCCCTTGGTATGTTATTGTATATGGAGGTTATCCTAAGATGCAGCTCTTTCCTGCCAACCCTGCTGTCGGTTATCAGATTGTATGCTACAATGATGGGCGGCTGGAATAAGCCAGCATATTCGACAGCCTCTTGCAGGTTGGTCGCAAATGCATAAGGCGCATTCAGGTACTGCATCTGCTCGCGTGCCTTCATGAAGCTCTTTATTTCCCTTGGATTGCTGCAATTGGATTTTACTTCCCTGAGGACATCATCGATGTAATCCTGGTCTGTTATCAGCAGTTTGTCCAGTCTTCTCCTTGATGCTATTACAACTTTAACCGGGCCGATGATGATTGGGGTTATGGGCCCGCTATCCGCAGTCCCGCAAGCATTGGAGATCCCGTCTACAAGCGCATCAATCTCAGAATGGTCCAGACTGTCAAATAGCTTATCATCATTGCGGGGCATAAAGTATATATGGGATTTTATATATAAAAATGTTTGTTTTGGGGTTTTAAAGGATAATTTTTTAAGAGAATTATTGAAGAGTTCCCATATAAATCTGATAATGTGTGCCGATATGTGTTCAATCAAAAGAAAGAGTCATATATCCACGACAACCTGCGCAATAACCTTGTCTTTCTCCTTCTTTATGTCCATCTCATTATATGTTACTGCTTTCACATCGCCATGGGTCTTGTAGCCATTAGCCACAAGGTCACCTGCGACAACCGCCTCCAGGACCTTCCCTTTTATGGTTATCTTCTTCACCCTGCTAAGCAGAAACCCTTCTGTATCGAGCAGATAGAGCAGCTCTTCGAGCCAGTTATACAGCAAGGCTTTCTCATCTTTCCCTTCTGTCTTTATCTCCCTCTCTATCTTGGGCTTCACGTCCGCAGGATCGAACATCACTGCAAACATCGCCAGGGCTGCATTTGCAAAGGCTTCCCCTAAAGTCTTCCCGAATGCCTGGAACTTAGCATCTGCTGTGTGCTGCAAGAATTTGTATTTTTCGGCCATGTTCTCCGTTTGGGGCATGAGGTTTATATAGTTTATGGGGGCATAACAAAACATTTAAAAGATTGGGAGATTATAAGATGAAAATGCGCAAAAAAGGGCTGATATTGATATTAGTGCTAATTATGTTCTTGGCTAACAGCCATATTGCTTTCTCCCAAACCCAAAATGTGACATTTAATCTTAAGGATATAAACTCTGATGAGGAGATAAGCAAAGCCGTAGTCTATATATCTGTGATGGATGTTTCTTCTGAAAGATATGTTTATGATGGTGCTATAAGCATGAATAATAGCATTAATCTTGCGCTGGGTGAAGGTGCATACAAGACCATTTTGGAAGTGGACCTGCCTCAGACTCCAGGGATAGATTATTATAGGATTCATAGCTTCGTTTTAAATGGTGCTGCTGGACAAAATGTGCAAGACGTCTTCCTTTTTCCCGTCGCCTCATTGAGGGGCATTGTAAAAGATAAGCTTGACAATATAGTGGGATATGCTGATTTAAGGTTTGAATGCGTCAATGATATGGGGGTGGAATTTCCGCAGACTACGACGAAATTCGGCTCGATAGCTGTTGATGCAATGCCAGTAGGGTCATGCAAGATATTCGCAAGCCTGGGTGATGCTGTAGGTTATGAAGAGATCAATCTGAACCAAGGGCAACTCATGGATATGGAAATAAACCTTGATAAGAGCATCGTAGCTCCTGAAAAGGATGATTCGGTCATTTGGACAATTATCCTTATACTTGCCGTTTTAGCGGCGCTATTTGCTTACATCTATTTTATCCTGAAAAAAGAGAAAAAACTGGAAAAAGATGTCAAAAAGGAAAAGAGGGTTGAGAAGAAGATAGAGAAGCTTGAACAAGATATTGGTGGCAAAAGGGCAGAGGATATAATACCCACATTGAATGCGAAAGAGAAAGATGTCATGAATCACCTTTTCTTGAACAGAAAAGAAAGCTCTCAGGCAAGGATAAGGCACGACACAGGGATCCCAAGGACAAGCCTTGCAAGAGTGCTTCAATCATTGGAATCAAAGAACATAATCAAGGTAGAAAAGCATGGAAAGCTCGTTAAAGTTAAATTGACTCCTTGGTTCCTCGGCAAAGATTAAATGGGCATTGAAAAGCTGTTTTCTGGCAAAATGGAGGCTGAATAAGCCTTATTTTAATCATCTTCCCACCCAAGACTTATATATTTGTTTTGGCTTTATGCATACAGGATTAAAAGAGGCGTATACCTGCAATATTTGCATCGTTGCATACAAAGATTGTCATGCAGGTTATCAATAATAAAAACTCGCGCTCGGAGCTACTGAAAATCTGCGGATTTTCATAGTCACGCCCGCTTCGCTCGGTGACTATCTCAGGCCTAAAGGTTACAAAACCGAAGGTTTTGGAACTAGGAAAATTGAAAATTTTCCGTTGCCGGAGTATTACGCTCCTC
>PCXZ01000023.1:75298-104005 GCA_002762985.1 Candidatus Woesearchaeota archaeon CG10_big_fil_rev_8_21_14_0_10_44_13 | reverse complement strand
AAGGCGATTTCTGAGCATGCTCAAAAACCGCCGACAGAGTTTGCGATGAGCAGGTATTGTTTAATACATTGAGAGCGGTTTTTGACAATTGTCGGATTGAAGTCCGAGGTATTACTTGCCGAAGGCAAGTCTGATAATTTCGACTTTAGTCGGAATTATCTTTAAACCCGACAATTTTCAATAACAAATCATTGTGAGGTACAAAAATGAAAATGAGAAAAATGTTGATGATTGTGGTGTGTTTAGCGATGATTGTGATTTCAGCCGGATTAGCGAGTGCGTCTGCTTGCAGCAAGGATCCCAACAGTCCGACAACAATGTGGTTGCAGCAGGGTAATACAATGTCAATTGAAGAAGGTGAACTGGATCATCAGATAAGCGTGATTGATGTGAGTGATGATGAAAGAACGTGCGGTTTAAATGTCAATGGAGATATCTCATTGGTTGCCATAAACCAGATAACAAAGATTGATGGTATTATAATAAAAGTTTTAGCTGTTGATATTGTCAGCTCAGCTACACAAGATACCGACCTGTGTGAAATCAGCTTTTATTGCGAAACCCCTATATGCACAGATTCGGACGGTACGAATATATACATGCCAGGAATCACCTATGGTTTCTCAGGAAGGGTGACAAGCGATTTCAAAGATTTTTGCAGTGATAGCGATGCAGGGATAGGAACTGTTTCCTCTGGAAGATATGTGCATGAGTATTTCTGCGAGAATAACATGGTTGTAAGCCAGACATACTACTGCCAAAACGGCTGCAGTAACGGCGCTTGCCTGTCTGCAGCACAAGCAGTCAAATGTGCAGATTCTGACGGCGGCAAAAATTATGGTGTAAAGGGCTCAACAAAACTGGCTGACGGAAGCGGATTGAATGATGATTGCAGAAGGCAGTACGTCAATGGCGCCTGGGTGAATACTGGCGAGATATTGGAGGCGGTATGCTCAGAAGACGGCCTTACGACAACATATACCTCTTATCAATGCCCGTTTAACAGCTGTGAAGATAGTGTCTGTGCTGCTGCGACGGCCAATCCTGAGGATCTAGTCAAGGAAAAAGTCACATGCGTATTTGACAATTCCAATGCCCAGCAGGAATGTTATGCTGTCGGAAAAAACGGATGTGTGGGCACAACGAGCTGTAATGCTGGAGTGATAGGGAAGAGAGGAGAAGCAGTAACATGGAAAAGCACATGCGGAGGCTATGCATACACTATGATGGATGGTGTGGATGAATATGCAAAATTTTCCTGCACTGGGCAAACTAACACTGCTGTTGAGCAGGTGAACGAAAACACTCTGAAAACCATATCCTCTGTCTGGTCAGACAGGAAAGAGTACAATGTCGGAGAGAGGATAGTCATCTATGCAAAAGTTGTAGATTCAGACGGTACTCCTTCAACTCCTGAAGAGGGCACAAGCGTCGGATTCGGATTGAATTACAACGCAATGAATATAAAAACACCATTCAGCGTAAGATACAATCCGTCATCGGGCTATTATGAGGCAGAAACGACAGTTCCGGCGATAAAGACGGCAATAGTGTGGGTGACGGCTTCAAGAGGCTTCGTCAATGTGAACAATGATGATTATTTGTTCAATGTCGTTGATGGATATACGGCAACCACGCCAGTTGTATCATCTGATCCTGTCTGTGGAGCGATAGGCACAAGATCAGAAGGATGGAAAACCTTACAAGGAATAGTATACGATAACTGCAATGGCTGCAAAGCCGTTTGCAGAGCCACGGGCACGAAATCAGAAGGATGGTATTCATCTTGCACAGGAAAGCTCATAGCGTATGGCCAATGCAGTTCAGCAACCTCGGCAACACCCGTAGTGGGATCTACACAGGCAGTTGAACCTACTGCAACACAATCAACTCAAGTTGTGATACCCACAGAAGCAGAAGGTAGCACAACAGAAGAAAAAAAGATAACAAAAGAGAAGCTTGAGAACCCTGCAGTTAGCTGCATGAATGGCTGTGCAGCAGACAGCAAGTGCCTTCCGTTCGGGACAAAGATGCTTGTTGATGAAAAGCCGAATTTTTGCGACATAAGCCAATCATTCGAGCCTCAGAAAAATGAGAAAGAGGCTTGCCAGAACAACTATGAATGCGCAAGCAACCAGTGCAGCAATGGCCTCTGCGTCGATCTCCAGAAGCAGCTTGAGGAGACACAAAGCCTGCTGAAGAAAGTGATGGGCTGGCTTAAGAAGTTTTTCGGCGCTGAAGAATAGGCCATCAAATAGAAAAGAAAATTAAATTTTTTATTTTATTATTTTTTTATTTCCTACAAGGTTTATCTTTCAGATTGTTATTCAATAAGGCACGATCTCAGGCATCTCTTCTTCCTTGTTCTCGGCGATCGTTGGCGATGATTCCTTGTTCTCGCTGCTTTTATCGCCAAAAAGGCTGAATATGTCCCCTCCTGAGCCAGAATCAGAACCTGAACTTGAGCTGGGGCTTGAACCGGACCCTGAACCCATATCCCCGAACATGCTGAATGGCGCATTTGTATGGCCTTCTGTCCATGCTTCAAGCATCTTCACGACCCTCTTTATCTCATCTAGGCTGTCCTCTTTTGTGTCTATGGTTATTTTCATGGAATCACCTCGGATAGGTTATTGAATGCATTAGGGTTTATATTTTTATCTATTGGCCATGCTTTCGGCCAGCCAAAAGCCTATTTCAGCCAGTAGTATATCCTGACTGTTTTCGGGTAGATGTAGGTGTCATTCCCTGCTATGAGGAGGGATTCTGAATGCACATCTGCCCTGGGCAGCTCTGCTCCGCTTATCCTGGGGTCAGTTGAGACATTCACCCTGTAATCATAATCCAGTATGACATGGGGATAATAGCTCTCGAATGTCGAGTTTATGCAGGAATAATTCTCTTTCAGGACGCATGTCCTGAAAACAGGATTCTGCTCCAGGACATGGATCACGTCAAGGTCAGGGTATCTCTGCTCAGTCTCAGACCTTATTGGTACAAAATATGTTATGAACATGAAGCTTAATACCAGGGCGATGACTGCCTCTAAGGTTTTCACGTATGCTTTTTTATTCAGGGATATTTTTTGTCGCATTGCCGCTTTTCTTCTCATTTTCATGCATTTTAGCCTGTTCAGCATCAGATTTACCAGCTCAGCAATACCACTGAGACCCTGCTCATGTTGCCGTATTTGTCCAGTTTATTGTAATTATAGGTTTTTCCTGCGGTTGTCACATACCTTATCGGCATGATTCCGTAGCTGAATATGGCCGTGTTGGAGGCATTCAGCACAGTGACATTGAAATCGTAGCTATATCCCCAGTCTGATTTTATTGTTGAATAGTTCTTGAAACTGAGATAGAACAATTTCTCGTCTGAAAGCCCCTCGAGGACCTCATCAGCACCATATATCAGCCTGTACGGCTGGGCCATCTTTGTCATGTCATCGTCTGCAGAGTGGAACAGTAGCTGGTATCCGAATCTGCCATCGACATTGAATTCCGCAGTTATCGAAAGGTTCTTGTTGTGGCACAATTCCAAATTGACATTATCGTCAAAAATGAACGCAAGGCCGTAAGCATCATCATAAAGGTCGATATAATCGGTGTTATAGTTGTCGCATTGGCTGCTGTTGTACGATATTGCGCCTCCTGTTGAAGGGTTGATATAAAACCTGTTGTACTGGTGGATCCTTGTGCCGATGGTAACGGTCTTTTCAACATCAGATGTCATGAAGTTATATATCCTGGAATTATTCAGTATTATATATGAAGAATGGTTAAGCTGGGGCGTTATTACCTTGTGCTTGCTGAAAAGATTGTTGTATGTGTGGCTTGTGGTCGATGTGTCTATCGGGGAACCATCAACCTTCACAGAATAATAGAATATCCTTACGCTGTCCCTGAAAAACCCCTGCTGGACAAGGCCGTTGTTGTAGTTTATCTTTATGCTGTCTGTTGAAGCTGATTCATCAGAGCTTACGATGTCTGAATAGATATCAGGCTGGGTGTAGTTTGAAGTCGAATGGAAGAGGTAATTCAGGAGTGTGCTTCCGCTGCCGGTCTTATCCAGATTCGCGAGGAAGAATAACCTGCCTTCATCTATCTGGATATATTTCTCTTCCACATAATACTGCTCAGTTATGCCCTTGAAGGGGAAATCGACTATTATCGGCTCATTATCCCCTGTTATGTTCGATCTTATTATCAGTGGGGTCTTGTTGACGTTCCATGAAGCCTCATTATAGAAACTTTCCTTGAGATCATCAAATGGCAGGCTCATCTTGGTGTCGGGCGAGAAGGTGGGTTTCACGACGATGAAGAACCAGGCGAGATAAAGTATGAATATCCCCATACTCATGGCCCAGTCTGCCTCAGTAAGCCCCTTTTTTGAGTTTATGCGCATATTGTGGATATACTATATAGCTATGCTTTTAAATTTTGTTTTTCATGGCCGATAATTATATAAATAAGCCGATATTTTCTTCTCAAGGGTGGTGAAATGAAAAGGCGCAAATTGCCGTCAGTATTGGAAAAATACAAATTCAATAAACAAGGGCTTATCGAAACTGATTATGGCCTGAGGGTCCCTGCCTATGTGGCAAGCCCGTTGGGTTTCAATGTCCCAGGAAGGTTTTATCTGGAGAATATATTCTACCCTAAACTTGATAATGGTGCAGGAGTCATACCTTTGTGCCCTTTCAAGGCCTGCGCTGAATATCTTGGCCCGATGCCTGTCGATAGTGCTCCTTTCAGAAAGAAGTTCAACTATTGGCATAAATTTAATACTGAGATAATCCCTGAAGTTAATTATGGCCTGCTCATGCCCGCATCAAGATTTATGATAGCTATTCTTGAGGGGCATAGCGTAGATGAAGGTGTTGCTGCAGAGATTGCACATTTCTCAACTGAGGGATATGGGCCCGTGATAGGGATAAGGACTGATTTCAGGCTTGCAGAGAATATGGCTGCGAATATAAACGGAGCTGTACAGCATTTCATAGATGGAAAACCTTATAGCGGCAAATTCATCTGTGGCCCGGATGCATATGATGTAGCCATGAGAGAGATTAAGACATTGGCAGATAAAATAAGAGAAGAGACCAAGGCGATGGGTCTTAATTAAAGCTTGGTGCATGAAAATTAAATGATAATTAAATGGGCCCGAGGGGACTTTCGCGGGAGGTTATATGCACAACCGCCCCATTTGAACCCCCGATCTTCGCCGTGTGAAAGCGATGTCCTAGCCGCTAGACCACGAGCCCATGAATATGATTTCTGGATATGAGTAATAGCTTAATCATCTATATATGGATGGATTATTATTAGATCAATAAATGACCTATGACCCCGGATGTTAGACAAAAACAACCTCAACCTCTGTCTGGTCCCACGTCGGATACTCGGTAACTACGGCAGGTTTTAAATCTTTTTGTTTTATAAGCATTGCTATTGCAGGGGCAGTGAGCAGCCTCAGCTTGTTTTCGTCTATGATTATATACCCTTTCTTTATCTTATAACCTTTCTGCAGCATTTTCATCGTCTTTTGGAGCTTTTTAATGATTCTCTGTTTTACTGCCTTATCTGATACTATCTTTGATATCTTTCTCCTGTAACCAAAGCCGGGCTTAAGCTCTTTGAGGTATAAAGCCCCCCTGAAAAGCATCCCGTCCTCTGTGACAAGATCGTAAGGTTTCGCCGCATTCTTCGCCCTTATTTTCATCCTGTTGGCCAGCTGGACCTTATCTTTAAGTGTTGTTGTGCAGTAATGGATGGGCAGCCGTTTCCCATACTTTCTTAGCAGGTGAAAAGCGAGCTGCTGGCTTCCCTTTATGCCGTAAGATATCCTATTCTTAGGGATAAATCCCCTTTCGACCAGATGCTGGGCGTTTGTATCTGAGATCTCAAGCTCGTTTATGTTCAGGAAATCGACCTTGTCCATGAAATAATCTATCATTTCCTCAGTCTTCTTTTTCCAGCCTGGTATCGCGGGTATCTCCATACCCACTCTCCAGTTGAATTTGTTGATAAGGTCTATTTTCTGCCAGTGTTTCCTGTCCTCAAAATCAGGATGTATCCTTATCTCGTCAAGGCCCGCATTGTAGAGCTTCGCAAGTGATTTCTCTGCCATAAGGCCAAGGGAGGCATAAAGATGGATATGGAATTTTTTCCCAAATCTCCTCTTCAGCATCCTTATGTACCTTACAGACCTGTTGAGGGGCAGAAGAGGGTCTCCCCCTGTAAGGCTTGCGCCTTTCGCTTCTGTAAGCCTTGCTTCCTCGATGATGGCCCTTGTGTCATCCTCATTGCCTAATCTCCATTCATTCGCATACACAACATCCTTGTCTTTCTTTGTGTCTGAGATGGGGCAGTAGAAGCAATTCCTGGGGCATAATCCTGTAACGAATAACACGAGCTTATGGCCCTCTACACAAAGCCGGCAACCTTCTGCCAGTTTTCCCGTTTTCCAGCTGTAGAATTTTGTTTTCTGCATCATTTTGAATAATCCGCATCATTTCATGAAAAGCTTTCCGTAATTCTGGGATATCTCTTCAGAGATCTCTTCGATGCTTTTCTTTTTTATGGCAGCAATCTTCTTGTAAGATTCGACTACAAAAGCGGGTTCATTCCTCTTGCCCCTGAAAGGGCTCATGTAAGGCGCGTCTGTCTCGCAGAACAGATGGTTCAGGTCAGCCTGTCTTGCAAGATCCTGGAATGCCTTTATGAAAGTTATGCTCGCAGGGATAGAGAAGAAATAGCCTGATTCCTCGCATTTCTTCGTAAGGTCCAGGCTTCCGTTGAAGCAGTGGAATATCGCTTTAGTGTCTGAGCTCTGCAGCATGTCGAATGCATCATGCTCGGATTCCCTTGAATGCACGATGAGAGGTTTTTTTGAATGCTCTGCCAATGCTATGAATTTTTCAAATATCTTCCTCTGCCTTTCCTGCTCCTTTTTGTCCTTCACCCAGTGATAATCTAGGCCGACTTCACCTATCGCTATTATGTGCTCTGAATGCTTCTTTATGAATTCGACCCACTTGTCGATCTCTTCATCGCTGAGCTTGAGCGCATCGACAGGGTAAAGGCCGAGGGCAAGCCTGACTATGTCGCTGTTCTTGTCCGATATCGCTATGCTTTTTGCTATGCTCGCAGGATTGAGGCTGTTCTGCACTATTGCAGATACTCCTGCTTTCCTTGCCCTTTCTATGACATTGTCCATGTCAGCATCGAACTGCCTAAGGTCCAGATGGCAATGCACGTCTATGAATCCCATATCGGTTTTTTTAGGCCTTATGCTTATAAATCTTTTTATAAGGGAAGCATATTGGGGTTTCATGGCAAAAAGGAATGCTAAACAAAACCCCATCTATAGGATATTCGGGATAAATCCAAGAACAGTTGAGCAGAAGAGGTTCATAAGGTGGTTTGTGGTCATAAAGACGATAGTTTATCTGGTGATTTTTGCGCTTGCCTTGATATTCTTATGGAAATTCAAGAATCTTGGGAGATAATTTTTTATAGGATGAAACAATTATGATTTATAGAATAATGTTTGTCTGATTATTTGGTGTTTATATCATCCTTCAATTTCGCAACAATCAGCGGCAAGGCTATTGTCGCATCACAGACGACATCTATGAACTTCCCTTTCTCGTTCATCTTGCCCCAAGAGATACCTTCCCTAAGCTCAGCTCCTGAGCTTCCGCCCGGCTCCGGCCTGTCCATGGTTATCTGGATGCCGTATTCTGCGGATTTCGGCGAGAACTGCATCGCCTGCTGGATGTAATTCTTCGGCACGCCGCCTCCGACATAGAAAACCCCTGCTTTCTTGGAGTCCCATGCTATCGAGAGTATCTCCTTGAGATCATCAAATGCCCTCACCTCGCAGCTCTTGCCTTTCGCGAGATTGCCCCACATCATCAATCCGATGCCTGAGTCTGCGATCCCTGGGCAGAATATCGGGATTTTTTTCTCAAAGCATGTGACAAGCAATGACCTATTGCCTTTCTTGTTCCTCTTCTTCAGCTGCTCACCCAATCTCCAGAGGAATTCTTTTATGCTCTTTTCCCTGCTCAGGCCATCGTAGATCTCTGAGAAAAAATCCTCCATCTTCTCATAGACCTCATTGGGCATGTAGCTCTCGTATATCCTGTCTATCTTCTTCTTTTTCAATTCCTTGTCATCGACATTGCAGCACCCCTGATAATGCGAGTAGCCCAAAGCCTCAACGACATCATGGGTTAGGTTGGCACCTGTCGTCACAAAGACATCTATCCATCCGTTCTCGAGCATGTCTATGATTATGTTCTTCATACCGCCCGGGACCATCGCTCCTGCAAGGCCGAAGAATACCTTGCATTGCTTGTCCCTGATCATGTCCTCTGCGATTCCTGCTGCTTTCGCTATCCTCCCCGCGCCGAAAACCCCGCTCCTGGCCATGGCATCAACGAGCTGGGAAGCCTTCATGCCCCTGACAATGTCCATCTGTGTGACTTTTTCCATGATATATATGATACAAAGGTGGTATTTAAATATATCCCAAAACCGGCTAAAAACCCTGACAGGGCTAAAAAAACAGCAAAATCTTTATAAATCGCGCCCATTAAAGGGGTTATAACAACTTTTTGAGGGGGATAAATATGGCAATGGTCGGATTTAATTTCACAAAAATAAGCGCTGAAAGAAAGGCTATCCCGAGGGGAAAGCTCGGCGTAAAGAACAATGTTTCAATAAAAGAAGTCGAAAAGACAGACCTTTTCCTCGGATCATTGAAACAGAACGGCCTGAAGATACTCTTCGAGTTCAGGTCCATCTATGAGCCAAAGATAGGGGAGATACTTCTTGAAGGAGAGATCCTTGATATGGAGGACGAGAAGATAATAGAGGATGTCCTCAAGGGATGGAAGAAGAGCAAGAAGCTGCCGGACGGACTTATGAACATGGTAATAAACTCCATCCTTGGAAGATGCAATATCCAGGCATTGATAATGAGCAAGGAGCTTAACATGCCTCCTCCGATACCCATGCCCAAGGTGGCCCAGCAGCAGACTGCCCAGAAATGAGCATAAATCTTATATTTTGATTATTTTCAATTTTTTACCACAAACTTTATTTATTGGTTCTGGCTAAAATGATCATAATCTGCTAAAAACAGCGCATAAAGCAATATAACTGCTTATGCAGGTATGTATAAGAGAGGGAAAATTCATGCCTAACAAAGAGATCGGATTGAAGGTCGCTGAGGCGATCCAGGATGATGTGAACAAGGGCATAGTCCGCATAGATTCAGGCATAATGCATGACATAAGCGTGAGGCCCGGAGAGATTGTTGAGATATTGGGTGAAAGGCTCACTGTTGCGATTGTGGACAGGGCTTATCCAGGCGACATAGGCCTTAACATAATCAGGATGGACGGCATCACAAGAAGGAATGCGAAGACGGGAATAGGAGAGACTGTAAAGATAAAGAAAGCAGATTATAAAGAGGCAAAAAAGGTCATAATCGCCCCTACAAGGAAAGATGTCCATATAAGCGCCCCCCAGAATCTCCTGAAGCAGGGCATGCTCGGAAGAGCCGTCATAAAGGGGGATGTGGTCTCCATGGGCGGAACAAAAAGGAGGAGGACAGCGACATCAGGAAGCCCTTTCTTCGATGAAGTCTTCTCTATGTTTGACGAAACATTGATAGGTTTCGGTTTTGGCGACCTGAAGTTCATAGTCAGCGATACTAATCCCAAGCAGGGCGCTGTAATAATAACAGACCTGACAGAGATCGTGCTTAATCCTGAGGCGATTGAGCTCGAGAAAGAGGAAGCGGTCCCTGAAGTCTCTTACGAGGACATAGGCGGACTGAGAGAAGAGATAAAGAAGATAAGGGAGATGGTAGAGCTTCCCTTGAAGCATCCCGAGGTCTTTGAAAGGCTTGGGATCGAGCCGCCCAAAGGTGTTCTTCTGCATGGACAGCCAGGAACAGGCAAGACCCTGCTGGCAAAGGCAGTAGCCAATGAAACACAATCCAATTTCATTCTGATAAACGGCCCGGAGATAATGAGCAAATATTACGGCCAGAGCGAGGAGAACATCAGGAAAAAATTCGAGGATGCAGAGAAGAACGCGCCCTCTATAATATTCATAGATGAGATCGATGCAATTGCGACAAAAAGAGAGGAGACGAAAGGCGAAGTCGAAAGGAGGGTTGTCGCACAATTGCTTGCATTGATGGACGGCCTGAAATCAAGGGGAAGGGTCGTTGTGATCGCAGCATCGAACATTCCTAATCTTCTTGATCCTGCTCTCAGGAGGCCAGGAAGGTTTGACAGGGAGATTGAGATTGGCGTTCCTTCAAAGGAGGGAAGACTGGATATACTTAAGATCCATACGAGGAATATGCCTCTTGAAGGAACAATTTATCCCGATATTGTAGCTAAAAGATTTTCTTCACAAATTGACAAGTTTCTAAAAGAAAATAAGATAGAAGAAGAAAAAATAGAAAAAAGGATAAAAGAACTGAAAGAAAAAACCCAAAAAGACGGTTTGTTAAATCAAATAACCGCTAAATTAACTTTCATAAAAAGTAGCATAAAAAAACTTGAAAATATAAAAAAATTAATAGAATCAAAGGGAAGATTAGATAGCTTATCTAAAAATTTAATCAGCTTATACCATATATTAAGATTAAGGGGTGTTTCTGATCCCAGAAAGGAGTTCGTAGAAAGAGAAAAAAAGGATATGGAAGAAGGGGTTTGGGAAATAATTGAAGAGATAAAATCCCTGGATTTACTGGATAAAGAGGTCTGGGACAAAAACTCCGCTTTTTGGGGTGCAGTAAATGAAGATGGCAAAAATAGAGATATAAGGGAGATCGCAGACATAACCTACGGCTTTGTGGGTGCGGACCTGTCTGCGCTGGCGAAAGAGGCAGCGATGATAGTGCTGAGAAAAGTCCTTCCTGAGCTCAAGCTGCAGGAAGAGGAAGCGATACCTGCAGAACTGCTCGAGCAGCTGAGGGTCACGCAGAAAGATTTCAAGGATGCCCTGAGATTTGTAAGGCCTTCTGCTATGAGGGAATTCCTTGTCGAGGTCCCTAACATAAAATGGGGCGATATCGGCGGCCTGGAAGACGTGAAGCAGGAGCTGAAAGAGGCAGTCGAATGGCCATTGAAGAACCCCGGCGCTTTCGAGAGGATGGGGATAAACCCGCCGAGAGGCATATTGCTCTATGGCGCTCCGGGGACAGGGAAGACTATGATGACGAAGGCAGTCGCAAACGAGTCAGGGGCGAATTTCATAAGCGTGAAAGGCCCGGAATTGCTGTCCATGTGGGTCGGAGAGAGCGAAAGGGGCCTGAGGAAGGTGTTTGAGAGGGCAAGGCAGAATGCCCCGTCAATAATATTCTTTGATGAGATAGACGCTCTTGCGCCGAGAAGGAGCGCTGCGCATTCATCGCATGTCACAGAGACTGTCGTCAACCAGCTATTGACTGAGATGGACGGCCTTACAGAGATGAAGGATATAGTCATAATCGCAGCGACAAACAGGCCGGATATGCTTGATACGGCATTGCTGAGGCCTGGAAGATTTGATAGGATAATACTGACCCCGGCTCCGGATGCAGAAGGCAGGAAAAAGGTGTTTGAGATACACACTAAGAGCATGCCCCTGAAGAATATCAACCTGGCAAAGCTTGCAGAGAAGACAGAAGGGTATGTGGGCGCGGACATAGAGGCGGTTTGCAGGGAGGCCGCGATTTTCGCATTGAGGAAGGACATGAAAGCCAAGGATATCACGGCAAAACATTTTGAAGATGCCCTGAAGAAAGTCGGTCCTTCGATAACGAAGGAGATCGATGAGGAATATGCGCAACTGCAGGACAAGTTCAAGCAGGCACGGGCAAAGGAGATGCAGAAGGACAAGCCGGCGTATTTCGGGTAGATTATTTAGATATCTTTCTTACAACACCCTTGTATGCATCAACCTCAATGTAATCCCCATCCTTTAAAATTTGAGTGGCTATTTTAGTGCCTATTACACATGGTATTTTGAGTTCTCTGCTCACAATTGCTGCATGGGAGCATATACCACCCTCCTCAGTCACAATTGCCCCGGCCTTATGGCAGGCCACTATCATCTCTGGGCCCGTCGAACCCGTGACAAGAACATCGCCTTTGTTCATCTTCCTTATCGCTTTATCGATATCTTCTTTCAAATCAAAAGGGATGATCTTCACATAACCCTTGTAATGGCCTTTATTCGCTATCTGCCCTTTTATTTCATAATTCTTCTCTTTTAGCAGTTCTTGATCAAGTGAATCAATTATACTTAATGCATCCTTACCAACAATAGGTTTCCATCCATTAAATCTGCCCAATACAAAATATGTTCTATTGATCTTATCGACTTTTTTACCGACAATAAGGTCTGCTATCTCCCCATAGTGCAGATGACCAAGATCTTTTCTTTTGGTGCGCCTTTGGATCTCATCAAGATACTTCTCAAAGATATTGCCTTTAAAAATTGTCTTGTTCAGGACTTTCCTCAGATTAAATTTTATTTTCTGCATCTCGTGGACTTTTTTTAGAAGAGATTTGTCATTTTTTTCTTCTATTATCTTGCTTACTTCATCATGCATGAAATATTCAGTGAAGAAGTATAATTCCCATAATGATGATGCAAATTTTATGTTTTTCAAAAAATCTATCTTTAGATCATTGTTTGAAATATTTAAATTTTTCTTTTCTATACCCTTGAAAGCTTTATCCACCTCTTTTATAACCTTATAAACATTCTTTTTATAATCTCCTAATCTCTTTCTTAGGAATATAAGGCCATATTCAGATAATCTTCTCCTTTCTTCTTTACTGATATAGGTTTTCCATTCTTTGTCTCTGCAGGTGATAATAAAATCCTTTTTTTGATATTCTTTATGCAACCAAAGAGAAGTTTCAAAAAAATTCATATTATTCACAAGCCAGATGAATTCGTAATCTTTGGGATTAGGTCTGTATCTCATTTTTTACCAAAAAACTTATACCCAATAACCTTATGCACAAGCCTCGCAGCAAGGAAATCGCAGTCATGCCTTCCTTCTATCGGCGCAAGCTCGACAAGGTCAAATCCTACGACATTCTTCTTCCTGAATACCTCCTTCAGGAAATCGAGGACAAGATACCATGAAAGCCCCCCTGGTTCCGGCGTCCCTGTAGAGGACATTATCGAAGGGTCAAAGACATCGATGTCGAAGGTTATATAGACATCATCAGACAGCTTTGAGATCGCCTTATCGAACCACTTCTCATTGTCATGGATGTCCTTCGCCCAGAAGATATCATACTTGTTATTTTTTGCCTTGTCCGCCTCATCCTTGCTGAGGCTCCTTATCCCTACCTGAACCGCCGGACAAATCTCCCTTACCCGGCTCATCACAGCAGCATGGCTGTACTTTGTATCATGGTATTCTTCCCTGAGGTCGGCATGCGCATCGAAATGCAGCACAGAAAGCTTTGGGTATCTCTCCTTGTAAGCCTTTACTGTCCCAGTTGGGATAGAATGCTCTCCCCCGAGCATCACAAGGAATTTTCCTGCATTCACATGTTTCTTTGCAGCATCATAGACAGAATCCACCATCTTTTCAGGGGTCTTCTCTGCCTTCAATTCATCTTCTGTCCATATGCCTATCTCATAAAACTCCCTGCCGAGCTCCTCATCGTAAAGCTCTACCTGTTTTGAAGCTTCAAGGATGGCAGAAGGCCCTTTCGCTGTCCCTGAGCCATAGCTCACTGTGCCTTCATAAGGGGCTGGAAGGATGACCACCTTGCTCTTATCATAAGGTTTTGCCCAATCTTCCTCCATTCCTAAAAAATTATCAGGGTATCTCATTTTCGTCGCCTAGACCATCTTATTTTTTTCCATCACATATTTCACTATGAAAGGCCAGATCATTGTGGCATCGCCCTTTATCTCTGCAAACTTCCCTTTTGGGTCCATCTTCCTCCAGCTCATGCCTTCAGAGTAAGTGCATCCTGAAAGATGGCCGTAATACATCTCGTCAGGGGCTATCTTCACGCCATATGAGAACTGCTTTTCTGGAAGGCCGGCATTGATCCTGTCATTTATGATTTCAAGCAGCGGAGCCACATTCTGGACATTGTTCCTGGGCACTCCTCCTCCTATGGTGAATATGCCTGTCTTCTTCGTCTTTGTCACCATGTTCACAAGCGCCTGGGAGTCAAGCTCAAGATTGAAGATGATCTTATCCCTCCCTTTGATGCCCCTCTCAAGGTTATGCACATACACATCATTTGCGATCTCTGAATCGATAAATGCAGGCACCATCACAGGAACATCTTTCTCGTAAGCCGACTTCAATATGCCTCTTTCATTCGGGTATCTGTCATGCAGATATTTTCCTATCAGCCTATGGAAAATTATCGGGCTCATGGGCTCTTTTTCATCAACCCTGTCAAGCACATCTTCAATGACCTTATCGACATCGGTGAAATTTGTCTCTGGCTCAAGCGTGTCAGTAACCCTGTTCAGTTTTCTTGCTGCAAGCAATGAATCGCTATGGGCAGGATTGTGCTTGTAATGCTTGAGGCCCAGGCTCTCGACAAGGCCGTGAGCCATCAAGGCCCCTGTGCTCGCCACTGCATTTATCATGCCAAGGTCGATCATGTCGCATATCACAAGGCCCATCTTCGCTATGGTCATGGCTCCGCTCAATGTCAGGAACTTGAAGCAGCCCTTGTCATTTACCATGTTGTTGAAAGTCTCTGCGCCATCTGCGACCTTCTGTGAAAGGCCGCCGTATTTTCCAATCTCTTTGACAAACTCAACAACAGTGGTCTTCTTCCCTTCTATCCTCTCAAGCAGGACATGATACAATAAAGGCATTATGTACCTGGGGTCTGAGAAGACGACATCCGGGAAAAATCCGTCCTTGATCTGGCCCGGCTTGACCTCATTGCAGTTGTTTATGAATATGGTCCTTTTAGGCTTTTTGTATATCGCGTCTTCGAACCTCTCTGAATAAAGACCGACAACAAGGACGTTCTTCTCTTTGCCCGCTTTTTCCAGAGAGTATGCTTCGGGAGTTATCATTCTTGTGAACCATCCCTTCTTGACCATGGACTGCAGAAGCTTCGCAAGCTCTGTGTTTGTCTTGCCATCATAGATTATCAGCGGCCTTTCGCTACTGTCCTTGCTGGACGCGAAACTTGCAAGAGTGCTGGCAATCTCGCCGAGCATCCTTGCGCCGAAAGAGCATCTTTCCATGCCTGCAACTATTTCGCTTACAGTGCTGCATCCCCTGAGATCAAGAAGCTTCAGCTCCTCCAGCTTGGCTTTGCCGCCCTTGCCGCCTTTTGATGATTTCACTGCCATGCTATTCTGATTTAAGCATTATTGTTTTTAAAGCTTTTGTAAATTTTTGCAGTTCATTGAGGCATTTCATGCAGGTTTACGTCAAAAAAAACAAAAGCTTTTTATAAAAAAAATAGTTTTATATAATTTAATGGGTCTTATCATGAAAAAGGTGGAAATTTGAAAGAAAAAGAGCATCCCTGCCAGAAAAAATCACATCATGGAACTGATTCTGATCCTGAAAAAAAAATGACCCAGAAAGATTATATGTCCGGCAAGATGATAGAGCCGCTTGAATTGGACGGCAATGAGGACATAAAGAATTTTGTAGACAATATCTTCGGCGATTCAGGGTACAATGGAAGAAAGCTTGCGCAGGCATGCGAATGCGCAAAAAGGATGCTGAAGGACAAGGACACAGTGGTATGCCTTACGCTCGCAGGAGCGATGACGCCCATCGGGATGTCAGGGCCAATAATAAAGATGATGGAATCAGGATTCATAGATTTCATAATAAGCACAGGCGCAAATCTTTATCATGACCTTCACAGGGCATACAACCATCCGATGGTGCAGGGAGATGAGTTCGTCAACGACAGCGACCTGAATGATAATGGCGTTGCGAGGATATATGATGTATTCATAGAGGACAGTGAGACGCTGCTCGCGACTGACATGCATCTTGCGAATCTCGCTGAATCCGAGTTCAAAGAGCCTATCTCGACTTCTGAACTGCACAAGTTCCTCGGGGAGATGGTGCTTAAGACTGCAAAAAACCCTGAAAAATCGCTGCTTGCGCAGGCTGCCAAGCATAATGTCCCCATATACACCTCTTCACCAGGTGATTCTTCAATAGGCATGAATTTCGCGCTCACATGGCTGTTCGGGCACAGGGTGATGATAGATTCGATAAAGGATGTGATCGAGACTACAGCGATAGTGAGAGCAGCAAAAAAGAACGGAGTCATAATCGTAGGAGGGGGTTCCCCTAAGAATTTCTATATGCAGACGCAGCCGATGCTGTGGCAGATGCTCAGGGACGAGAGCAAGGGCGGCCATGATTATTTCATCCAGCTTACCACAGACAGCCCGCAGTGGGGCGGCCTTTCAGGAGCAACACCCCAGGAGGCCATCTCGTGGGGGAAAGTCAAGGAAGCCGGCAAGAACACAGTTGTGGTATATTCATGCGCATCTATAACCCTCCCGATCCTGTTCCAGTACATGAAGATGGCTGTAAGACCAAGAGAGAAGAAAGGGCTTTATGGGGTTAAGGATTCTCTTGTCAAAGAGCTCATGGAAAGCGCATATGCGAACAAAGAGCTCAAAGAGGACATAGTCGCAAGCACTAGCCCGGAAAATTACAGGAGAGTGTATGAGAAGATGCTTGGTCCAATGAATAAATGACCTGCAGATTGAAGAATTTATAATCAATATTCGTCATTAAAACTTGTTCTTAGAATCCCAGAATCACTCTTTTTTCCCGTTGCCATTGCCGTTCTTGGGCGTATCGATCTCAGGGACAATCCTGTCCTGTGTCGGCTCTTCCCTCTTCTCTGATGGCCCCCTGGTCTTCTCTTCTTCAAGGTCTCTTACCGATTGGTATTCGTCGCATATGAAGACTGCTGCTGCGATGACTGTAGTCCATTTTCCGTCCTTGTCTGCGACAGCGCTCTGGGTTATGTTCCTCGTGTTGACGATCTTGTCAGAGATCTTCCATACTTCCCTCAGCTCATCATAGCTCTTGTTTGAATTGAATTCAACCCCTAAGGTTGAAGCCAGCATCTCTGCTGCAAGGTCTTCTGCATAATCTCCTGATTTGTGCTCAGTCTGGCCGAAACCGTGATGTTCGCTCAGGTAACCATAAGCATTAGGGTCTGCAGGAAGAGCAAGACCGATTGATGCTGCCAATAGCCTGTTCGGCTCGTTCGTCTCTGATCTTGCAAGCACGACGAATGTGATCTGTCCGGGCTTGAGAAGCCTTACGCCCTCGTTCTTAGAGAGTATCTTGCAATGGGGGGGGAATATGGAAGAAACATTGACCAGGTTGCAGTGCTGTATGCCTGCGTCCCTTAGCGCAATCTCGAAAGAAGCTAGTCTTTCCCTGTGCTTGCCGACCCCCTTAGTGAAAAAAATCTTTGTTGGAATCATTTATGCTTCATCTTCATATGCTTGTATTTGCTGTATTTTGCTGAGCGGGCTGATTTTGAAACTTATTTATAAATGTTTTCTTTTATAAGGGTGATTAATGCATTTTTTGACAAAATTTATAAAGTTTATAGCTGTGAAAAGATGAATATGCCAAAAGCAGGGGACAAAGTAAGGGTAATATGCAAGGATGAGGAGATTGAAGGAATCCTCATGCCTTCAGAGAATGCTGATTCTGTCATGATCAAGCTGGGAAGCGGATATAATATTGGGATAGACAGGAAAAAGATAAAGGAGATCAAGGTCATTGAAGCGCTGAAAGAGGCGAAAGATAGATCTGCTGAGAAAAAAAAGCAGGCTCAGCAGAACCCTAAGCTGCCCAACATAACAATACTCCATACCGGTGGGACAATCGCTTCAAAGGTGGATTACAGGACCGGAGGGGTAAGCGCAAAGTTCAGCCCTGAAGAGATGGAGGAGAAATTCCCAGAAATATTCAAATTGGCAAACATCAAAAGCAAACTTGTTTTCCAGATGTTCTCAGAAGATATGGAACCTGAGCATTGGCAGATTCTTGCAAGGGAGGTAAAAAAAGAAGTTGAGCATGGGGCAGAGGGAGTTATAATAACACATGGCACTGACACAATGCAGTATACTGCAAACGCCCTCTCATTTATGCTTGAAAACCTCTCAAAACCTGTGATTTTGGTCGGGGCTCAAAGATCATCTGACAGGGGCTCAAGCGATGCCGGCCGTAATATTATATGTGCCGTAAATTTTATTGTCAAATCAGACTTTGCAGGGGTGGCAGTCTGCATGCACAAAAGATCAGGGGATGATTCCTGCTATATCCATAAAGGAGTCAAAGTAAGAAAGATACACTCTTCAAGGAGGGATGCATTCAGATCAGTGAATGTTCTGCCGTTAGCCGAAGTCACAAAAGAAGGCAGAATCATTCCCTTGAATAAGGATTATGAAAAAAAAGGCAAAAATGATGTTGTTTTGAAAGACAAGATTGAGAAAAAGGTCGAGATTGTCAAAATTCATCCAGGTTTCAATTATGAAATTATTAAGATGCTCGAAGAAAAAGGGTATAAAGGGATCATACTTGAAGGGACTGGTTTAGGCCATGCCCAGGTGAATGTTTTGGATGAATATACAAAAAACCATGAAAGATTATTGGATACAATCAAAAACACAATTGATAAGGGCGTTGTTGTCGTGATGACAACTCAGACCATTTTTGGTAGGGTAAACATGAATGTTTACAGCACAGGGAGAGATTTACAGAAGGCGGGCGTTATAAGCGGAGAAGATATGATGCCGGAAACAGCCTTCGTCAAGCTCTCATGGCTGCTCGGCAATTATCCGAATGACAGTAACAAGGTCAAAGAGCTCATGACGAAGAATCTCCGCGGCGAGATAACCGAAAGGACGGAGTATGAGGAAGAGTTCATCTAATCAAGTCTATAATTTTCGATAAAAACAGCAAACTATATAAAATATATAAAAATACGGCTTCTAAAGCCATAATCTTAATGACGGCAGAGGGGTGTTTAATGGACGCAGACAGCAGGCTGATGGACGCAAAAAGCAGGGCAAGGCTTGAGGAACTGAAAAATCCTCATGTTAATAAGATAATTGAGCATTATACAAGGCTGTGCAGGCCGGCAAAGGTGACTATTCTTGATGATTCTAAGAACTCCATTGATTATGCAAGGGCTCTTGCGCTAAAGAATGGTGAGGAAAAACAGCTGAAGACAAAAGGCCACACTATCCATTTTGACAGCTATCACGACCAGGGCCGGGATTTGGTGAACACAAGAGTTCTGCTGCCGAAAGGGCTGAAGCTCAGCAAGGCAGTCGAGGTGAAAGAGAGGAATGAAGGCCTTAAGGAAGTATTTGGGCTGATGGAAGGGATTATGGAAGGCAAGGAGATGTTAGTGAAGTTCTACTGCCTTGGCCCCGAGAATTCAAAATTCTCCATCGCTGCGCTGCAGCTGACGGATTCTGCCTATGTCGTGCATAGCGAGGACATCCTTTACAGGCAGGGCCATCAGGAATTCAAACGGCTAAATGGATCAAAGAATTTCTTCCATTTTGTGCACAGCGCAGGAAGAATAGAGAACGGAGTATGCATCGACATAGACAAAAGAAGGGTCTATATAGATCTGGAAGAGGAAAGGGTGATGACAATAAACAACCAGTATGCTGGAAACAGCGTCGGCCTGAAAAAGCTTGCATTAAGGCTGGCAATAAGCAAGGCACATGGGGAAGACTGGCTATGCGAGCACATGTTCATAATGGGCGTTCACCCGAAAGGCAAGGACAGGGTGACTTATTTCACAGGTGCCTTTCCGAGCGCATGTGGAAAGACCTCAACAGCAATGATACCCGGACAGACCATAGTAGGGGATGATATCGCCTACATCAGGCCCGCAGAGGATGGGATTGCAAAGGCAGTCAATGTCGAGCAGGGGATCTTCGGGATAATAGAGGATGTCAATCCGATTGACGACGCCCTCATATACAAATCACTGACAACGCCAAGGGAGATGATATTCTCGAATGTCCTGACTGATGGCGGGATTCCATACTGGCTTGGTATGGGAAAAGAGCTGCCTAAGAAAGGGATAAATTATTCAGGGGAATGGCATCTTGGGAAAAAGGACGGCAAAGATAAGGAAATACTTCCTGCGCACAAGAACGCAAGGTACACCATAAGGATAAGCGAGCTTGAGAACGCTGATGAGAACACGGAAAATCCTGAAGGGGTCCCTGTAAGGGGATTCATCTATGGGGGGAGGGATTCTGACACTTCAGTCCCGGTGCTTCAGTCATTGAGCTGGGCGCATGGCGTATTCATAGGCGCTGCGATCGAGTCAGAGACAACTGCAGCTGCGATAGGCGCAGTCGGCGTGAGGAAACACAACCCCATGTCAAACATAGAATTCCTCACTGTTCCATTGAGCGTTTATATTGAAAACCACATCAGGTTTGGGGATGATTTGGACAAGCCCCCCTTGATTTTCGCGACAAACTACTTCCTGAAGGAAAACGGGAAATTCCTGAACGAGAAAGTTGACAAAAAGGTTTGGCTGATGTGGATGGAAGGCAGGGTTCATGGTGAGTTTGACGCTGTTGAGACCCCTATCGGCTTCATCCCAGGATATGAAGACCTAAAGAAACTGTTCAGGGAGATATTCAGCAAGGACTACAAAAAAGAGGATTATGTGAGGCAGTTCTCCATAAAGATAAAGAATCTTATGGAAAAGCTTGACAGGATTGAGGCGATATTCAGGCAGGAAGAGAATATCCCTGACATGTTTTATCATCATTTAGTGCAGCAGAGGGAAAGGCTGAAAGAGGCTCTGGAGAAACACGGCAAGGAGGTCATGAGTCCGCTTGAGTTCGGGTGATTGCCACACCCATCAGATATTGAAATTTTTTATTGTATCCTTCACTTCCCCGGCGCTCCTGTCCAGCAGGGCCTTCTCTTCGCCTGTCAGATTGAGCTCAACTATCTCCTTAATGCCTTCCCTGCATAATTTCACAGGAACCCCTATAAAAATATCTGAATACCCATACTCCCCTTCAAGATATACTGAGCAGGGCAGGATTTTTCCATCTTCTTTGAGTATCGATTCGACCATCTCAACAATAGCGGCAGCAGGCGCATAATATGCTGAACCGGTCTTGAGGTATTTGACAATCTCTGCTCCCCCATCTTTTGTCCTCTGGATGATCTGTTGCAGTTTTTTCTTGCTGATTATACCGCTTACCTGCTTTCCGCTGATCATTATGTGCTCTGCGAGAGGCACCATAGAATCCCCGTGGCCGCCCAGCACCATAGCCTCAATATCCTCAACTTTCGCTCCGGTCTCCATTGCAAGGAAAGCCCTGAACCTTGCTGAATCCAGGACACCGGCCATCCCAATGATTTTGGATTTGTCAGATCCTGTCTCTTTCATCATGAGATATGCCATCACATCAAGCGGGTTTGTCACAACAATGATGATTGAATCAGGGGCATGCAGTTTTATCTCCTTTGCTATCGATTTTGTGATAGTTGCATTGACATTGAAAAGGTCGTCCCTTGTCATCCCTGGCTTTCTCGGCACGCCTGCTGTGACAATGACAATATCTGAATCCCTTATCTCGGAATAATCATTCGTCCCTTTTATCTTGGTATTGCTGCTGTTCAGGGGCATTGCCTGGGAGATATCAAGGGATTTTCCTTGGGGGATCCCTTCCATTATGTCCACAAGAACAACATCTTCTGCCAGCCCTTTCTCGCAGAGCTTCAATGCGGCAGATGCCCCGACGTTTCCTGCCCCTATTACGCTGATTTTCATCTTATCTTCCTTCAGGAAACGGGTTCACAACGGATTGCAGAACTTCTCGATCCTGTCCAGTCCCTTCTTTATGTTCTCCATAGAGCATGCATAGCTCAGCCTTACATTGCCGTCTGCGCCGAAATCCTTTCCGGGAACAACAGCTACCTTTGCCTCGTCCAATAATCTTTCTGTGAATTCCATCGATCTCATGCCTGTTCCGCTTATGTCCGGGAAAGCATAGAAAGCGCCTTCAGGCATTATGCAGCTTATCCCTTTTATCCTGTTCAGCCTCTCCACCATATATCTCCTCCTCTCATCAAATGATTTCAGCCAGCCTTTCATGAAATCCTGGGGCCCGTTCAGCGCCTCCAATGCAGCTTTCTGGGCTATCGAGCAGGGATTGCTTGTGGAATGGCTCTGAAGGTTATCCATCCCCTTTATCACGTCAGCAGGGCCTGCGCAGTAGCCTATCCTCCATCCAGTCATAGAATAGGTCTTAGAGACTGCATTGACGGTTATTGTCCTCTTTTTTATCTCCTCCCCTAACGAGGCTATGCTAACCTGCTGCTTGTCATCATACACAAGGCTTTCATAGACTTCGTCAGAGACAACAACAAAGTCATGCTTCACGGCAAGCTCTGCTATCCTCTTCAATTCGTCCCTCTCTACTATCATCCCCGAGGGGTTTGATGGGGAATTCAGTATTAGGAGTTTTGTCTTCTTTGTTATGGCTTTTTTAAGGGATTCGGCCGTGAGCTTGAAATCGGTCCTTGAAGTATCGACAAATACCGGTTTTGCACCTGCCATCTTTATCTGCTCTTCATAAGTAACCCAATATGGGCTTGGCAATATGGCCTCATCACCCTGCTCAAGAAGCGCCTCCATTATATTATATAATGTATGCTTGCCTCCGCATGAGATCAGGACTTCATTCGGCTTGTAGCTGAGATTGTTATGCCGTTTTAACTTTTCGCAGACTGCCTGCTTAAGCTCGATTATCCCGCCAGAAGGAGTGTATTTCGTAAAACCTGCTTTTATGGCCTTTATCGCAGCCTCTTTTATGTTGTCAGGCGTGTCAAAATTCGGCTCTCCTGCGCCGAAGCCGACAACATCAATGCCGTCTGCCTTCATCTGCTTCGCTTTCGCTGTTATGGCTAGAGTGACGCTCGGCGCTATACCTGAAATCTTTCTGGATAGTTTCATAATGCCCACCATAATTTATTATTGCTTTTTTTGTTATTGCTGTTGCCATTGATGGCCTCTTCCTGGGTTTATCATAGGATATATAATATTTTCTGTTTTTGCAGGTTGATTCAGGCAGGGATGGCGATAGCAGATAGTATGGCCTGATAGGATATTTTATCATGACAACCTTTAAAAATAACCCCTGACAATTATGTCTTATGGCATCGGACTATGGTGGACTCGGCCTCAGGATGGGCATAGAGATCCACCAGCAATTGGAAGGGAAAAAGCTTTTCTGCAACTGCCCAACTATCATAAGGAAGGACAAGCCTGATTTTGTCGTGAAAAGGGAGCTGAGGGCTGCAGCAGGAGAGACAGGCGAGATCGATATTGCTGCTGCGCATGAGCAGTCAAAAGCAAAACATTTCCTCTACCAGGGATATAAGGATGACACCTGTCTTGTTGAGCTCGATGAAGAGCCGCCCCATCCTGTCAACAGGGAGGCATTAAAGGTGTCATTGCAGATTGCAGGGCTCCTAAATGCGAAGATTGTCGACAGCATACAGTTCATGAGGAAAACCGTTGTTGACGGCTCGAACACATCTGGATTCCAGAGGACTGCATTGGTCGCAAGGGACGGCCATGTTGATGTCAATGGCAAGAAAATTTCTATCCCCACAGTGTGCCTTGAGGAAGAGGCCTGCCAGGTGATTGAGCGGACAAAAGAATATGATAGTTACAATCTTTCAAGGCTTGGGATCCCATTGATAGAGATTGCTACGGGACCTGACATAGAGACGCCTGAAGAATGCAGGGATGCAGCAGCAAAGCTCGGCATGATACTGAGGAGCGTTCCGGGAATGAAAAGGGGCATCGGCACGATAAGGCAGGATGTGAACATGTCAATAAAAGGCCAGCCAAGGGTTGAGATAAAAGGGTTTCAGGAATATAAATCCATACCTACAGTGATAGACAATGAGATACGAAGGCAGCTTGAAGAGATCAAGAAAGGCAAGAAACTGAATCCGGAGGTCAGGAAAGCAGAAGATGATTTCACAACAACATTCCTCAGGCCTATGCCAGGTGCAGCGAGGATGTATCCTGAGACAGACATCCCTCTGGTGAAGCCGATGGAGATAAAGGCAGAGAAAGTCGAGCTTATAGAGGAAAAGGCTGAAAAGATAAAGAGGCTGGGCCTGGGCAATGACCTTGCGAATGCAACAGCAAAGATAGGCAAGGCTGATCTTGTCCTGGGTTTCTCGGAGAGATTCAGCAATGTGAAGCCCGCATTCATTGCAGAGACCATCGTTTCAACACCTATTACAATAAAGAGGAAAGATAATGTCGATGTGGATCCTTCTGATCATGATCTCGAGGCCATATTCTCTGAGCTGAACAACGGGAAGATAGCCAAGGATTCCGTGTATAATATCCTTACGGACCTGGGCAGGACAGGAAAGCTCGATTTCGGGAAGTATAAGATGATGTCTGATAAAGAGCTTGAGGCAGAGGTCAGGAGGATAGTCTCTGAGAACAAAGGAAAGCCCGAGAGCATGCTCATAGGCATAGCGATGGGGAAACTGAAGGGAAAGGCTGATTCAAGGAAAGTTATCGAGATTATCAAGAAGACCAATTAATGATTCTTATTGATTTTTTATAGGAGATATTTGTATTCAGGCATTATTCATATGGATATCCCTGTCTGCTTAGCATTGCCTTGCCCTTAATTCTTAGGTGCAGCATGCTTGAAAGGCGAATCATAGAATACATAAGGGTGGTCCATCTTGAAATTGCACATGATGGCGGCCTTTATCACCTCACCTTTTGAATATTCGTCGCATTGGGAGGTTCCAGAGATATGCTTCAAAGCCTTAAGATCGTCTATGCCCGGATTATGTCTCTTGAAAAGGTTCATTGCTTCGTCACCATTGACTGTTTCTGCCAGGTGATAGAAACTTTCATTATGCATCCTCTTTGCCAGCTTTATCAGGAGAGGGAGATGGTTGAATCCTGATGTCCCCCCTATCCTCTTATCCAGGTTCTGTCTTATCTTGTTTTCTGAACAGGTCCCATTCTTCGAATTCGAGATGGCATCGTAGATTGCCTTGAAAATCGCCTCAACTTTGTTAGGAGTATAGCGAAGGTCAAACTGCTCTTCGCCATGCAGTATGCTTGTCCTGAGGCCTTTTATCTCCGGCTGGAACCTGTTAAGGATTTTTTCATAGAAATCATTCACCTTATCAGGAGCCACCATAGGGACTATGCCCATGACCATTTTGACGATGCCTTCGCCCACAAGCTCAGCCTTGGCATAGTTTTCAAGGATTCTCCTGAAATTCTGCACTTCTGGGTGATGTTCGTACTTTTCAGGCAGCATCCTGTATATCGCGGCCCCAAGTTTTATGCTCCCTTCCTGTATGGCTTTCTCTACAGCTGCTGAAAGGTCGCCTTCGCTTGCAGGTGCCTGGCTGGCAGGGTCTCCATCTGAAAGGGCCTGTTGCGCTCCTTTTTTTGCTTGTATCCCTTGTTCTCCTCGGGCAATGCTTGCTGCTGAGCCTGCCTTAGGGCCGTATTCTTTCTCGCCGCCGCACCATATGAACCCTTTTTTCCCCAGTTCGTCATGTATGCTCTGGACGCAAGGCTCTTTAACCATGAGTTTTCTTTTGTCTTCGCTGTCTTTGTTGGTCTGTTCCTTTGCAGCCATATCTCTGAGGAGAGGTATCAAAGAATTATTCAGTTTTTTCAGTTTCTTATCGTATTCTTCACCTCTGGGGACATCGGGGCTTATGTAACCTTCAATTATCTGCCTGAAAGAGTAAGATATGCCGTCGTATGGCTTGGTCTTTTGAGATATTGTTCTGCCGGAGGCCTTATCATGATTCATCCTATCTGTCAAAGGAGTCACTGTCGGCGGTATCAGGTCACTTATCTCTCCTGATGGATAGGGTTTTGTTGTTACCGGAGGTTCTTGAGTTGCGGGCAAGCCTTTCTTTTCAGCTTGCAAACCTGTTTTCGGAGCATACGTTTGGTCCTTGATGCACCATTTATTGCCTTCTTCCTGCAGAGCCAGATGAATGAAAGGGAGAATACCTTCATCAACTAATATATTCCTGCCATCCTTCTGGAAATATTGGCGGAACCCTTTGGCATTAAGGACATTCCTTATCAAAGCATGTTTTCTTGCGCGCGCATCACTATCAACCATGATTGCGGCAGGAGTATAGCCGTCCAGAATATCTATAAAGCGGACCATCCTGAAAGTAGGCGTAAACTCATAGTTTATACTCTCACTGCATGCCTTGGCTTGTCCATGTTCTCCCTGGAGTGCATCCTCAGCAGCAGCCCCGGAGGCCTGCATTTTTCAGGTCAAATATCCTTGAAGGCAGGAATTTCGCATCAGGCAGGGTATAATTCACCTTGGGCGCATCCCCTACCAGCGCATCTATGATTATGCTGGGTTTCCTTTTTTCGAACAAAGACATATAATATATCGTGAGCTCTTCATTATCAAGGAGTTTCCTGGAAGTATCATCTATTGGTATGCCTTCTCCGTCATCAAGGACTTTCCCGTCGACGCTCATCCTGAGCACATATTCATCCCCAAATGTATCAAAGGTTACGCTTATGACACCTGTTCTCAGCTTCCCTTTTCCCGAAGCATACAACCCATCCTCTATGACGAATGTCGTCTGGCTCTGTCTCACTGCCTTGAAACCCATCGAATGTTCAGAGAACGCAGTTACAAGATCGTCTATTGTCGCTGCCCCTTCTATCACTTTCCCCCTTCTCGTCATAACCTCTCATTTTAGCGATGATTATTTAAATATTTCCATTTGAGAGTAGTTAAATTGTTTTCTAAAGAAAAATTGTGTCATCACTTAGAACCATCAGTATATGGCCTCAAAAACCTTGATTTGGAAGGATGCCTGAGTTTTTTCAGTGATTTTTTTTCGATCTGCCTTATCCTCTCCCTGCTGAGAACAAACTCCTCTCCGATCTCTTCCAAGGTCATGTCATGTTTCTCCCCTATGCCATATCTCATCCTTAGTATCTTCTCCTCTCTTGGAGTCAATGTTTCAAGCAGCTCTTCAACTTGCCTGCCTAACTGTGATTCAGATGTCTCTTGCTCAGGAGAGGCCATATTAATAGGGATAGTGTCTATAATTTCAGAATCCCCATCATAACCTATCGGTTTATGCAGGGATATAGGTTGGTTGTCCGCTTCAATTATCTTGGCAAGCTCATCGACATTGATCCCCATCTTAGCAGCCACTTCTTCCGGCGTTGCATCCCTCCCTTTTTCATTCCATATCTGATTTTGTATCTTCCCTGCCCTCTTCATCTTTTCAGAGAGGTAGATCGGGATCCTTATTACGGTCGATTTCTCAGCCAAGGCCCTGATGATGCTCTGGTGTACCCACCAAGTGGCATAGCTTGAGAACTTGTATCCCCTCTTATAGTCAAACTTCTCGGCTGCCCTCATCAGCCCGATGTTGCCTTCCTGTATCAGGTCTGATATTTGCATTACCTTGCGGCGGTACTTATTCGCTATCTTGACCACAAGCCTGAGATTGCTTGTAGTGAACCTATGGAATATGCCCATATAATTTTCGAGCGCTTTATCCGTGCTGATGAGGTACATGTCCATCTCTTCAGGGGATTTAATGCCGAGCTCGTCCAACATCGCCTTTCTTTGCCTTGGCTTTTTGCATCCGATGATCTCTTGTCTCATTGAAATAAAGTCATTGTATATCTCATTGAGATGTTTGTATTCATGTTTTGCTCCTGCAATGGACTTGGCAAGATTGCCTCTGCCCCTTGGCTTATCTTGATCTGAGCCGCCATCGCTTTCTTTGAGCATGTGAGCCAGATACTTTCCCAAGCCACCATAATCCTTTTTAGGCATCAGCTCATTGAGGCAGCCGTCCCCATTTGCACCGTTCAAGACTGCGTTCAGGTATTTTGAAGAAAAAGGGCGCAGTTTGTTGAACAATATGTCTGCGGCATCCTTAAGATACCCTTCCATGCCTCTTGCGAGCTCTATCTCCTGTTCAGGGGTCAGCAGGGGATACTTGTCCATCTCAGCGAGATACATCTGCAATACTGTCCTCTCTCCCTCAAGATCAGGCGATTCTTCAGTACTATAAGCCTCTTCCTCTGCTGTCTGTTCCAAAGAATCCAGCAGGCTTCCGGGGTCGTCAGGCAGATTAGATACTATCTCCTCTGTTTCATACATCCCACCGGAAGGTTCTTCTTGCTTTCTCCCAACGCCTCTTCTCCTGTATCCGGGAGAAGATTTCTTCCATTTCTCTTGTTTCTCCTCTTTTTTGATTTTTTTCTCGATTGCAGAAGGCTTGCTCTTAGTATCTGCCTCCACTACTTTTTTTTCAAGATTAGGAACCTCAGATATCGGACCAGGGAGAGGATTATAGGAAGGTTTAGCGGGGCTTACTGCTGGGAGCTGTGTTGGGAGAGGTATTGCAGAATCAGGCTTTTTAGCGCCGATATTGATTACTATGTCCCCTAAAGGATCTTCATAGGTTTTCCCTGTATCAGAATCTGGTTCGTAACCCCCCATACAACCTATTTTTCAGTTCAGGGTATATAAATATTTTCTCGTCCCCGTGGGTGGGTTAATATTAGGGGGTGGCCATTTTTTTACGGAAATATTTAAATATCCTTCA
>PCXZ01000023.1:9942-75284 GCA_002762985.1 Candidatus Woesearchaeota archaeon CG10_big_fil_rev_8_21_14_0_10_44_13 | reverse complement strand
CGAAGAGATTATCACAGATTATAAAAAAGCGATACTCCAGCTCACGGACAATGCGAATGACGCTGACGCAGACAATTTCCGGATAGTTTATTCTGGGATAGAAGATCGTCTGGGCGTGGAAGATGATGGAGAGGGATGTGACGCAGAAGGCATGAAGACATTCTATATGATTTCAGGAAGCCCAAAACGCAGAGGGAAGCTGACAAAAAAAGGTAGGATACCTATAGGATATAAAGGGTGGGGAACTCTTGCGCTACCACGCCTATGCCGCCATTATGACCTTACTACATGGAAAAAAGGGGTTATGAGGAAGTCCAGTGAAGATTTCCCGGATGAACTGGAAGAGATTGATCAGTCAAGAGATATTGATATTGTCCCTAGCAAATGCGACAAGGAAAAGCACGGCATGAAGATTGTGATGAAGGGGCTCAGGATGAGGGGTGATGAGTTCAGCGTAAAAGATCTCGTGAAATACCTGAGGAAAAACATACGTGTGCGCCATGATTTCCATATATTTGTGAATGATGAAGAGATAAAACACCTGAATATAGAGAATGCTACAGAATATGTTTTCAAGATAGACACGGCGCATGTAGGGGTTGTCAGCGGAAGCATATACGTATCAAGGATGCCCCTCAAGCAGGAAGACAGAGGAATCACTGTCAGGGTCAATTATGGGACAATAGGTGACCAGGATCATTTTAATTTGGGCTCGTATGGTTTGGGGCTTGCTTCAAGGTTGAACGGATTTGTTGATGCAAATGGTCTTAGGGGACACACAAACTTCGAGAAGACAAGATTTGACACAAAGTCTCTTGCTTTCGTTGAGTTTGAAGAGGCCGTCACGAATGTCCTGCTCAGCATACGAAAGGATTATGATAATGAATCCAAGCTAAAAGAGAAGCAGAAGATAACCGATAATATAAGGAAGAAAATCGAAAATATAATCAGCGGCTGCAAAAGGCAGTATTCGAAACTGGGGATAATGCAGCTGAAATTCTCTGATGAGGCCAATGCAGGCAAAGTAGCCTCAATAAAGAAGGGATTAGTGCATATAAACCGGGATTTCATAAGAGTATCATCGATAAGGGACCCCTCTTTTGTCGGGCAGCTTGAGACAGCGATAACATTCGCCTTGACAGTAAAAAAAATAGAAGAAGAGTATGCGGGAAAGTCGACAAGAAAGCATATGATGGACAAGATATCGGAGTTTGAGGAGGCATTCACATCTACACACTACCGCATGTATCCTCAAAAGAAGTCGCTGACAGATATCCTCAATGAGCCAAAGAGCGAGGCCATACTCTACCTGAATGAATACAGGCTATACAGCCCGGAAGAGATCCAGGCTAAGACCCAAGTCAGTTATATGATATTGAGGAGACTTGAGGAAAACGGCATATTGAAAGAGGCAGTGGTCGAAGGCGAGACAAGGAGCGACAGAGTCTTTGCAAAAGATGTCAAAGATTCGCTAAAATTCATAGAAGGCCATTCTATCCTTTATGAGATAATAAAAGAGATGTATTCCGGCAGCGATGAGAATTCTTGCACTGGTGCAGAAAAGACCCTGAAGAGGCAGCTTGAACATGCGCAAAATAAAGGCGAGCTTCCGAATTATGTGGTTGATCTCGGCAAGCCGGGAGCGCCGTTCTATATTGTAAGAAAGGATATGGTTGAAGATTTCATCAAACGCATACAATCAGGGGAATTCAGGATAAGGAAAAGCGAGAATGCTCCTGAAACAGGCGCAGCTGGAGATTTGACAGAAGAGAAGATAAGAGAATATGATAAAAACGAGGTTTATCGTGAAGGAGAGAGCGTTTACCACCCCCAACATGGCGTTGGGAAGGTTGTGCTTAGCAGCCTTTACGAAGGTAAATGTGAGATATTATTTGGCGACCATCGCGGCAAGTTCTTGATGGGCAAAGACAAAGAAGATAAAAGCGGCCTTCATTTTAAAAGATAAAGATATTTACTGGCCCAAACCATCCCCTCATCAGAATAATACAACAAGCTCCTGAAAGGCTTCCCGTCCCCGTCAAATACCTCGAGGAAATTCCTGTTCTCTTCTATCAGTCTTGCGTATCTTTTCATGTAATCGTTGAAGTCGGATTTGCTGTACTTCTTAGCGATATCCATGAAGCAAAGCCCGAGATGGGGCCAGACTGTCGTGCCCTCATAATTATTGACTATGCTGTTCAGGAAAACAAAACTCTGGCCTGCTGTGTCTGAAGCATACCTCAGGGGGAACGGCCTGTCAAGCTTCGCCTTCTGCATATGGGCTATGCATGATCTTGCCATCTCCCTCGACGTGAAAAGCCCTGTCCAGAAAGGGAATACATTCGAGTCCCCTGTCACTGTCTCCCTCTTGTCCATATCCTCATAGAAATACCTGCCGTTCCAGAGCTCTTTCTTTATGCTGCCTTTTATGTCAAAGTCATGGAAAGGGTTGTAGAATCCCAGTTCGTCAAGGTCTTCCCTCAGCATGGCGAGCATGCAGTTGTCATAAGTCGAGGAATTCCTCTTCGACCAGTCCTTTATCGAGGAGAATTGCCTGTGTTTTTTCACCATGCCTGTCCTCGTGTCGAATACCTTGTCATGGTATCTCCTTACCTCATTGACGAACAATGTGCTGTATTCATGGAAAAGGTCGCCTGCGCCTGCTGCCTTCAATGACCTCACAATAAGGGGCAGCGAGTCTGCAGAATAGCACGGGAAATCGAACGCATAGCCTCCAGGAGAGATGGCAGTGGTTATTTTCCCTACTTTTGAGAATATCTTAAGGGCATACTCCAGGGTCTGCCTCACCTTGTCCTCATAACCGAGCCTCATCAATGCTTCTGCGCAGTATGCGAAATCCCTCACATAGAATTCTGAGAAGTGGCCGTTGCTGGCCTTGAAATAATTCCTCTTCTTGCTCCAGCAGTCAGAGACGATCTTTTTGCATATCTCCTCTGCATCGCCGCTGTACTTGAATGTGCCGTGCTTCTTCGCAAACAAGGATCTGCCTACGATCCTCATCCCTTCAGATATGTGTATGGGCCTGAGCATTTTTGTTGGGGAAAAACGGGCCTGGGGAGATTCGAACTCCCGACCCCCTGCTATCTTCTCTGAGAGTAGGAGGCAGGTGCGCTATCCAGGCTGCGCTACAGGCCCTTAAAAGGGGTTTTAGATAGGTGGTGTTTTTATGGTTTGTGGTTTTGAAATGGCATCTATCATTTTTTATTCTTTGATTGTATCTAAGGTTCGTGGTCTCCAAAAAGTTTATATGGTTTCATAAGCTACCAATTGGTAACCAAAAGATTTATATAGTAGCGATTGTTACCGATAGGTATGGTATATAAACTGGAGAATATAGAGATGATAAAGCTGAGCGAAGCTTACCAGAAAGTGTTATACTGGTTCTTCTCGTTCCCAGAGGCTGAAACAGGATTAAACGACTTATCGTCAAATCTAGAAATATCAAAGACAACTGCCAAAAAGATAATAAATATGTTTGTAGAAGAAGGATTTTTAATTAAAAAGATATACGGCAAAACATGGAGAATCACCTGCAATAAGAACCATATATATAATTTCACGAAAAAAGTGGCGTTCAATCTTGAAATGGTTTATGGTATATATGGCAAGGGGATGAGAGAGGACATATTGAAACATGCAAATAATCCCAAATCAGTGATTTTATTCGGCAGTTATAGGAAAGGTGATGATACTGAAAAGAGCGATGTGGATATTGCAGTAGAAATAGCTGGTAATGAAGAGATAAAAATAATTCAATTGGGAATAATATCCCTTTTTGGTTACAGGCAGAATATATCTGTTAATATTCATATATTCTCAAGAAATAAGATAGATATCAATCTTTTTTCGAATATTGCAAATGGTATTGTTTTAGAAGGATTTTTGGAGGTAAGACCTTAAAGATGAGATATAAAAGACCAGATAATAAAAATGCAATCAGCATAGTGGAAGCTGCAAAAAGGGATATGAAATTCACTCTTTCATTAAAGATAACAGAAGAATCCGGACCTACAATAATAAGGAATATATATGAATGTTTCAGGATGATTGGAGATGCCTTGTTGGTGGCAAAAGGAATAAAGTCTGAAGACCATATAACCCCCATAAATGAATTGATGGCAGTCAAAGTTGATACCCCCCGCCCAATCAAGATTGTAGGTAACCTAAGGGGGCTAAGGCACAACATAAATTATTATGGGTATAAACCATCTTTAATAGAAGTTGAAGAAGCCATAGCTGTTGCAGAGAGTATATTTGAACCGCTGCTGAATGCCGTAAAAAAACAGATTAAATGAGTTGTAGCTGAAATAAGATTTATATACTTTATATCCTTTCTATGAGAGATGGACAGATTCAGCCAGTTGAGGAAAGAAATAAGGGAGATATTACCCAAGTCACCCATAGAATCTGACTTAAAACATTCTGAACTCACGCATAAATGGCTTCTCAAGCTGAAGCCTGATGCTGATGAGGCCATGCAGATTGCAGCGATTACCCATGATATTGACCGGGCGATTACTAGGATAACAGAGAAAGACTGCAAGGATTTCTCAAAGATGGGTGAATTCAAGAAAGAGCATGGTATAAGGTCTGCAAAGTTCATATCCGAGATTATGAAGAAGCAAGGTTATGATAAAAAGATGATAGACAATGTCAGGCATCTTGTAGAATCCCATGAATCAGGCGGAGATGATGAACAGGATATGATTATGAGTGCAGACAGCCTGGCCTTTTTCGAGTACAACCTTCCCACTTACCTTAAACATTACAGTCGCAAAGATGCAATAAAGAAGATTGGGTTCATGTACAAGAGGCTGCCAGAGAAGGCCAGGAAACTTGTCAGGGAGATGAAGTTTAAGGATGAAGTGATTAGGAGATTAGTCAGAGAGGGGATTGATGGGGTTTAGTCTGATATTACAACCACAACAAACACCCAAATCTTTTTAATCCTGCCCATTTCTATGCCATTCATGCCATACACAATCAAGCAATCCCCCTCAGATTTCACAGTCAGGGAGATAACAATTCTCAAGCCGGCCAAAGAAGGCCCCTATTCCTATTTCCTGCTGAAAAAGACGAACATGAACACAATGGACGCATTGAAGGAGATTGCAGGTTTCCTCAGGATCCCTCTGAAAGACATGAGTTTTGCTGGCACAAAGGATAAGGTGGCCATAACAGAGCAATACATCTCGATCAGAGGCGGCCATGAGAAAAGGCTTGAGGGTTTCAGGAATGACAGGATAGAGCTGAAATTCATAGGCAGAGGCAATTCCCCCTTGAGTTTGGGGGATCTCCAGGGAAATGAGTTCGAGATCATAGTAAGGGAGGCGAAGAAAGAGCCCAAACAGCTTGACAGGTTCATCAATTATTTCGGCGAGCAGAGGTTCAGCGAGAACAATGCAGAGATCGGCAAGGATATCTTCAAAGGCAAGTTTGAGAAAGCCATAAGGCTCATCGACGACCCTGCTGTGAATGATTATCTTTCAAAGAACAGGAAGGATTATGTCGGAGCGCTGAAACAGGTCCCGAAAAAGATCCTCACATTATACACGAATTCCTACCAGTCATCCCTCTGGAACAGGGCAGTCGACGGATATCTCAGTCAGAATCCGAAGTGCAGAAAGGACGCAAAAAACATGAGTTTTCCAATACTCGGCTTCGGCACTGAATTCGATGACAGGAAAAAAGAAGAGATCTGCAAAAGGATCATGAAAGAGGAGAATATCTCGCAGAGGGACTTCATAATCAAGAACATGCCTGAGCTCAGCTCTGAAGGGAATGAGAGAGAGGTATTTGCAGAGATAAAGGGAATGAAGATAGAGAAGATAGACGATAGAACATACAGACTGAGATTTTTCCTGCCTAAAGGATGTTATGCTACTGAACTTATAAGGCAGATGTTCAGCTGATCTTTCCGAGGATGTCTTTAAGCATATTCTCGACGGGCTGATCACCGTCTATCCTTGCAAGAACGCCTTTCTTTGTGTAGAAATCAATCAATGGCTTTGTCTCCTTATGGTATATCTCGAGCCTTTTCCTTATCGCCTCTGGCTTGTCATCATCCCTCTGGTAGAGCTCGCTGCCGTCCTTGTCGCATATGCCTTTTTTCTTAGGGATGATAGTTATGCCGTAGATAGCCCCGCATTTCCTGCACTGCCATCTTGAGCTTAGCCTTTTTATCGACAGCGCATCGGGGATCTCTATGTCAAGCGCATGGTCTATCTTCGCAAAACCTTCAAGGGCTTCTGCCTGTGAACGATTCCTTGGATAACCGTCAAGAAGGAATCCTTTCCTGCAGTCAGGATTTGAAAGCCTGTCCCTGACCATTGCAGTCGTCAGCTCATCAGGAACTAACCCTCCAGATTCTATTATCGCCTTCGCCTTCATGCCCAATTCAGTCTTGTTGTTGATGTTCTCCCTGAACATGTCGCCAGTGGATATGTGGGGGATATTCAATCTCTCTTTCAGAATTTTTGCCTGCGTTCCCTTGCCCGAACCCTGGGGCCCGATCAGCACGATTTTCATTTCTTTCACTCTTCAGCCCAGATAACCCAGCTCTTCGCTGATGTTTACATCCGTCTTCCAGCTGTCCTTCATCCTCTTCACGATCTCCACCATCTTTTTCTTTATTGCGGGCCAGGATTTGAAAGTCTCTGATATGAACTTTGCATCCTGGCTTTCGTCGCAGATTATGCCTGCGATCACGGCAGAGTCATGCATGACTATGATCTCCTTGTACAGGCTGAATATGTCCCTCTTGTCAGAATCGCTGAAATCCCTGCATTCATGCAGCTCTGAGATGTTCGTATCGGGCTGGAGTATCGAGTTTAGGATCTTGACAAAGAATTCTATCCTTTCGTCCATCTTCCTCCTTATCTCCCTGAGAAGAAAATCCTTGTTCTCTGTTGAGGAAATCTCGAATTCGTTGTTTATGTCATTGAAGCTCGGCAAAGCATGCTTTTTCTTCAATGCATCATATGTTTTCTGTATTTCGCTCATTCTGCACCTTTTTATGATAAAAGCCTCCGGGGAGACTTTCAGAGGGCCATTGGACGACAAAAACCCTTTTTGAACTCCCGACCTGCTGATTTCCTTGTAAATACAAGTCAGCTGCTCTAGCCGCTGAGCTACGGAGGCAATATGCAAGAAATCAGCTGTCTTGTTTATAAATATTTTGCCTTAAAAGGCCGATAAAACCCCTCAGACATTCCCCTTATAACCATAAGGCTGGAAGAACTGGTCAGGCGTCCTCGGCATGAAATGATGCATCTCAAATGAATCTTTTATCATGGCCTGGACCTTGTATGTATCTGTTATTGTGCTGTTTTTCCTGTCCTCCCTCCTCTTCCTCCATATCCTCTTGTAGAACAGTGGCAGGACTGTCTTCAGGAACCAGTGATTCTTCCATTTATCATCGGGGTCAAGGAGAACGTAAGAGTCCATAAGGACCTCTATCTCTGCCTTCCAAACCCTCTTCTTGGCGTCATCAACCATCACTTCCATGTCCCTGCAGAACCTGAGATGGAAATCCAGATCGATATGCTGCTCATAAAATGTGGAGTTCTCTTCTATCTTCTTGGTCCTCCACCATATCCATATCGTCTTTGCCTCCCGCGGGTCAGATGACTCTTTCTCAGAATAATAAGGCTCGATATATTTGTAGTCATCGCCCTTGATGTAGCTCAGGTCCGTAAGCTTATCCCTCACATCCCTGTATATCTGCTTAAAATCGAAGACTCCGTAATATTTCACCCTCGTTTTTATGGCATCTATTCTTACAGGCATACTGTATGGGTTGTAGATTTTATTTATAAATGTTGTGCGGTTTATGGGCCCGGTAAAAAAACAGAGGCAAGGTTTATCTCGATTTATCTTTAATCTGCCTCAATAGAAAAGGTATATCTTCGCAAATATCCTGGCTGCCTTCAGCGCCGGCAGTGGTTTTGTCACTATCTTCACCTTATTCTTCCTTATCGCCTCAAAAACAGAGTCTATGTCCTGATGAGCATCCACTAGGGAATAAGTGCAGCCGAACTGCTCCAGATCATGGCAGTCTGATGTGCCAACAAGAGGTTTCTTGTATCGCCTTGCTGTCTCGACAGCCTTTGTGTTGAATGTTATCCAGCTGAGATAGAAATGGCTGAATTCTATGGCGTCGAAAAGGCCTATGTTCTTTATCAGCTTTGAATGCAGGGCTTTTGAGGTGGGGTAGAACGGATGAGGGGCTATAATAAGCAGATTCTCGCCCTTATATCTCTCAAGGTCAGCGAATGTCCTTATCCTGTCCTTGAGCTGTCTTGTCAGGTTCATGGCAAGGACCTCTTTTCCCTCGATGGACAGCTCTGCCCCCGGGATGAGGAGGATGCCTCTTTTTTTTGCATAATCTGAAAGCTCCCTGCTGTAGGTCAGTGTGTCGTGGTTCGTTATGGAAAGTACCTTGTAGCCTCTTTTGCATGCCAGATCGATGAGCTGCCTGGGCGTGTAGTCCAGCTTATGCTGCTCGTCTGTGCCTGCATGGAGATGGAAGTCTGATTTGAGCATAGGTATTTTTTTGCAGAACTATATATAAATTTAATGGAAACTTTTTTATATGAACGGGCGCTTTCAGAGATAAAATGCAAATCGGCCTGGTCGGAAAGCCCTCAGCGGGGAAGAGCACATTCTTCAAGGCAGCCACGCTTGCAGAGGTCGAGATAGCCAATTATCCATTCACGACAATAAAGCCCAACACAGGCATAGGCTATGTCAAGGTCGATTGCGCTGAGACTTTCTTCAAGGTGAAATGCAATCCGAGGACGGGCTACTGCATAAACGGCAAGAGGTTTGTAGCTGTGAACCTGATCGATGTCGCAGGCCTTGTCCCTGATGCGCACCTGGGGAAAGGGCGCGGAAACCAGTTCCTTGATGACCTCAGGCAGGCAGACGCATTGATACATGTGATTGATGTGTCCGGCAGCCTGAATGCGCACGGGGAACCCATAGACACGGGATCCTATGACCCTGCGAAAGACATCGAATTCCTTGAAGTAGAGATAGACATGTGGTATCTTGGGATAATGAAGAAGAACTGGGAGAAATTCGTCAGGACAATCCAGCAGGAGAAACAGAACATAATCAGGGCGCTTGCGGGCCAGATGTCGGGGCTTAAGGTGACTGAGGAGATGGTCAAAAGCGCAATTGAAAAGCTTAAGCTTGACATTGAGAAGATCCAGGCATGGACTGAAAGCGATCTTCTGAAGATAGCCACAGAGCTCAGGAAGATGACTAAACCCATGATCATAGCTGCTAACAAGATAGATGTGCCCGGCGCGAAGGAGAAATTCGACAGGCTGAAGAAGGAATTCCCCCATCTCATCTTCACACCTTGCTCTTCAGAATCCGAAGTCGCGCTGAAAGAGGCTGCGAAGAAAGGCCTTATCGAATATATCCCTGGCGAATGTGATTTCAGGATAAAGGATGAATCAAAATTGAGCGATGCGCAGAAGAATGCGCTGAATTTCATAAAAAAGAATATCCTCGAGAGATTTGGCTCTACAGGGATCCAGCAGGTCCTTGACAAGGCTGTCTTTGAACTGCTGAATTATATCCATATATTCCCCGGCGGCCTGAACAAGCTCGCTGACCAGCACGGGAATGTGCTGCCGGACTGCTTCCTGCTGCCTCCTGGCTCGACTGCGCTGGATTTCGCTTTTACGATCCATACTGACCTGGGGAAAGGCTTCATCAGGGCTATCGATGTGAAAAACAAGCAGACCATAGGCAAGGACCATAAGCTCAAGCCCGCGGATGTCATTGAGATTGTGTCGAGCAAATGAGGAAACAGAATGCCAAATAAAGATATTGAAATAGAGATAAAATTCCCGTTGAAAAATCCCCAGGAGACTGTCGGGTTCCTCGAAAACAATGCAAAACTTGTCTCGAGGGATGTTTTCCAGAAGGACACTTATTTTACGCCCCACCACAGGAAGTTTATAGGAAGAAAATATCCTTTTGAATGGCTCAGGCTGAGAGAGACTCCAAAGGGCTCTTCCATTAATTACAAGCATTTCTATCCTGAAGACGCGAAGAAGACTGATTACTGCGATGAATTCCAGACAAGCATAGGCGATGCTGACACTCTTAGGAAGATTCTCGCAAGCCTTAACTTCAGGGAGGTCATTGTAGTCGAGAAGAGCAGAAGCTGCTGGCTGTATAAGGACGTCGAAATTGCTATAGATGATATCAAAGGCCTTGGTCAGTTCATAGAGCTTGAGGCACAGGCGCACTACTCAGACCCGAAGAAGGGAAAGGAATATTTATATAGCATATTAAGCCAGCTTAGCGCCAAGGTTGGAGAAGAAGACACAAGAGGATATCCTTACAGGATTCTTGAAAAAAACGGGCATAAGTTTGGGTGATGATATAGATTAAGAGGTCATTTAAGGCGTGCCTATTTTATTTCCCCAAGCCTCTTGAAACTTTCAGCAATATCGATTATATATTTCCCCTCGTCCAGTTTGAACACAAGCGGATTCTTCTTGTTGAACAGGTGCACGAGATCAAGCTCGAACTTGCCCGGCTTGATTATCCTTATGGATTCAAGGTCAAGGATCACGGGCTTTTCCTCCTCCTCGTCCCTGCCCATTATCTCATAGACATCCTTCTCTATCTTCTTCTTCTCTACCTTTGAAAGGTTAGCTGCAATCTCCTTTGCCTGCTCAAGCCTCTCCTTCTTGACATAGAAGAAAAGCTTTGCTCCGCAATTGCATCCCTTAAGGATCTCCTTAGCGCCGTCATCATAGAATGTTCCGCATCTGACGCATTGGTGTGGCATTTTGACCTATTGAACTGTTTTGCAGATATTGTTTTATTATCTTCTTCTCGGTTCAGTCTTCATAAGAAGCTGTATCTTGTCGGGATCCTTCTTGATCTCCTTGACTATGCTTGCCGGGCCGATTATAGTCAGCCCAACCCTGTCCCCCAGGAGGACATTCGCGAGATTCGCCTTCAATTTCTTCATGAGGTCGCCGTCCCCTTTGCCGGGGTAGATGACTCCCAGCTCGATGCCCTTGAACTCGTCGTCAATCTCTTCCATCGTCGTCTTTATGAGCTCAGCTTCCTCCTCTTTCTTCAGCCTTCCCTCAAGCAGGACTATCTTGTTCTCCTTGGCCATCTTCAATAATTTTTTTATCCTGCCAAGAGAGCTCAGATCCTCAATCTCATTGTAAGGGACGAACTGTAGTGTTAATGCCATTTTGCTGCCTTTGCTGGTTTTCTTTTTCATTATCCTGCTAGCACGAAAAGTGCCTCATAGAGTTTGTCTATATTCTTTCCGAACTTGGCGCTTACCCCTAGGACATCATATTGCGGGAAAGCCGCCTCAATCTTCTTGACATCTGCCTTCCGCAGATCAACCTTGTTCGCCACTATCAAAACAGGTATATCCCTTGCGACAAGGTTCCCTATGATCGTGATATTAACCTGCGTGTATGGGTCTTTTGTGGCATCGAGCACGACAAGTACGACGTCCATGTCATCAAGCCATTTTATGGCGTCGATCACGCCTTTTGTGGCCTCTTTCGCCCTTTTCTTCGCGTCTTTTGTCTTCATGCCCTTCTTCACGAAGTCCTCATAGTCTATCTTCGTTGCTATGCCTGGAGTGTCGACAAGATTGAAAGAAAGCTCTTTTTTTCCTGACTTGATGTTTATCTGCTCCTTGACCTGGATTTCCCTTGTCTCATGAGGAATCGGAGAAACAGTGCCCATATCCTGGCCGAGCCAGTCCTGGCAGACCCTGTTAGCAAGCGTGGTTTTACCACCGTTCGGCGGACCATATAGCCCCAGCTTCACATGCTTTTTTTTCATGAAAAGGTCTCCTATGACCTTCGTAATGAATTTCTGCACAAAGTCTAACATTCAACCACCGCTTTTGATTAAGCTATCCGGAATATGGGGGGTTGGTTTATATAATTTTCGGTGTTTAAAAACACAGGAAACGCTTCAGAAAGATTTATAAACTTTTAAACAAAACCTGGGTGTATGGCTGGATTTGATTCTAAAAAAGATATGAGAAATGCGCTCGATGAAGATGCAATTGTAGAGGATCTTCTGAACAAGGCATGGGAAAGTTTCAAGGATATCATGAAAGATCAGGAGATTGGAAAAAATATTCTCGGCCGTCTATTCCAGCAGCAGAACAACCTGAAAGGCGCCTTGAATATGGCTGAAATTAGCATAAATAGCGGGAATATGAAAGGTGCAGAGGGCTACCTAAGGCAGGCAGAAGAGCACTTCTCAGTCCTTGAAAGATTCGAGACGATGCTCCAGGCGATCGAAGAGCAGGCAAGAACAAAGGAGAAAAAAAACATAAAGAACATATCTGCGATGAGAAGCTATACAAAAAACATCAAGAATGACATTGAAGCCCTGAGAAAAAAGATCCAAAAGATGGCTGCTTGATTCCTGCCACCAATATATTTATATATGGACTTGTTCTATAATTCATTATGATAGAAGAGGTAAAGAGAGACATCCTGAACATATTGCAGGAGACATTAGACGCATTCAAGAAAGAGGATTATGTCTCCCTCAGGGACATAAGCAACCATACCCTTCATAACGCATCGATAATCCAGGACGAATACTCAATCTCCATTGCAGTCATCATATTCTCCATCTATAAGATAGCGTCAAGGAGCGAAGGCAGGGAGAAAGATGTCTGCGCTAAGATAATCAAGGCATTGAATGAGGCGCAAGAGATACTCAAGAGCGACAATACTGCGGGCTACGGCGAAGCCGTAAAGAGGATATTCAAGGCTATATCAGACACAGACAAAAGATCGAAGTTCTATGTCGAAGAAGTGATAAACCAGGCAGAGATAAAGAAAGGCAGCAAATTGTATGAGCATGGGATATCCTTGGCCAGGGCAGCAGATCTTCTCGGGATCTCGCAGTGGGAGCTGATGAGCTATGTCGGAAAAACAGTCGTGCCTGAAGCAGAGGCAGAGATCTCTGACGTGAGAGACAGGATAAATTTCACAAAAAGCCTTTTCGGGACGTGATTCCTTGGCAGCAAGATCAATAATATTCGACACAGGCCCGATAATAAGCCTTGCATTGAACGATCTCCTCTGGATACTCGAGCCGCTGAAGAAAAATTTTGGAGGAGGCTTTTATCTGCCGGGCAGCGTGAAGAAAGAGCTTGTCGACAGGCCTATTGAGATAAAAAGATTCAAGTTCGAGGCATTGAGGGTATTGTCATATATCAATAACGGCGTTCTCCAGGTCATAGGCGACCAGAAGATGACTGAAAAGACGAGATACCTGATGGAGACTGCGAACATGATCTTCAGCGCAAAGGGCAATTTCATACAGATAGTGCATTACGGCGAGATGGAATCTTTGGCAGCAGCGATGATCATGCAGTCCTCTGCGATGGTTATTGACGAGCGCACTACAAGGATGCTCATAGAGAACCCCAAAAGGCTGAGGGATATAATGGAGCACAAGCTGCATGTAAAGCTCCAGATGGACAAGGAGATGCTGGAAAGATTCATGAAAGAGGTTAAGGGAATAAAACTGATAAGATCTACTGAGCTCGCTGTTGCCGCTTATGACCTTGGGCTGCTTGACAGGTTCATCCCGCAGATGGAGAACGCAAAGAGCCAGCTCCTTGACGGCGTGCTCTGGGGCATAAAACTGAACGGGTGCTCGATCTCAGAGAGGGAGATAGAGACTATAATCAAGGTCGAGACAAAGGGAAAAAATTAAAAAGAGATAAGCAAAGAGGTGCTGCAATGAGGTTCAGGCTTACACCGGAAGAGAGGAGGGCAAGGGTTTCTGAAGGCAGATGGGGATGGGCCAATCCCAATAGGATGACAAGGAGGGAATTCATAGGCCTCAGGAAAAGGATGTATGAGGATAAGAAGAGGAAAGAAGAAGAGGCAAAAAGCAGGAGGAAGGCGCAGAAGTCCGCCCAAATCAATGCCAAAGATACAGGGATGGCAATAAAAGGAAGGAGGGGCGGGAAGCTGAAATGGCTGATCCTGCTGGTATTGCTTGCGATCGCAATCTACATCTATCTGAGGAAGACAGGGAGGATTCCGCCCATTATTAACCACCCTTGGATAGAAAGATTTATATAAAAGAGAGGCTCTCTTTTATAAAACTGCTATGGGATGCAAAAGGTGATAATATGCTTATAATAACTCCAAACAAAGTCATAAAAGAAGGGCAAGACTTGTTGGTTGAATTAAGGGAAAAACAGATAGATGATCACGCAAAACTAATTTTTAACAAGGACATGAAGCAAAAGGTTAGCGACCATATCAAGAATATAGGGACTGCCCTCAGCCAGATACAAGGTGATATAAGGGGCATTGTGGATTCTGTACCTATAGTCTACAGTAAAAGACAAGGGGAATTATACGATCTAAGGCAAAATGAAAAAAAGCTGATAATACATAGGGATCAGATTTTAGAAGTCACGGGAAGAGTTTAGATCAATCTTAAACCGATAGCTAAATCCCATCATCTTTATTGTTTATAATATTGATTATTTATAACTTTGAGATAAAATGCCTTCTTTAGCGCATAAATCCATCACCTTATCCCTTTGGCTGATAAGGCCATGGTATTGTGTTGGTTTTCTCTCAAGAACTTCTGTGAACCTCCCATGTCTTTCCTGAGGAGATAGTTTTTTGAATTCATCTTCAGTGAGACTGTTATTTTCCTGATGCAAAACATACCATGCTGCATGAAACTCTATAAGATTAATATGAAAAAATACCTTTTCTTGTCTTGCAGCCAATGTTTTTTTCCTTGATGGGTGTTTCTGGGCATAGGCCTTATATCCCTCCACCATGTTCTGTGCGTCATTATAAAAATGTATGATCTTCGGATAAGAAAAAGCTGTGGGCTCGGTCATCGTGCCTATGCTTTGCATGTCCATCCTTGCGTCTCTTTCTTTTGACCTCACCTTCTTTTCCTCAAAATAATCCAAAACATACTCTTTTCCTTCACCTAATTGGCCTATGATTCCTTCAAGTGTTGAAATGACTGTATCGAGCATAATATCACTGGAAAAGGTATTCATTTCCAATATATAAATCTTTCCTTTTTTTAACTATTATTTAGTGGTAAAAATAAGACTAATAGGCCTTATAAAGCCTAAAACCCCATAATATTTAAATATTAAAGAGGCCTATGGTTTTTGCATAGGGGGTAAAATAAGGGGTAAATCCGCAGAAAAACCATGAAATTCGCTCATTTCGCAGACTGCCATATAGGCTCATGGAGAGACCAAAAACTGAAGGATATAAGCGTAAAAGCCTTCGTAAAGGCCATAAACGCCTGCATAGAGCAGAAAGTCGATTTCATCATAATTTCCGGGGACCTGTTCAATACTTCTGTCCCTTCAATAGACAGCCTGAAAGAGGCGGTCAAAAAGCTTAAGGAATTGAAGGATATAGGCATCCCGGTCTATGGTGTCGCAGGCTCGCATGATTTCTCTGCTGCAGGCAAGACTATGATAGATGTCCTTGAGAATGCGGGCATATTCAAAAATGTCTTCAATGGCAGGGTCCATGACAAGAAACTTGTTCTTGATTTCACGCAGGACATGAAGACAGGGGCGAAGATGACCGGCATAATAGGGAAGAAAGGCATGCTGGACAGGAAATTCTACGAGATACTTGAAAAGACGGGTCTTGAGAAAGAGAAAGGATACAAGATATTCCTGTTCCATACTGCGATAGATGAGATAAAGCCCAAAGAGCTTGAGAGGATCGATTCAGCCCCGATGGATTTCCTGCCCAAGGGATTCAATTATTATGCTGGGGGCCATGTCCATTATATCTTCGAGCAGAGATTCCCGGGCTTCGGCTGGATAGTCTACCCCGGAGCATTGTTCCCCACGAATTTCCATGATCTTGAGAAATACAGCAAAGGCGGGTTCTACATTGTTGAAGTGAACGAAGGAAAAGACGGCGCATTCACAGAGAAACTGAGATGGGAGCCCGTGCAGGTAATAAACACTTTCCATATAAAGATAGACTGCAGCAACAAGACGGCAAAGCAGGCAGAGGAAGAGATATACAGCGAGATAAAGACAAAGGAATTCGTGAACACGATCGTGACGATAAGGCTTTTCGGAAGATTGAAGCAGGGCAAGGCCTCTGACGTTGACTTCAAAGGCATATTCGAAGTGCTCAATGACAAATCCGCTTATTATGTCATGAAAAGCACGAGCATGCTTGAGTCTGACGAATTCAAGGAAGGCGACATGCAGGTAGGATCAGATTCTGTGGACGATTCAGAGAGGAAGATAGTGAAGCAGCATCTCGGCCGGATAAAAGTTGATGGCCTGGATCCAAGATCAGAGGAAGAGCTCATGCACAGACTGCTGCAGGCCCTGAGCATAGAGAAAGCTGAAGGCGAGAAGAACGCTGATTTCGAGAAAAGGGTCGTGGATGAAGTGGGGAAGATTTTGGATGTATAGTTTTGGCTGTGCTTTTTGATTCTTAAACATTTGATGTTTTTTCTCATCACTTTTTGTATTTACCTCATTTCATTCGCCTCCACCTCACAACTCACTGATATGGCTCATGGCGACTTCTTTTATTTGTCCAATGCACAAAAATCTCGCACAATGATCCCCTACTAGCTCTGGGCAGGAAGGGGACGAGAGCAGTGGTTTCGTCCATTGACACCGACAGCTAGGACCATTTCGCTGCGCTCAATGGTCCGAACTGAATGAATTATTCGGACCACTCCGAACGAAGTGAGGATGTGGTCCTTGCTGTTGCGTATCAAATGCGCGTAACCATTTGGGGCTGGAAACCTTGGTTTCCCCGCAAATTATGATGATTATCCCCACAATCAGAAAAATAGACAAAAAGATATTTGGATATAAATTCGAAACGACATCTGTTTCTATCAAAAATATTATCACGCAACTAACCTATTTTATCATCTTCTTAATTATCTCATTCAATTCCTTCGGAGAGGCCTGCCCTTTCGTGCGTCTCATGACCTGACCGATAAGGAAGTTCAATGATTTCTCATTGCCTGCCTTGACGTCCTCTACTGCCTTCGGATTCTCCCTGATGACATCCCTGCATACCTTCTCAAGCTCAGAAGAATCCGAAACAACCTTCAGACCCTGCTCTTTCGCATAGGCCCTAGGAGAGAAAGCCTCATTCATGAATCTCTCCATTATCTTCTTTGCCACATTGTCTGTTATCTCCCTCTTCTCGACCATCTCGAGCAGCTCGATTATGTGGCTGGATTTCACAGGAATATCGTCAAATGTCTTCTCATTATAATTCATCACCCTTACAAGCTCTATCCTCATCCATCTCGCCGCCAACTGCGGATTCACCTTCTTTGCGACTTCCTCGAACATCTCTGCCAATGGCCTTTCTGCAGCAATGACCTCGGCATCGATCCTGTCTATCTTATATTTGCTTATGAATTTCTGGATCTTGTCCTGGGCCAGTTCGGGCATCTCTTTCTTCACTTCCCCGACCCATTTTTCAGTTATCTCTGTGACAACAAGGTCCGGATCTAGGATATACCCATAATCTTCCTCTGTCTCCTTTGTCCTCAGCCTTATCGTTATGCCCTTGTCAGAATCCCACGCCCTTGTCTCAAGGATCAGTCTCTTCCCTTCCTTGAAATCCCTTTTCTGCCTTTCCACTTCATATCTCAACGCCCTCTCGATCTCCTTGAACCCTGTTATGTTCTTGACTTCTGATCTCACATAGCCGGATTCTTTTATGCTCACATTCGCATCTGCCTTTATTATGCAGTTGTTCTGGTCGAAGATCCCTATGTAGTTCAGGACTGTGATGAGTTTTTTCATGAAGTCGCGGGCTTCATCAGGGCCTGTCATGTCGGGCTTTGTGACCACTTCGCACAGCGGCCTTCCCGACCTGTTGTAATCTACAAGGACGAACGGGCTTGTCTCCATTGAACCAAGATGCACAAGCGAAGCAGGATCTTCCTCCATGTGCACCCTGACGATGCCTATCTCCTTGCCATTTGCAATAGAAAGCTTCCCTCCTGTGCCCAAAGGTATCTCATACTGCGTTATCTGGTAGTTCTTTGCCATGTCGGGATAGAAGTAATTCTTCCTTGAGAAGATGAGCTTTGGATTCAGCCTGCAGTTCAGGGCCAGGCAAAGCCTTATTGCGAATTCAACAGCCTGCTTGTTCAGGACTGGCTTTGAGCCCGGATGGCCTAAGCAGACCTGGCATGTATGCTTATTGGGTTCTTCTGTGTTCTCAGTGGAACAGCTGCAGAACAGCTTTGAGTTTGTGTCGAGCTCTACATGGATCTCAAGTCCGATTATGATGTCTGAGGTGAATTTTTGCGTCATTTTAATCTTTCTTTATGTCCCCCCTTATAGGTTTTATCAGTCCAATCAAATCCTTCGGTGAAAGCTCCAGTCCGCTTCTTGTATCACCTGAGCTTATGCTAATCCTCTCTTTTTTAATCACTTCATCATCAAATACCACTTTTACATCGGCATCGAACACAAAAGGAGGCACAGCGCCCATTGTATAGCCCAAAACCTCTTTAATCTGTTCTTTTGTTGCAAAACTGAGCCTTTTTGTTCCTGCCGATTCTGCTGCTTTTCTCGGATCTAATTTTTTATCAGCTAGCAACGCAGCCAAAACATATTTGTTATCCTTGTCGATAAGCAGGATGCACTTGACCATCTCCTCAAGCACAACGCCCCTGATTTTGGCTGCCTCCTCGCAGGTAAAAACCTCTTTATCATGAGACAAGAGCCTGTATTTTATTCCTTTTGAGTCCAGGAGTTCTGTTACTCGGGTTTTGAATGTTGTTGGCATTTTTGTTCCCCTAGCTTCTTAAATGGCCATAACCAATATGGCTCCTCATAGCTTTTTCTCTTTCTAGATAATTCCATACAATAAAACCTATTATTACACATCCAAAAAACAATAATAAAATTGAAAGTACTTTATTTTGATTATATAAATAACAGCCCGCTCCAATTGGTGCTACGCCAAAGATTATCTCTTTTATTAATTCTTTGTCAATCATTTAAACTCCCCTCAACCTTCTTCCCGATATTCAGCATTTTCCCTTCCTCAAAATGGTCTGCTATGAACATGATCCCTATAGGCATCTTCTCTTTCTTGGAAAATCCTGCATTTATGCTCATGTGCGGAAGCCCTGCAAGATTGGGGCCTGCAGTCATTATGTCTGCCATGTAGTTCTGCAATGGGGTTAATTTCTGTATCTCAGAGAACTTAGGCGCTATGAAAGGCATAGTTGGGCTCACCAAGATGTCATATTTCCTGAAAAGATTCTTGTATTCCTCGATGATCCTTGTCCTCACCTTCATGGCCTGCATGTAATAGGCATCCCTGAAACCAGACATCCTGGCGAATGTCCCCAGCATGATCCTTCTCTTGGCTTCCTTGCCGAAGTGCATGCCCCTGACTTTTGTGAAATACTCATTGAAATTACCATCCAGTTTCTCATGCTTGCCGTATCTCATCCCGCAGTATTTCGCAAGATTAGTGGAAGCTTCGCTCATCGAGATGAGATAATAAGTGGCGATGCCGTATTTTGCTGTCAATGGCAGTTTCACCTTGTCATACTTTATCCCTGCCTTGTCAAGGGCTGAGATGACGGCCTGCTTGACCTCTTCATCAGTCCCTTTCCCGAAATTCTCCTCGATTATCGCGACCTTGAGCTTTGAATCCTTCTTCATCCCGGACATGAAATCCTTCTTTCCGACAGAAGTCGAATCCTTTTCGTCAAATCCTGAGATCACGTCCAGCAATAATGCAGCATCATCGACATTCTTTGCCATCGGGCCTATCTTGTCAAGGCTGTTCGCATAATCCATGAGCCCGTATCTCGAGACAAGGCCGTATGTAGGACATAATCCAACGATGCCGCAGAATGAAGCAGGGCATACTATCGAGCCGCCGGTGCTCTCGCCCAATGCGATGTGCCTCTTTGAGAATTTCCGGGTGAACCCGCCGGCTCCGCCAGAGCTCCCTCCGCAGGCCCTCTCTGTATCGTAGGGATTCAATGGGATCTTGCAGTCAACACCTACATTCACTGAAAAAGAGCCGAAACCGAACTCGTCCTGGGAAGTCTTTCCTATTATTATCGCCCCTTCATCAATGCATCTCTGCACTGCAGTCGCATTGAACACGGGCTTATACCCCTTCAGTATCCTTGATCCTGCTGTGGATTCCACATCTTTTACTACAAGGCAGTCTTTTACAGAGACAAATATTCCTGAGAGCCTCCCTTTGTTCGGGTTCTTAGAAATGGCTCTTGCCTGCCCTAATGCAAGATTCTCAGAGATCACATTAAGATAGTTGTATTCCTCATTTATCTCCTTGGCCTCCTGAAGGGCTTCTTCTGTGCTTTCTACTATGTCAATCTCTTTCCTGCTGGATTTTTTTGACTGTTCTTCTTGGCGCATCTTATCTTTTCTGCAGTTTTTTGCTTTTTATGAATGCCCTGAGCTCATCAGGGTAGTTGTTGATTATCATGCTTTCATCAAGCCCGAGCCTGTCCCAGTATTTTTTAAGTAGGGAGTCATCGCCGATCTCATGCAAAAAGTGGGCATCTGAATTGACTATTATCTTTTTCTTGTTCTTCTTTGCTATATCGACCATCTTCTTGAGGTCTTCAAACCTGATCTTTTCGTCGCCGTCTTCAAGCATTGCAAGGTTCGCAAGGTTCATCTCGAGAAGGATATTGTTGTCGCAGGCCGCCTGGTAAACTTTTTCCACATCATACTTATAGAAGAGCGTTGCAGGATGCACAAAAATGTGGATTGGGTGTTTCCTGAAGCATTTTATCACTGCTTCTGTATTCCTTTTCTCCCCTAAGTCCTTGTAAGGCGTCCCGAGATGCAGGCCCAAAAGCAGGAGGTCTATCTTTTTGACAATCTTCTCGTCGAGGTCTATGCTGCCTTCGCCATCTATTATATTGGCCTCGCAGCCCCACAATACCTCCATGCCATCATGATCCTTAGGGGACCTGCCGAACATCATGAAATGGATGTGGGTTGATGCGCCCAGCATGCTAGGCCCATGGTCAGTTATCGCTATCATCTCCATGCCTTTCGACTTTGCGTCCCTCATTATGTCGTAGATTGTCCCGTAAGCATGGCCGCTATGTATGGAATGTATGTGAAGGTCTATCTTTAACATTGTCTACACCGCCCTAGGCCCCTTGAAATAGCCGTCTTTCTTATGCTCAGTGTTCGCAAGGGCATCTTCCTGGCTCAGCGATGGCTCTGTCCTGTCTTCACGCAAAACATTCTTCAGCTCAACGGGCTGCATGCTGGCTTCGATGCCTTTCGTATCGACTTCGTCTATCTGAGAGAATGCGTCAAGTATGTCCTTGAACTGCTTTACAAATTCTTCTGCTTCCTTGTCAGTTAGCTCGAGCCTTGCGTTCTCTGCCACTTTTAGGATTAGCTCCCTATCAACTTTGACCCCTTTCATAGGGCTTTAGAAATATAGTTGTTTTATATAGTTTATGGTCTTAATAAATGCTATTGGGCGCGTTTTATCATCTTAACAAAGCCATGATTGGCATTCACTTCGACCAGATCATTATCCTTAAGGGCTTTTGTCGCTATCGCTGTCCCGACAATGCAGGGCTTCTTCATCTCTCTTGAGACAATCGCCGCATGGCACAGAAGGCCGCCTTCATCTGTGACTATTGCAGATGCCCTTGACATCAAAGGCACGAAATCAAGGTTAGTCATGGATGTGACAAGTATATCGCCCTGGCCAAGTTTTGAAGCATCTTTCTGCGTGTTGAATATCACTTTCACCCTGCCGGTGATCTTGCCGGGGCTTGCGGCCAGGCCTTTGAATTCGTCTATCTCTATCTTGGGGTTTATGGATTCAATCAGGCCGGAAACAATGACTGGGTCGAAGATGTATTCCATCTTCCCGTTGATCAGTGCTGCGCAGGAATATTCTTTCCTTTTCTCGATCGCCCCCCTGCTTACTGCCGGTTTTCCTTTCTTCAATGTCTCCCTTATCTCATCCCTATTCATATATATTAGGGATGTCAGGTCTGTTTTTGCGCACGCTGCAATCTCGGCATATAATCTGCTTATGCTATAATATCCCTCTCTCCTTATATCATTCCTGCGGTCCCTGTAATAAGATATTTTATGGCAGGACTCTGCGAGGATGGACAGCTTGCGGTCCTTCTTGAAGAGCCTTGAAAGCTTTGAATATTCCTTCCTATTCGCTTCAAACCGGGCATTTATCCTTGCAATCTCCTTTTTAGGCTCAAAAACCCTGTCAGAAAGCATCTTTTTTATCTCGCTGCGGAAATAATCCCTTGACAAGGGGCTCTCATCGAGATTATAGACATTGAAATAACCGTACTTCTTTTCCATCCTCTCCATCTCTTTGCCTATCTGGGCGCCGCTTATCCTCTTGTTCTTGATTTTATCGGCGATTTTCAGCACGTCTATCGTCTGGAGGAAAACAGCAGATTTCTTCTCAGGCGAAAGTATTATGTTAAGGTAATCCTGCAGCCTGTCCTCCTGTCGTTTCTCTTTCAGGAATATCTTCAGCTTCTCCTCGAGCTTTTTTGAGATGAAATCATCCAGTATGAATACGACCCAGGCAAAATTCGTGAAATTGTCCTCTTCTTCAATGAACTTGTCATACAGGATGAGAAGATCCTCCTTTCTCGTCCTTTTCAGCGGAAGTTTTGGTATTTTTTTGCAGAAAGCGAGGAATCTACTGAAGATTATGTTGGCCTTTTTCTCATAAAATTCAGTGAAGGATGACCTGTAAATCCCCTTCAGTAGGTCGTTCAGGCATACATCGAGCTGTTTCTTTTCAAGATAGCCGTGGCAGACATCATTTTCGATAAGGAACAGGTGTTCAGGGAATCTCATCTTGAAGAATTTCGGGAAGCGCAATGTGCATAATGCCCAGTGCTCTGCAAGCCTCAATGAAACCCTCCTTGAGCCCCATTTCTTCCATTCTGTGCCCTTTATCCTTCCGGTTATTTCGCCACCCATGAAGGATATGAAACAGGCCATGTTTTTAAATATATCCTAAACCGTGCGCCATCCCTCAATAAAAACAGCAGTTCATACATGATCCATGCAGAGATATGATTTATACAGAGATCAATATTATCCCGAGAAGTATCAAAAATATTGCTATCTTCTGGTTCAGCTCTATCCTTTCCTTAAGGAAGATATATGAGGCTATCGCTGTGATGAGGAGCGAGCTGTTCGCAAGAGGGTATATCAGTGAGACTGCAGATTTCTCAACTGCAAGATTGAAGAACAGGGAGCCTGCTGCGGTAGTAAGGCCTCCAAAGAAAACATAAATGCCGACACCATTAAACCCTTCGATGGACCTGCTTTTCATGGACTTGAATATGAAAGCAAGCGATATAATAAGGAATATGCCTGTCTCAAGATAGACTGCAGAAAGCAAAGGCCCTATCTCCAATATGATGGGTTTTATCAGGAAAAAATAGATGCCCCACCCAACCATGGTTATGAAAGCGAATTTTGCTCCTGGAATCGTTGTTCTCGAGAATTTCAGTCTCTTCAATTCCGAGTATCTGAAAGAGATCAGCAACACTCCTGCTATGAGCAGCATGACTGCGGCGATCTGCGGGGTCGCCAGCACTTCCTTATACAGGAGATAGGATAAAAACACCGTGATTATGGATGCTGAGTTGGCTATGGGCGTAACCAATGAGACCTTGCCTATCTCCATCGCCTTGAAATAGAAGTATATGGGTATTGCGCCTGCAATGACGGCGATGGTTATCCTTATCATGGTTCCCTGCGAAGGAATATACATCTTAGTGTAGAACAAAGAGAATATGATGAGGGGCAGGACAACAAATACCTGCTCATAAAAAAGAGCATAGCAGGGCCCGATCCTCTTTATCGCGGGATTTATTATCACTTTGGATATTCCCCAGAAGAACATTACGAGCAGTCCGAAGATTATCCCGGTTGTCAATGCCATAAGAAAGCATATTCAGCTTATGTATTTAAGTATTTCCCTCAAATCCTTCTTTTTGATTATGACGTCAGCAGCCTTGTCCAGCTCTTCAGAATGGCTGTTGAAGGATATGCCCATGCCCGCAAGCTTAACTGCATGAACATCGTTAAAGCCGTCGCCGACAAAAATGCAGTCCTTAAGGCCTATTTTCTCTCTTTCGGCCATCTTCTTAAGGCCATCTGCCTTTTTTTCCATTCCATATTCTGTGGAGTCCCATCCTGAAATCCTTCCGTCATTGCCGAAGAAGATCCTGTTTATCATCACTTCGTCAAAAAGCTCCTTGTAGTCCGGAATGAGGGCTTCGAGGGCTATGTCAAGGCTGTCAGAGATCATCCCTATCTTGAACCCCCGTTTCTTGAGCGTTTTGATGGTCTCGATTGTACCTTTCATCAGCCTGAGTTTTTTCATAGACCTAAGAAAATCATCCTTCACTGCCTTCTTCTCTTTCCAGAGGGCAATATCATGCTCGACCCATTCATCATATGTTATGAGGTTCTTGAGATACTTTTCATTTCCCTGTTTCTTCCTCATGATATCGCAGCCGAAATCATTGCAGGCATAGGCCCAGAAACTCTCTATGTCATCGATTATTGTGCCGTCGAGATCGAAGACGATTAGTTTTGTCATTTTAGAGCCATTTTAGAAAATGCTTGGGCATAAACATCTCATTTATGCTCTTTCTTTGGGATATCAGATTTTATATTCAATTCCTTCAATTGCTCAGGCGGGACATCCGAAGGGCATCCATCCATCGGGCCTTCTGCAGCCTTGTTCTTCGGGAATGCTATCACTTCCCTTATGTCATTGCCAGGCACTTTCGCCATTATCGCTATGAGCCTGTCGAATCCGAAAGCAAGGCCTCCGTGAGGAGGGGCGCCGTACCTGAAAGCATCCAATAGGAATCCGAATTTCCTCTCTGCTTCCTCTTTTGTTATCCCTAAGACCCTGAACATCTTCTCCTGCAATTCCCTCTTGTGTATCCTTATGGAACCGCCGCCTATCTCTACGCCGTTCAATGTGAGATCGTATGCCTTTGCCCTGACTTTTACAGGCTCCTTGTCGAGCAGGCCGATATCCTCATCTTTAGGGGACGTGAAAGGGTGATGCACGGCGACATGCCTCTGCAGGTCCTCATCGAACTCTACAAGCGGGAAATCGACGATCCATATGAACCTGAACTCGTCCTTGTTTATCAGGTTAAGCTTCTCGGCCAGTTTCAGCCTGAGGTTCCCGAGAGCATCATTGACGGTGAAATGCTTGTGGTCAGCGACAAACAGCAGCAGGTCGCCTTTCTTAGCATCCATCTTCTTCATGAGGTCCGCCTGCACTTTCTCAGGGAAGAATTTTGTTATGGAGCTTTCAAGCTTGCCCTGTTCATTAACCTTCGCCCATGCAAGGCCTTTTGCCTTGTAGATTGCGACGAATTCTGTGAGCTCCTCGATGTCTTTCCTTGAAAATGATGCGCAGCCTTTTGCATTTATGCATTTCACCTGGCCGCCTGACTGCAATGCTTTTGTGAAGACCTCGAAATTTGAATTCTTGGCTATATCCGCCACATTGACAAGCTCTAATCCGAACCTGATGTCAGGCTTGTCAGAGCCGTACTTGTCCATCGCCTCTGCATAGCTCATTCTTGGGAAAGGAAGCTTGACATTGGTCCCGATGGCACTGAAGCATTCCTTTATCAGGCCTTCCATCATGTCCTGGATATCCTTCTCCTCTATGAAGCTCATCTCAACATCTATCTGCGTGAATTCAGGCTGCCTGTCTGCCCTGAGATCCTCATCCCTCAGGCATTTTGCCATCTGGAAATACCTGTCCATGCCTGCAACCATCAGAAGCTGCTTGTAAAGCTGGGGTGACTGCGGCAGCGCATAGAATTTTCCAGGATGTACACGGCTCGGCACAAGATAATCCCTTGCGCCCTCTGGTGTCGCTTTCATCAGCAAAGGGGTCTCGACCTCGACAAAATTGTGGGATGAGAGGTAATTCCTTACGATCTGTGAGACTTTATGCCTCAGCACAAGCCTCTGCTGCATCGTTGGCCTCCTGAGATCAAGGAACCTGTATTTCATCCTGACCTCCTCATTGGCGATCTTATTATCATCGATCTCGATCGGTGGAGTCTCTGCCTTGTTCAGTATCACAAGCTGCTGCGAGATATATACTTCAATCTCGCCTGTCTTCATCTTCGGGTTTGCCATGCCCTGAGGCCTTAACCTCACCTTGCCCGTCACTTGTATGCAGTCTTCCCTCCTCAGGTGCTCAGCGCCTTCAAATCCTTTTGATTTGGGGTCAAGAACAATCTGTGTGATGCCATACCTGTCCCTGAGGTCTATGAATATCAAGCCGCCATGGTCCCTTCTCACATCGACCCATCCCTGCAGGGTTACCTCTTTCTTGTCTTCCTTCTTCCCGAGCTCTCCGCATGTATGGGTGCGTTTCATGGCATAACGGGATTATAGGCCATATATAAAGATTTTGGGGGATTTTAGGGTATTTCGAGCAGGCAAGGTTATCCTTAATCTTTCCCTCACTTCCTCAGAAAAAGCCTGAAATACACAAGCGCAGCCAATGATACCAGCGCCGCAAACCCGAATGTGTATCCCTGCCCGACCGTCCAGAGATAGCCTGCAATGAGGGATGCAGGAAGATATATCAGTCCGGTCAGGAAACTGTAAAGCCCCAATGCTGTCGCCCGTTTCTTCTGCTCAATGTCGGAAATATATGCCTTTCCCTGGCCTTCATCTATGCTGTAGAATATCCCGAACAGTATGAACATCACGATCACATGGAGCTTGGTCTTCGCAAAGACAAAACCAAGGGCCATGATGAAATATACCATATACCCTGAACTGATTATCGCTGACCTTCCGATCCTGTCGCCTATCTTCCCTATCGGCACAGAGGCAAGAACAAAAGCGACGTTGAACAGTGCGTAAAGCAGGACAACCTCATCGATGGCGAATCCGACAGAATATGCCTTCAGCAGCAGGAACCCGAAGCTGAAATAGGCCAGAGAGAATATCGCCGAACTGAAGAGATAGTGCCTGAAATCAGGGCTTAGGTCTTTGTATGCCATGAAGATATTCTCTTTTTTCTGGGGTTTGGAAGGCTTGTCTTTCAGCATGATCACTAATATTACGGCAAGCACTGCAGGAACCAAGGCAATCAAGAACAGCAGTCCGAAGGCGTTTCTTGCCTCGCCATATGCCCTGAAGATCCCGTAAGCGATGAACGGCCCTATTATCGCCCCTGCCTTGTCCAATGCCTTATGGACGCCAAAATAATATCCTTTGTTGTTCTTATCGGAAAGGGAGGCGATCCAGGCGTCCCTTGGCGGCCCCCTGAATGATTTCCCGATCCTCTCGATGACCCTGAATGCAGAAGCTGAACTCACTGAATTTGCGAACATAAGAATGGCCTTGGCCAGTGTGGAAAACACATATCCAATTGCCGCAAATCTTTTTCTCTTGCCTGTCCTGTCTGAGATGAACCCTGAAACATAGTCGAGCGAAGATGCGGAAAAATCAGCAAGCCCTTCCACAAGACCGAGCAAGGCTGCTGAGGCCCCAAGAATGACCGTAAAGAACACAGAGAACACAGAGAATATCATCTCAGAGCTTACATCCGTCAGAAAACTCACTATGCCCAGAAGAAATATGTTCTTATGCAGGCCAAGGACCTTCTTTTGAATCTTTTTTTGCATAGCAGGATGATTATCCGGCAGGTTTATAATTTTTTTGGTTGCTCGTCTGACACAAGAACTATTTCTTCGTTACCTTCGCTTCCTTAAGGACCATCTTAGATACCATGAAGACGACGAATGCAAGTATGATGAAGTTTATCAAAGCAGCAAGGAAAGCGCCCCAGCCTATCACGAACGGGCCGAGCTTCAGTGTGGCTGTCTGCCATTCTGCGCCCGGAACGAACGGAGTGACCAAGGGCATGACTACATTGTTGACAAGGCTCTTGACAAGGTCTGTTGCAGCTGCGCCCATGATGAAAGCGACTGCAAGACCGACTACCTTGTATTCTTTCAGGAATTCCTTGAACTCGGCCAATATCCTAACATGAGGTATATTTTTCAGGTTTACGTTAGGCATTTTTATGCTCTGGAGCTGCTTCATATTCACTATGTCAAGCTTGCTCGGTGTTTTTATCTTTATTGCCATATCCTCTCATTAAAGATTTAGGTTTATAAATCTTGTTAATCAAAAACCTAGGCATAAATGCAGAGGCATGCTCAGTTAATAATCATATCAGCATCTGAAAACATCCCCGAAAGCTCTGAAAAGAATTTTTCATCGTCCTTTATTTCCATGGCCTTCAGTTCCATCCTGCATATGCCTGACCTGTCCTTGTTGAGTATGTTATCGACAATCATCTTTGCCTCAAGCCCTATCTTTTTTGATTCCAGCAGCTCTTTTGCAGGTATCGAGCAAAGGTCTGTGTGAACATATGAGATACATCCCATATGCACAATCAGCCTCGCTGCAGCCAATCCCACTACCTTATCATGCAATATGCATTCTTTTTCATTGCACTGGCCCTCATTCTCCCTGACGCATTCGACCAAAGGCCTTATCCCTTCTTTGTCAGATGAAAATATTATCTTGTTCCTTCTTATCAATGCAAGAGAATACCTGCTGAAGTCGGGCTTTGGATTGCCAATGCTCATTTTAGAATTCTTGCGATGGGCTTTGCTGTGTAATGCGCAGCAACTGCCCACACCATGTTTGAGGTCGCCAATGCTATGACTAATGATGTTATGAAAGCGACAGGCAGATGCATAATGTAATAATCAGTTACCAAAAGCCACGGAAGCTGCATCATGTATGCAAGGACCACTGCAAGCACTGTGTTCAGCCCGTATCTTGCAAACAATCCTGCAAAAAACCCAAGAATCATGTTCCCTGCGACAATGTATGGGTTTGACATCGCATAAGCAGAATAGGCTGAGCCTGCAAGGCCTGAGAGCATCCCCCCCATCGGTCCGTAGACCAACGCCGCTATGAAGATCGCAATCTGGAAGAAGTGTATCTTGAAGCCGTATATTGTCCCCATATTCATCATGCCGAGAAGATTAGGGAGCATCACCAGGAAGAGCAGCATGGCTATCGATCTGTAGTTCCACTCAACCCCGAATGAAAATTTTTCAAAATATTTCCAATTGTATTCCATAAGATTTAGTTTATCTCTTTTATTTAAATAGTTTTCGGCGAAAAAACGTGGAAAATCCTGAAAAGATAGGAAAATAGAAAAAAAGCAAGAAAAGAATTCAGCCCATTATCTCGACATTCACTTTCGCAAGGCTCCTGAATTTCTCTGCATCCTCTTTTGTCCCGATAATCCCGCCATAATGCATCGGTATTGCGACCTTCGGCCTGAAATCATTGACTGCCATTGCAGCTTCTGATGGCGACATCACGTATGTCCCTGACACCGGCACCATCGCGATGTCTATGTTCTTCAGGTTCTTCATCTCAGGGATGTAGTCGGTATCGCCCGCATGATAGATCCTTTTGCCGTTGATAGTGATTATATAACCAACCCACTCGTTCTCTTTCGGATGGAATTTCTTGTTCAGGTTGTATGCAGGGACTGTCTCTATGAGTGTGCCTTTGATATTCAGCCTGTTCCCGGGCTTCACAAGAGTCACATTCGCAATCTCCATCCCCGAAAGCTTGCTCTGGCAATCCGGCACAGTAACAATTATAGTCTCAGGTTTTATGATCTTCTTTATGTCCTCTATGGAGCAGTGGTCGGAATGCTCATGCGTTATGAGGATTATATCTGCCTTTTCGCTGCCGCTTATCTTGAATGGGTCTATGTATATTGTCTTGTCATTCTTGAGAAGGAAGCCGGACTGGCCGAACCACTCCATATTGACTCCTTCGATGTTTTTTTGTGCCATATCATTCACCTCTGCTGATTGTGTTTGCTGGTATTGGGGTTGTTGATCATCTGATGTTGCTTGTTGTCTTTCAGTATCCTGTGTTTTTGCGCATCCAAATAAAAAGATTGCTATTGCGATGATGGAGAGCATGAAAAGAAGATTTTTTCTTCCTGCCATTTTAAATCATGAATATCCCTTCTTTTATAATAATCTTTCCATCAGCATAGATTGTTGGTTTCTTGAATACACCATCGAGATGGCATTTCGCATATATGTTCCCGCCAAGGCCTTTGCTGCTTCCAAGTGCGATATGGGCAGTGCCCATCACTTTCTCGTCCTCAAGCACATTCTTGCATATCTTTGCCCTGTCATTTGTGCCTATGCCGAGCTCTGCGATGTTAAATGCCTCTTTTCCGCAGCTTCTCAGTAGTTTCCTGAGGTTATCGGCTGCTTTCCCCCCTTCTATCTTCATAGCATAGCCATTTTTGACTGTCACTTTTATAGGCCTGTCGAGTTTTCCTACGCCGTCTATCGACGCATCTATCATGAAAACCCCTTCAGCGCTCCTGTAGACCGGCACAAAGGCCGCTTCGCCTGCAGGAAGATTGTTGAGATCGCCTTTTTTGTGGATGATGCCTTCTTTGTTGCCGAATTCCATCACTCCCCTGCCCATTGTGATATCAGTCCCTATCCTTGCCGTGACCCTTAACTTCTTTGCCTTCCTGAGCACAGCTTTTAGCCTGTCTGTCAGGCCGGATATCTTCTTATAATCAGCTGACATGCCTCTTCTGAATATCGCTTCAGTTATGCCCGGCATTGTTGCAACCCTTGCTTTCCTTCCTGTTTTCCTTGCAATCCTCACTGCATTGGTGTGGGTCAGGGATTTCTGAGTCACGCAGATTATGACATCATATTTTTTCATCAATTCTGCAGCTGCTTTTGGCGGTTCTTCGCCATTGACCCTTCCTTCTGGGATCCAAATCAGGAGAACATTCCTGCAGAGCTTTATGCCCTGCTTGAAGAGCTCGTTCGCTATCCTTGTCTTTGTCCTGTCTGCGACTATGAGGAGGTTCTCGTGCTTCTTCAGCGCTAAGCACTGTCTGAGCGTTGTTATTGCGGATTTTTTTAGGGTTGGCATTTTTATTTTTGGCTGTTTTTTATCTGATTTTTTTTATTTTCCTAACGGTTCCTTTGTTGGCGTCGACTTCAATCATTTCACCATCTTTTATCAATGTTGTTGCGAAATGCGTGCCAACTATGCATGGGATATCAAATTCCCTTGAGATTATCGCTGCATGAGACAGCATGCCACCCTCATCAGTCACTATTGCAGAAGCCCTGCCAGCAATATCCATAATGCTTGGCTGGGTCATTTGTGTTATGAGTATCTCGCCTTTTTTGAATGACGCCCTAAGCCCCCTTGTCTGCTCGACATTATTTGATTCTAGAATTCTTGCTATGCCGACAACATTGCCCGGGTTTGCCGTATCGCCTTTTATCTCGCTGGTTTCCTTTACTTCATATAGGTCTTTCAACTCTTTTTTTGCGAGTTTTTCTGCCTCATCCCCGGATTCATATATTTCTTTCCCGTCTTTCAGGAGTCCGACAAAACATAGTTTTCTGTTCTGCTTCTCTTGTTCCGATAATAATCTGCCATCAAGCAACATTTTTATTTCTTCAATAAGATAATATTTTGATATGCTTTGTACAGATTCCCCTGTTCTTTTAGAGATCTCATTTATTAAAGGCATAAGATAAAAGTCGGTACCCGCCCAGCATGATTTTATCTGCATTCGCGACAATGCCAGTTTTTGGACAATATCAACAACCGGTTTAAGATGGGGCTTATTCTTAAGAATCTGTTTCTGCTTTTTTTTCAATTCTTCCTTTTCTTTTCTCACATCCCTCCATAGGAGGTTCTTCCTGTCATATTCAAATCTATGCCTGAGGGTGTCGATGACATCCTTATAGGTCAAGTGAAAGGCTACAACCCAGGGGTATTTTCTGGCGTGATTCAGCAGTTTTTTCCCGGAATAATGGCACTTGACAAGATTCTGCCACGATATGATCTCCCTGTTTGCGCTGTCAAGCTCTGGAGAGAGCATCAATAATGATGTGTCCTTGTCTCCAAAAATCTTTTTTAGTTTCTCATCCAGGTAATGGGTTGAGGTTGTTTGTGTTGCCCTGAAATATCCTATGATCAGCGACCAGTTGTCAATGGCTTTTGTCAGATGTTTCATAAGGTCTTTATCCGATAATCTTGAGTAGTCGGTTTTCCACATGACATCAAAGAATTTCCAATGCTTTGCGTAATCCGTGTTCATTCTTTTAAAAAGTTTTTCGGCGAATTTTTTGTCAAAAAACTTCCTGCTGAGCTCCTTATCATGAATCGCGCTCTTTTTGGAATGAAAGCAGTATATCCTGTTGTTTCTTGACACAAGCACCATCTTTTCTATGCGGTTCCAGGGGATATCCTTGTGCCTTAATGCAGAAACAATGTTTGCCTGGAGGGTCAGATTAGATTGGGAATTGCCCCATAAGAAGATGTAATCGCTCATTTTATTTTCCTCACGATGCCCTTGTCAGCATCAACCTCGACAAGGTCGCCGTCCTTAAAAATCTTCGTCGCTATCTTAGTGCCTATGACGCACGGCTTGTTCATCTCTCTTGAAACGATTGAGGCATGGCAGGTTATGCCTCCTTCGTTTGTGACAAAGGCTGCTACTTTCTCCATCACTGGGATGAAATCAACAGAGGTCATGGTTGTGATTAGGATATCTCCTGCTTCCAGCTTTCCAAAATCATTCGTATTGAGGATTATCTTTGCTTTTCCCGTGATTATGCCCCTGCTTGCTGCAAAACCCCGGACATATGATTCTGAGATGCGTGGTGCGGAACCTGATCTGCCATGCATCTCATTTAGGTAATCCATGACCATCTGAACATCCCCCTGGCTCAGGAGTTCTAGCTCTCCATCTTTGCCCATAACCAGTCCAGCAATCTTTCTTTCATGTTTAATGTTGTTTAAGCTGATCTTTTTCCCTTTGATTATATCGATAAATTCTTCTGGCTTCAGGTAAAAACAGTCTCTCCAGTCCTCTGATCCTGACATCCCTGCAATCTTCTTGAACATCGGCCTGAACTCCAAGGAGACCCTTGAGAAAACATTTTTCCTGTATTCGTTAAGATATGTCCCTTCTGAGAGGATATATGAGAGAAGTGTCACTCTTGGATTATTGAGTGTTTTCAAGGTATTTTTTGCATTCTTTAACTTATCTTTATGGATTATCCCAAAAGATTTTATCTCTTTTGCACAATCTTTTTTTAGGGCATATTTAAGCTGATTTTCTGCATCTTCAAAGTTCCAAGGATTCCCGCAAAAGTTGATTGGGATAGGCCCATGTTTATCGAGCCAGCCGTTTAGCCTTGAATCGGCCTGTTTTTGTTTTATCTTCTTTTTCTGGATATCCATTGCTATTTTGAGCAGATCCAGCTGCGAATTGAATAAAGGGGTGTGATGAAGGGGGTAGGTTATTGAGGATATTATTTTCGGGATTTCGGAATCATCCGCCCCCAACTTTCTCAGTTCTTCTGAAAGGAGATCTGCACCCTGCCTGCCGATAGTTGTAGTCAGATGCAACCCGGCGCAAAACAGCCTGTACTTTCTCATGAAATCCCTTAGGTTTGACTCATTCAATTTTTTATTGCATCTGTTCAATGAATCAATAAGTTCTTTCGCAAATCTTTTATATCTATCATGGAGAGCTTTGACTTTGCCTTTCGAATTGAGGGCTTTTAACACCGCCTTGTTGTAAATATATTCATTCTCCTTATAATGGAAGAGATCCGTATTAATCCCATCAGATATTATTGCAAGCTGGATAAGCCCTGCATTGACGCCAAAATCTTTTGCGTGATGATATTGCCCATAGGCTGACAGGCATTGGTGCCAGAATGACATTGTCCTGTGTATGGTGGTGAACCATTTGTGGCCGGCTATCTCGATATAATCTTGATGTGCGGACATCCCTCACCTCTCAATCCTCTTCAGCCCTTTCCACCAGTCATTCGGATCCGTCTTCTCTATCTCGCACAGCAGCTTCTTGCCGGATTCTGTCGCAATGATCTTCCAGATGTTATCTATCCAGTTCTGCGCATCAGCATAGCCTACCTTCATGTATTCCCTTGCCTGCAATGCGTTCTCAAGAAGGTCAGCATCCCTTGCGACAATGGACTCTCTTGTCTTCTGCGCCTGGAATTCCTCATGCAATGAGAATATCTCCCTGCCAGCATCGCCAATGCCTGATGTCTGCTCCCTGTTTGCCTTTGTCTCGGCTTCCCTAAAATCTATGTAGCGATGGCCCACTTTATGCAGGTCGTTTATCCTTGATTCGTGAAGGTCATTGAACAGGCACATCTGGACGACCTTGTCAGTGTCAACCCTCTCCATCTTCGCAAGGAAATAACCTACAACAGCTGCCCTGAAGCTATGCTCTGCGACATTCTCAGGGTTATCCACCCCAATGAGCCACCAGCCTGACCTCTTCACCCTTTTGAGCTGGCCTGTCTCATACAGGAAATCGGTTATTTTGCCTATTGCATCATCATTTTGAGCCTTTTTTTCAGCCATATGGATCCTCCTCCAAAGAGATTATTGGCAAATTTAATCGGCTTTTTCTTTATAAATGTTTTTAAAATTGTTTATAAATGGCTTAATGGGGTTTAAGAGGCCTAAAAACGAAAATTTTATATATACTACTCGTATTTAAATGGCCTTATGGCAGAACAATCTGTATTCAGAGGAGGTATAGATTTCTTTGTAAAATTAGGGATTTATGATGTTGTTTTGCCCTTCCTGCTCGTCTTCACTATAATGTTCGCGATACTCGAGAAGACAAAGATATTCGGCACGATCAAGATAGGAGGGGAAGAATACACAAAAAAGAACCTCAATGCGATGGTCGGTTTCATCGTAGGATTCATAGTCATCGCCTCGTCAAAGCTTGTCGGAGCGATAAATGACTCCATGGGGAGGGTATTCCTCCTGCTTCTGATCTCAGTATGCTTCCTCCTGCTGATAGGTTCATTCTATCATTATGATGAGAAGGTGCTGTTAGAGGGCGGCTGGAGAACATTTTTCATGGTGGCGATGCTCATCGGCATAATCCTTATATTCATGGATTCCATAAAGCTTGACAGCGGCGAAAGCTGGCTTGAGTGGCTGTGGGATTTCCTAAAAGGCAACTGGGCAGCGAACTACACTGCCTCAATCATACTTGTCATAGTGCTTATCGGAGCGATATTGTTCATCACATCCGATAAGAAGGTCAAGAAGGAAGCAAAAAAGGACTGATTATGGTCAGATGATCGACAGATCATAAAAAATAGCAGATAACAAACAATAAAACAAAAAGGTGAGTGAAAATGGCAACTTTTGATGATGCAATAAGACAGCTTGAGGATCTGGGCCTTACAGACGTTCTGATGCCCTTCCTGCTTGTATTTACAGTAGTATATGCTATACTGCACAAGACCAAGATTCTGGGCGATGAGAAGAAAAATTTCAATGTGATGATCTCGCTGATAATGGCCCTTGCAGTGATAATCCCGCATGTGACAAATCCGGGCTCAAAGTATGATGTAGTTGACATAATCAACCAGTCATTGCCGCATGTATCATTGCTGATAATACTTGTCCTCATGGTGCTGCTGCTCGTAGGGATATTCGGCGTAGGCCCGATGTGGGAAGGCAGCTCAATCTCAGGAGGGATAGCACTGATCGCATTCATAGCTGTTGTATACATCTTCGGAGCAGCAGCAAACTTCTGGCCAACAGTGACGTGGCTGAACTGGCTTGATGACCCTGAAACGCAGTCATTGATCATTGTCCTGCTCGTATTCGCGCTGATAGTGTGGTTCATAACCAAAGAGGAGCCTAAGCCTAGAAGGGAGAAGTTTTTCGACAATGTCGGAAAATTTTTCAGGAAGCAATAAATTTTTTATTTTGACATTTAAACCTAAAAAAAGAGAAAATGGTAACGCCTCTTGAATCTAGCGGACTTTTGGAGCACTTTTCTATTGTTTTCACCCTCATATTGGTGATGGTCGTGGTCTATGCGGTCATGCAGTGGACGAAGATGTTCGGCGAGAGCAAAGGCCTGCATATGCTGATAGGGCTGATACTTGGCTTTTTCGTGATAATGATCCCTGACATAACCGAGCTTATAAGCATAATGATACCATGGTTCGTGCTATTGTTCATATTCATCCTGCTGATGATAATGGCTTACAAGATATTCGGAGCCAGCGATGATGATGTCCTGAGCGCGCTGAAATCATCGGACAAGATGATCATATATGTGATAGTGATAGTGGGGATAATAATTGTCATCGCATCATTCAGCTCAGTCTACGGCCAGAAATTCCTTTCAGGATCAGGCAAGACAGGCGATGGAACGGCAACAGGCACTGGAAGCACTACAACAAGCGATTTCTCAAAGAACATAGGCGCAACATTCTTCCATCCCAAGGTCATAGGGCTCATATTCATCTTCTTAGTCGCGGCATTTACGATAGCCCTTCTCGCGACTGTGCCGCATACGTGAGAAAAAGAACAGTTAAATTTATATTTCTGCAGATTGTGATAAGGGAATAAAGAAAGGATTAACTAAAAAATAAAGCAGTTCCTAGGTTAATGTTAATGGCCAGAAAAAAAGATATCCTGTTAGAAGAACTCGCCATAGAATTAGAAGGCATGCTCCATGTCATAGCGCATGCCGGGCGCTCATCAGATAGGAGGTTTATCCGCAGAAGGCAGGATTATCTCAAAGACAAGTATGGCCACACAGTGAGCGATGATGTCCTCCGCACACCAATTGATGAGACTCCCGTCGAAATAGCTTATGCTATCTTCATGCATGTTCTTGATGGTGAACCGAAACCATCAAGCAAGGAGATTGCGCAGAATTGCGAGGAAATACTGTATGATCACTTGATATAATAATAAAGAAAAAAATAAGATAGTTGATGAGATTATTTCTTAAAAGGCTGCTTCTTCATCGTCGAGGTTATCCTTGAAAGCTCGTTCACATTCTCGATGAAACCTGGCAGGACTTTCTGAAATACCTTTTCAAGGGCCTTTATCTCAACACCTACCTCCCTTATGCCCTTGTCATAATCGGTGAGCTTCCCGAGGACGCCTTCATGCAGCCTGTCAAAATTGCCCTTTATATCGCTGAGCTGCTGCTCGATCTTGGCTATCCTTGTCTCTGCTACATCCTTCCATTCTATCACTTTATTGACATTGGAGATGAGCTCTGACCATTTCTCATCTATTATGGCCTCTGCTATCTCCTGTATCCTGTCTTCATTCGATGTCTGCTCAGGGTATCCCTGCTGCATAGGCCCCATCTGAGGCATGGGCATCTGCATAGGCCCCATTGCTGGCGGCGGACCCATCTGGCCCGGCCCTTGCATAGGCGGCGGCATGTTTGGCATAATATCACCTTTTTGCGGAGTAAGCACTCCTTCTTTAATATCTGCTTGATTCACGGCATTATTGATCAGGTCCAGCGGATAACCCTCTCTCTGCAAAGCCTCTACGATCTGATTGCTTGAGAGGCCCTGTTCCCTCATCACAAGGACCTTTTCTGTGGGGACGTCAGAAACGCCTCCTCTCTGCATAGGCTCAAAGGTCTTTTTTGCGAATACATCCTTCAAAAGCGCCATTTTAATGTCTTGATCCCCTCTTATGACATCCTTAGTGATAACCAGTATATATTATTATTTGTTCTATCGCTTGTGAATCGTTTTTTCTAAATCAGTTCCTTTATTTGGTTCCCTGAGATGATTTTCCTAAAATCGCTCCGGTTTTCTCTCTAACCCTATATCCGGCTGCCCCTGCATCAATTCAGCCACCTTATCTTCGACAATCTTATCGACATCATTCTTTGTCACAAAATTGACGGGCTCCCACAGGTTTATATACCTTTCCAGGAGCTTCACATCATCGCTTTTTGCAGTATCCTTGAGCTCCTTGACTATCAGCTTCACTTTCTCCTTCAGATCATTGAAATCTTTCCTCAGTTCAAGAAGCTCGGCATGCGTCATCTTGAGGTTCCTGTTTATATCTTTGCTGAACTCAAGGACATTCTGGTCTGTAAGCTGGGTGGTGTTCCTGAGGGTCGTGTGCCTCTCCTCAAGCATCTTCAGCCTTCTGCCGAGGTTGTTCATCTGGTTAGAAAGATCAGTGACCTGGAATGGCTGGGATTCTTCATGTTTGCCGAAAAATGATCCGCCCGCATCCATTCCTTTTGAGCCGTCTTTTTTGCCCCCAAAAAGGTTCATGCCTGCAAAGCCGCCCTCTTTTTTTTCCTCTGCCATATATAAAATAAAAGGGGTGGAGTATATAAATTTTATTTAAAGGGCATTTATGTGGTATTTCAGAAGACAGACCACTTCCTAGTAGTATGATTCCTTCAGGATATAACGGCCCATTGATGAGATAAGATAAGAAAGCATATAAGATGAAAATAAGATAAAATATATAATATCTTATAAAATATAGAAAATTATTTAAAATATAGTTTATAATAGGCCTATAATGGGCTAAACGGGGCCATAAGGGTTTTACTGATGAAAAAGCCGATTTCAGCAACAATCGATGAAGAGCTTGTCAGATGGATAGATTCTGAGCTTAGCGATAAGACAAAATACAGGAATAAATCCCACCTCATAGAGGTCGCTCTTGAGAGGCTGAAAGGGGATGCTGAGCTCAAGCAAAAGAAAAGATGACCCTTGCGGGAAGCAGCATACTAATCCATGATGATATCGGATCATAGGAATAAATGATGAAGAATAAATGATGAAAATCATAAAATGATAAGATTGTAAAAAAGGAGATGAAAAAGACCAATGCCTGCAGCAAAAGAAGTATGGACTTATGAGGTCATAAGGGAAGGGGAGGACACAATCCTGAGGGTGGACTGCGAGAAGCTCCTCAGGGCCCCGTCAATAGAGGACGATCCTGTCTACATGGCAAAGACAGTGGACACATTGATAGAGGTGGGCAAGACCACGAAGATAGTTTTCTACCAGAAGAGGGATTATGAGTATGATTATGACCAGACGATGATGCTCAGGGAAGTGGCGATGCTGTATGCGAAACTTCTGGGGCAGAAGGATATGTTCGGATTTGAGGCATTGAGCTTCGGAGGCAGATGCGCAAGATATGCGAACCAGAGATACCTTGAGATACAGAACATTGTCTTCAGGAGGCTGAAAGAGGATCCGATAGGGGCATATGTTGAATTGAAGAGGAAGATAAGGGATGAGAAGATAAAACTGCAGAAGATGTTCGATGAGAATGAGGTATACTGCGGAAAAAAATACATCTCTATAATGATGGCCATCCTGGGCGAGATAGACAAGCTGAGGATGGTGATGCTCGCAAAGCCCCATCTTGAAGGCTACAGGATAGACACAAGGGACATCTACAGGGAGATCTTCCACCCCATAATCAAGCCGGATTTCATGTTCACGAAGCTGATGGCAAATTACCCGCCGAATGGCGAGGAGATAGACCACTACCTCATCGACAAGGACACAGAGGTTACGATATTCAAGTTCCCAGACACGGTAAAATACCTCTATCATCTGACACCCCCTGAGTTTAAACTGACAGAAGAGCAGTATGATGTACTGGATATGGCCAGGAACATCATGGCTGAGCACAAGCCGACAAAGGCAGAGTTCGTCAACCCAAGAAGGATGAGGGAAGTGTTCTTCAATGTAGGCCATGACCTCATCGAGGAATTGATAAATTATAAGGGCATCAAGATGGCCAATGAAGAGATCGATCTCCTCACAAGCATACTTGTAAGGTATACTGTCGGCTTCGGCCTGATCGAGGTCCTGCTCCAGGACGAGAAGATACAGGACATATCAATCAACAGCCCGATGGGGAGGATCCCCATGTTCATTGTGCATGGAGACTATTCAGACTGCGATACGAATATAGTGCCTACGCTGCCAGAGGCAGAATCATGGGCCTCGAAGCTGAGGATGATATCCGGAAGGCCGCTGGACGAAGCCAACCCCATATTGGATACTGAACTGAGGATACCTGGAGCTGATGCAAGGGTCTCTGTGATAACAGAGCCATTGGACCCTACAGGGCTGGCATATTCTTTCAGGAGGCACAGGGACAAGCCATGGACCCTGCCTCTTTTCATGAAATACAAGATGATAAATCCCCTGGCCGCAGGGATACTCAGCTTCATGGTCGACGGCACAAGAAGCATGCTCATAGCAGGGACAAGGAGCTCTGGAAAATCATCCTTCCTGACAAGCCTGATGATAGAGATAATGAGGCGTTACAGGCTTATCACGATTGAGGATACCTTAGAATTGCCTACTGATTCTTTCAGGGAGCTCGGATTCAACATACAGCCGCTGAAAGTCGCCTCTGCACTTGTCAGGGGTTCCTCAGAGGTGTCTGCCGCTGATGGAATAAGGAGCACATTGAGGCTGGGAGATTCCTCGCTGATAATAGGAGAGGTCAGGAGCAAAGAGGCTGTCGCATTGTATGAGGCTATGAGGGTTGGAGCAGCAGCAAACGTTGTCGCAGGAACGATACACGGCGATTCCCCTTACGGTGTCTTTGACAGGGTAGTAAATGATATAGGCGTCCCGAAAACGTCCTTCAAGGCGACTGACATCATAATAGTCGCCAATCCGATAAGGAGCGCAGACGGCATACACAGGAACAGGAGAATCACGCAGATAACTGAAGTTAGAAAACAATGGGAAGACGACCCCTTGCTGGAGAATGGTTTTGTCGATCTCATGAAATATGACCCTAAGAAAGACCAGCTTGAGGCGACTGATGACCTGATAAGCGGTGAGAGCGATGTGCTGAAAGCCATTGCGGCGAATATCCCTGATTTTGCGGGCAACTGGGATGCGATGTGGGGCAATATAGAGCTGAGGTCGAAAATAAAGCAGGCCCAGGTCGAATATGCCGAAAAGCTGAAGGATATGGACATGCTGGAAGCCCCATTCACGCTCAAATGCAATGACCAGATGCACCTGTTGTCTGAAAAGGTGAAGAACGAGACAGGATTCCTTGATCCTAAGCAAATATACTTCGAATGGGAGACATGGCTGAAGAGGGAAGCGAAAAAAAGGAAGATTGCGTAAAATCCCGATGAACGGTCCCAAAGAAAGTCTGACTCCATAAAAACAGCATAAAACATCGGCTGAAAATAATCATATCATAAAATTTAAGGCATAAAAGAAACTGAAGATCCAAAAAAAGAGGTGGGCTTCAAGTTCTAGCAAAAAAGGTATTTTAAAATGGGCATTTTTGGAAAGAAGGCTCCTGAGAAAGAGGAGGAAACCCCCCAAGAGGCGAGGAAGAAGGAAGTTTCAGATATCATGCTGAAGTACAAGCAGAAGCTCGATAAGGAATTCAAGGTCTCCTTAAGCGAGGGATCCGACATAAAGCAGGTCACCACAAAAGAATACCTCGAATTCAAGGAAGAGTACATGCCTGGGCATATGAGCTTCTATGAGAAGGCCTGCAATTTCAGCGAGAAAGTCCTTAAGGTGCAGCCTGACAAGGACAAGATCCCTGAGTATGAAGAGGCCATAAAGATATGCCATCTCAATGTCACTCCTGCAGGCGTAGCCTCGTTCGCCCTTCTCGGCCCGATAATCGTCGTGCTCCTCGGGTCATTGATCAGTTTCATGCTCTTCAATTCGATGTTCTTCATAATATTCTTCCTTATATGCGGAGCGATAATGGTCATGCCTCTCCAGAAGGCGCCCATGATGCTCGCGAACACATGGAGGATGAAAGCCAGCAACCAGATGGTACTCTGCATATTCTATCTTGTAACATATATGAGGCACACATCCAACCTTGAGCTTGCAGTGGAGTTCGCTGCAGACCATCTTTCCCCGCCATTGTCATTGGACCTGAAAAAAGTCCTGTGGGATGTCGAGACGGAGAAATATGAGTCCATCAAGCAGGCAATGGACGCTTATCTTGACACATGGAAGAAATGGAACATGGAGTTCGTCGAGGCTTTCCATCTCATTGAATCCTCGCTTTTCGAGAGCTCAGAAGAGAGGAGGATGGGGCTGCTGGAAAAATCACTATCAGTCATACTTGACGAGACTTATGAGAAGATGCTGCATTATGCACAGAACCTGAAGTCGCCTATAACGATGCTGCATATGCTGGGAGTCATACTGCCCATATTAGGGTTGGTCATCCTGCCCCTTGTAGTTAGCTTCATGTGCGAGGTCAAATGGTTCCATCTCCTGGCGCTGTATAACCTGGCGCTGCCCATAGGCGTCTATTATCTTGGGAAGAACATACTTTCGACAAGGCCGTCCGGCTATGGAAGCACTGATATCTCAGAAGGCAACCCTGAATTCGATGACCTGAAAAAATTCAAGATAAAACTCGGCAAGAAGCAGATTGCCTTAAGCCCGCTCATGATTGCAATCTTCATAGGTGTTGTTCTTGTCATCATAGGCCTGAGCCCGATCATGATGAAATTCATCGTGACTCCGGGATGGGACATCATACTCAACAAGAGCCCTAAACAAGGCGAATCCCTCATAATGACCACTACAGAGATGGATGACCCGAGAGGGCTGTTCAGTCTCCTCGGCTACAAGGAATCGAAGGGGTGCGGCGATAACATGGAAGGGAAAGGGGATATCATAGGTCCTTTCGGTTTTGGAGCAGGGCTCATAAGCCTTCTTTTCGTGATGGGGATAGGTATTGCTGTCGGAGTATATTATAGGCTGAACTCCACTGATGTGATGAAGGTAAGGGACAGGTCAAAACAGCTTGAGAGGGAATTCGGCGCTGCTTTGTTCCAGTTAGGCAACAGGCTGGGGGATGGGCTGCCCGCAGAGATAGCATTCAGCAAAGTGGCAGATGTAATGGAAGCGACGACAACAGGGGATTTCTTCAGGATGGTGTCATCGAACATAACAAGGATGGGGATGGGCGTAGAGCAGGCGATATTCGACCCTAGGTATGGCGCATTGATACATTTCCCGTCCAACATAATAGAGAGTTCGATGAAAGTGCTCACTGTAAGCGCAAGAAAAGGCCCGCAGATCGCTGCAGAAGCCCTTGTAAGCGTATCAAGGTACATAAAAGAGATGCACGTCGTTGAGGAAAGGCTGAAAGACCTGATGTCAGAGACGATCTCGTCCATGAAATCCCAGATTAAATTCATGACGCCCGCGATCGCAGGCATAGTCATCGGCATAACATCGATGATAACAACCATATTGGGCAAGCTCACGCAGCAGCTAAAGGCTGTAACTTCAGGAACAGATGGTATAGAAGGGGCCGGTGGGGGATTTGACCTCATCTCGATGTTCGGAGACGGCATCCCAAGCTTCCATTTCCAGATCATAGTGGGGTTCTATGTCGTGCAGATAGTATACATACTGACTATCCTTGCGAACGGGATAGAGGATGGAGCGGATAAGCTGAAGGAAAGGTACGAGCTTGGGAAGAATATGATAAACAGCACGACATCTTACTGCACAGTCGCATTGATTGTCATGATGCTCTTCAACATAGTCGCAGGAACAATACTCGGAAGCATACAGGCCGGCGGATAGGCAAGAAATAGTTTTATATATTAGTTAGCCATAAGATGACGCAATGGAAGAAGCATTACTAGAGATAAAAAACGGGATAAAGAAGTTCTCAGGAAGGAAGATCCTTGATGGCATTGATTTCAGCATGAACAAGGGTGACTTTCTCGGCATTGTCGGAGGTTCAGGGTCAGGCAAGACGACATTGCTCAAGGTTATCGTTGGGTACCACAAGCTTGATTCAGGCAAGATACACTTCAACGGGAAGGATGTCACAAGAAAGACCAGCATCATAAAGAAAAAAGTAGGGTACTGCACGCAGGAAAATTCATTCTACCCTGGCCTCAGCATAAAAGAGAATATGTATTATTACGGGAGGATGTACGGGCTGTGGGGCAAAAGGCTGAAAAAGAGGGTTTCTGAGCTACTCTCCCTCGTCGAGCTTGATGGCTATGAGGATAACCTCGCGAAGAATGTCTCGGGCGGCATGAAGAGAAGGCTTGATCTTGCCATCTCGCTCCTGCATGACCCTGAGATAATAGTCTTTGATGAGCCTACCACCGGCCTAGACCCGTTCCTGAGGAAAAAGATCTGGATGCTCATGAAGAGGATAAATGAGGAAGGCAAGACATTGATAGTGATCTCGCATTTCCTTAACATGGTGAATGAATACTGCAACAAGGTCGCGATACTCAAGGATGGCAGGATAACGCACCTGAAATCCCCTGAGCAGTTCAGGAAAGAGTATGGTGATGTGAAGACATTCGAAGAGATATTCGAGGGGATCATAAGATGATGGCTCCGATAAGATTATTGTTCATAATATGGAAGAACCTCAAGCTGATTTTCAGGAGCTGGACTTCCATAATGCTTGTCGTGATAGGGCCATTGCTGCTTATAGCCATAATAGGTTTCGCTTTCAGGGGGGATGATGTCAGCGGAATAAAGATAGGGATATATGCAAAGGACACTGCGCAGGTGAAAGATGTCGTGAATGCGCTCTATTCGAAGGGTGCCTTGGTGTATTATTACAGCACGCCCGGAAGATGCATGGGTGATGTCGAGGAGGAGAGGCTGCACCTGTGCGCCAGATTCTCGGATGATTTTTTCATAGGGAAATCAGGAAGCAATGAATTCTCTGCAGGCGACGTCAATTTCTATTATGACAATTCGAAGATGAACCTTGTGAATTCGATAGTGAATTTCGTAAAGGACAACCTTGCGATACAATCGGAGCAGATAACCCTCGAATCAACTAAGGAGATACTGACAAACATAGAGGATGCCGTGAATTTCATGTTCATAACACAGGCGCAGATAGCGAATTTCACAGTGCAGGCAGAAGAGGCAAAAAAGGAGCTGATCGGCCTGAGGGACAACCTCGTCGAGATAAAGTCAAGATTCGATCCTTCTTATAAAAAAATAAAGGGGATGCAGTCAGAATTCAACATGCAGGTTGAAGCGATAAATTCGACAAGGAGCGGCCTGAAGAACGAATCTGATTCTCTGGACATGCTTCTTGACGGGCTCCTGAACGAATCATTGAGGCTTGAGAGCATAATAAACAGCATAAACACGGGCATGATCCCCGGGATAGGGCAGCAGATCAATGTATCTGCAGGCCAGATCATAACCCCTCTGTTTGATTTTGCGGCTTTCAGCAGCCAGATATCAGCAGTTAAGTCAAATCTTTCTGCAATCAATGGCATTGAGGAGAGCAGTTATCAGCAGATCGAGAACATAAGCATAGAGCTCAACCTGATGGTATCCTATCTTGATGAGGTTAATGGGTCCCTCTTGTCAGACATCGAAAAGCTGGACAAGAACATAAACGGGCTGAACAAGACGATCATACAGCTCAATCAGCTCTCGTCTTCATTGGATGAGAGGATAAACACGTTTTCAGGCATAAACCAGGAGCAGGCAGGCGAGCTATTGAAGCCGATAAAATCCTTCTTCAATTCCCTCCTGGGGGAGAAACCCAGGGTCTTCCTCATATTCCCCGTCATACTCTCATTCATAATAATGTTCATAAGCGCCCTGCTCTCGAACATGACTGTCCTGAATGAGATAAATTCAAGCGCCCATTTCAGGAATTTCCTCCTGCCCATCCATAATACTTATTTCATAGTGGGACTTTTCATCACGAATCTGATCATAGTGATCTCGCAGGTCCTGATATTCCTCTGGGTGGGTTATTCGCGGTTCGACATAGCCCTTGCAGGCAATTTCTGGCAGGTAATGCTGATCGTTGTCATGCTCGCATCGATATTCATAATGTTCGGTATGGCCTTGGGCTACATGATAAGATCAGAGCAGACTTCCATACTCACTACAACGATGTGCCTTCTGGCGATGTTCCTTTTCTCGGACATAATCTTCCCTGCGGAATCGATGCCGCAGATAGCGGCAAACCTGGCTTACCTGAATCCGATTGTTGTCGCAGAATCCATGTTCAGGAAGACACTGTTCTACAATATACCTTTAGGCTCGATGGCATATCAGATCCTTATTTTGTGCGCCTTCATCCTGGTGTTATTCCTGGCCGTAGTGGTTTCAGGAAATAGGAGGAAGAAGTGATGCTTATGGTGGGGTAGGGCAATATAGATATATATCATCCTGTTCTGGAACATGCGCCATAGATGTGCCATAGAAATAATAAGGTGGGGCAGGTGGGAATTTCACAAACAAAGCATCACTTTGCTGATTTGAACCCACAACAACTACGTCTTCAGCGTAGTGCTCTCCCGGATTGAGCTACTGCCCCATGTAATCATAAGATGATGGAATTGATGAAGATGTAATAAAGATATAAGATGGATATCGTTCAATCCCAAAAAACTATCCGATCTCCTCTTCGTCTACATCAAGATTCTCTTCGCCCAGCTCTTCAAGATCCTCTTCCTCTGTCTTCTCGTCGTCAGTGAGGACATGCTTGCGTTTATCTTTGCTGCCTTCAAGCGTGTCTTTCTCTGTCATCTCATCTTCAGTGACGGCAGCCACCTTTGCATCAGAAGATTTCCCCAGGACCTCCAAGGATCCGAATTTGCCTGTCGTAAGCTGGAGTTCGCCCTGCCATTCATTGACATAGCCGTTGATTATATGGACTTTGTCCCCTGCTTTCACCTGGTCGATCTGCTCGTTCCATAGGCTGAGCTTTATCTGGCCGGTCTCATCCTTCAGGACAGCGTTAGCCACTCTTCCGGATTTGCCGAACTTGTTGAATTCCCTGGGCGTGCTTACTTCGATTATAATGCCTGTCACGTCGGCATTTCCCTGTTTTGCCTTCAAGTCGTTTATTGCCATAAAAAGCCTAGAAATATGTTGGTATATAAAGTTTATGGGATTTTAAGCTGTTAATTGGCTATTATGCGCCATTCGTGGCGGTGCGACAGGCAACTTTTCTTCCCTATTGAACTTTGTTCCTGAAAGTCGAAAAGTTTGCCTTCCGCGACACCCCGTAGGGGGCAACCCCCGTCGCGCACACGCCACCATGGCGCTCGACGAGGCAGGGGTTGTCCCTACGGGATGCCGAGTAGCACACACGAACGAAGTGAGCGTGGGCGTCGAGCCGCCATGGTGATGACGTGTGCGTAGAAAAAAGTTTAACAAACCCCTAATAAAGCCTCAAAACGGCCTCTATTGTGCGTTCATCCCATCCTGAGCTCAGCAGAGAGCACCTTATCTCCTCCTCTTTAAAGCCATTCCCGAAGCTTTCCCTGACAAATTCCTTAAGCTCTATGCGGTTCATCCTGGGGATCCCTTCAAGGACGCCTTCTGCCTGCCTTCTTTGGGATATTATGGCTAGCGAGCCTCCGACTATCCAGACGCTCAGCACTATGAGGAGTATGAAATTAGGGAATGTGGCTGTGAAGAAGAAATTCTCCAAGTCCTCTGCAGACACATCCATGACAGCTGCGCCCGTAACAGTGTCGAAAGGCACCATTAGTGTTATGAAGAAAAGTGAGACTAGGACGAACAGTATGACCATACCATAGCCAATCTCCTCTTTTTTCGGCATTTTTACCTTATTTGCGATGGGATATCCCTGATGATTAATATTCAATTTATTCGATATTCAATACCTAACATTCAATCATATTATTTCTGTCACTTCACCTTTTCAAAGGAGATATCCCCTCTTATCAGTTTGATCAGCAGTTCCTTCAGTTCGGATATCTTCACCCTTTTCTGCTTCATATCGTCCCTGTTCCTTATAGTGACTGCCTTGTCCTTTAGGCTGTCAAAATCGACTGTTATGCAGAAAGGTATCCCGGATTCGTCTGCCCTTGCATATCTCCTGCCCACTGTGCCTGAAGTGTCGAATTCCACAGGGAATTCTTTCCGCAAGTCCAGATAGATGCTCTCTGCGAGATCGACAAGCTCCTCCTTGTTCGAGAGCAATGGGAAGACCCCTGCTTTCACAGGGGCAAGCTTCGGATGGAGCTTCAGGACTATATTCCCCCTCTCCTTGTCATCATTGTATGAATTGAACATGAAGACAAGGAAAGCCCTGTCTACGCCCTGTGAAGGCTCTGCTATCACATGGGGGATGACTTTCGCCTTTGTCTCCTCGTCGAAAAGGCTAAGGTCTTTTTTTGAATGAAGGATATGCTGCTTCAGGTCAAAATCTGCCCTGTTGGCCATCCCCTGCAGTTCTTTCCAGCCGAAAGGGAACGCATATTCAAGGTCCCATGTGTCTGCAGCATAATGGCTTTTTTCGTCAGGCAAATGCTGCCTTATCCTGAATTTATCTGCATCCGCTCCCAATGAGATGAACCATTTGTGCTCTGTCGCCAGCCAATAAGCATGCCACTGCGTCTTTATTATCTTCTTGTCGAGGACTTCCTTAATTGACATCTCTTTGTGAGGCTGCTTTTTCTGCTGCATCTCTGCTGAATATATATTTAATCTGTGAGTGAGGACTTCCTTTATCAACGGGCAATCATTCGCCTTGTCAGGATGGACGAAATACTCGATCTCCATCTGCTCAAACTCGCGGCACCTGAAAAGGAAATCCCTGGGGCTGATCTCATTCCTGAATGCCTTGCCTATCTGAGCGATGCCGAACGGCAGTTTCAGCCTAGCATTCTCCTGGACAAGCCTGAAATTCGTGAACATCAATTGCGCTGTCTCGGGCCTCAGGTAAGCTTTTGATGTTTCGCTCCTTATCGGGCCGACATTTGTGTCGAACATGAGGTTGAACTGGTTTGCCTCTGAAATTTCGCCTTTGCATTTGGGGCATCTTATGCTGTTCTCTTTTATGAGCTTGTTTATGTCCTCTTTCTTCAGGCCGTCTGCAGCGATCTTAAGCGCGTCCTCTATGAGATGATCAGCCCTGTACCTTGTCTTGCATTTTGAACATTCTACAAGTATGTCTTCAAAGCAGCCCACATGGCCTGAAGCGACCCAGACTTTAGGGTGGGTGATTATCGAGCCGTCTATGCCGGCGATGTCATCCCTCTGCTGTACATGGAATTTCCACCACTCTGATTTTATGTTGTTCTTGAGCTCAGAGCCAAGATGGCCATAATCAAAGAATCCTGATAGTCCGCCGTAAATCTCGCCGGACTGGTACACAAATCCCTTTTTCTTGCAGAAAACGGCCATATCTTCTATTGTTATGCTTTTTGCCGCATTTTTTGTTTCTGCCATGGAAAGCAGGTATAAGTGTGCATTTATATAACTTTTGGGGTAAAAAGGCAGTGGTTTAGGCAAGGATTTAGCTACTTATTAGTGGTTAATAAACGAAAGGTTTATATATTGGTAGTATGTGATACTACCTTCTTTGGGGGCATAGGGGCTATAAAAGGCGATAATCCTCTTTTATGGATTTTGCATGATTTGCATGATTTTGCATATTTCGTGAAGAATGAAACACAAGATGTCAATCACAATGGACGAGGAACTCATTCTCAAGGTACTTGACACGCTGAGGAGCAGGAGGTTCAGGAACAAGAGCCACGTGATCGAGTATGCTGTCAGCAGGTATTTTGACAATGAATGCGATGAGTGTGAAAGCGGGGCCAAAAATGAAAAAGCTTAGCCTTGACGAGATACTGGCGATGAATCCTGCAGAGGCTGTCAGGCAGGATCCTGAAATCATGGAAGCGTTCTATAGGTTGAGCTGGGATGAAGTCATGCAGATGGGATTCGATCAGGCTGCAAAGGTGGCCGATATCCATGAGAGGATATTCTGGAAAGGGACCAAGGAACAGATAGACAGGATAGCAGATATGCATGCTTATGAGGTACTCCCAAAATTCAGGGAAAAAAGGAGAAAAAAGATAAAGTCAGGGCTTGACATATTCAACTATCTTAAAAAACTGAAAGAGGAAGGGGAGCTCAATCCTGTTGTCTTTGACAGCGTCATTTCCGATGAAAAAAAAGCATTAAGCTTCCAGAGGATCATAAGGACAAACACCCATAAGTATTATGCAAAAGGAGGCCTGCTTTTTGAGACCGCGATAAAATATCCCAACGGCTTCGTGGTGAGGGAATTCTCAAGCTTCTATTCTGATGATGAGACAAGGAAGATCGCAGAGGCTGCCCAGAGATTCTACCATAGTGCTGCAGGATACGCAAAAAATATCCTCAGCAGGGATGGTCCTGCAGAACATGAAAGATATCTTCTTGATAAGATAAGCCTTCTCGAGACGATAAACCCCCTCGATTCTGCGAAAGGGATGATACATAATGTTTATGTCGGGGGCAGGGACATGAAGGACGAGCTGTCGGCAAAGAATCCTTCTGTCGATGAAAGGGTAAAGTACCTTGAGGAGATAACATCTATAGATCTCATAATGGGCTATTTCGCAAATGAATTCAGGAAAACAGAAGACGGCAGAAAACTTTACAGGAAGCCCGGGATCATGGGTTCAATAAGAAGGAAGAGCCTTTTCAAACCTTTAGACAGCAGGATCTATGTCGCAGAAAAAATCCTGATACCTACGGATCATTTCCTCAAGGAAGTCCTGACTGACAAGAGGATAATAAGGCCGGACGGCAGGATAAAGGACCCGAAAGCATTCAGTGTTTTTTATGATGAAGGCACAGACCTCGCCATGATATTTGAACTGATAGGGATTGGTGAAGGCAAAACTTTCCCCATGACATCGTTCTGCGTCGGGGATTTCAATCTTGGCAACATGATGGTGAAAGACAAGGACGGCAAAAGGGCGTACACTGCCATAGATTTCGACAGCTCAAGGGAGGACAGCATAGTCTCTGCATTGTTCAAGAGATGGGCGAACGCAGGCATATTCGACATCGGAGAGCCGATGCTGATGTCTGACAGCAAAAAAGCAGAGGATCATCTGCTTGATTCAGCATATAAAACGCTCGATATGCTGACAAGATGCAGCAATGGGGTCCTGCCGTCAAAAGAGGATTTCCTGGAGGAATACAGGACGCAAAAAAAGATCTATCTCCTCTACAAGGCGAAAAGATACAGGTCATTGGAGAGCAAAGACAGCAATCCTGAAAAGATGAGGTGTTTCAGCAGGTATTATTTCACCCTTTTCGTCAAAGAGCTCATCAAAGAAGGTAAGATAGATGATAAGGACCCCTATTTAATTGATTATATAGCAAGGATATTCGGAAAACCGTTTAGCGACAGGGAGATGAAAGGCATAAAGGTTGCAGAAGACCCGGATTTCGCCAGCCATGAAGAGATAAGCCCTCTTGCATTCAGGGATCTTGACAGGGAGATAAGCCAGCAGATAAGGAAATATCGCATTGACAGGATAAAAGACAGGGCAAAGAAATTCGGATTGGTCGGATTGGTGATCTCTGTCCTGACAGGCCTTGGGACATCCACTTATTTTTACCATAACAAGACTGCAGATCTTGCAGAAGACAAAGAGATGGCTGAATGGATCCCTCTTTTCAAGTACCTCAATAACAGCGCCACAAATGGGCTGCCGGACTACCATAAATACAAAAGATTCAGCATTTATGAAGAAATGTTCGGCGACAGGATGACGGCAATGGCGGCCTGTGTGGATCTGTTCGCAGTCTATGACGCTGCAAAACGCGCAGGACTGCAGATCCCTTATGAAGTAATAGAGGATTATAGGGGTGCCAGCGAAGGATCCAAAAGGAATTTCATCCTGCCTTATGACAGCATAGAACCTTATCTAGAAGAATACCACCCAAAGGTATCAAGGGTTGTAAACAATTCTTCACCGATCATAATGGATAGCTGGATGTTCACGGATGCTTATAAAATACAGAAGGAGGAGATAAAAAAACTTTCTTCAGAAGCGAGGCAGAATCTTGATGCGCAGAATAAAGGGAAGGGTTTCCTGCCCATCAGATGAAATCCCCGATTATGATTCATATTAAAGATATGCTGAGATGCCTCAGCAGGTCTGTCATCTTCAGGATATTGAACAATATCCTCTTCTCATCTTCTGATCTTGAGCTGATCATCCCATAGATATCCTTTTCGAGAGCCATATAATCTTTCTTGAAAGACACCATGCCTTCATTCGAAGGATTGTAGAACAATCTCGAATAGGATTCCAGCAGGCCTGAAAAACCAGAGAGGGCTCCCAATGTATCCTCGCTTGTTCCTTTCCTGTACGCATCTTTTTCCAGCATTAAGCTGCATATCTCCTTCATGCTGTCGCTTATCTGCTCTGCTGACCAGCAGAAACAGAACAGGAAATTCGTCTTCTTTATGTCCTCATAACCGTTCTTGTTAAGCATCCTCTCGCAGAAATTAGAAAGCTTGTTTGTTATGGATTCCATGGACATTATCTGGACCAGCATGTTCTTATCTTTTTTCCTTATTGCCTCAGGGATCTCCTTTGACATGTTGCAGAGTATCATCATGAACCTTCTAAGGATCTTGTCAAAATCGCCTTCCATGCCCTTCGCGACCATCTGTATGACAACATAGCCCTCCCCCTGGTCCACAATCTCAAACCCAAGAAGAAGATTGAGGTATTCATTTATCAAAGGCAGCACAGCAGGATCAGAGAATCTGACTTCGACTTCCTCATACCCATAACAGTATGGCGCCCTTATGAACCTGTTCAGGAATTCTGCAGGGCTCTTTATTGTGATCGTCTTCTTATCGCCTGCAACCTCTTTCATTGTGGATATCAGGAGATTCTTGCCCTGCTCTATGACCTCAACTTCATCCCCCCCTTTCAGCCCATACTTCTTTGACCATTTTGAGGGCAATGAAGCTACCAAAGTGGCCTCCCCAAGCTTTATAATCCTTCTTTTCATGTTTAAATGATAGATGAGGTTAAGTATATAAATTTTTCTAAAGTATATACGTTAATACATGTATATATAATATAATAAATAAATATATATTATAACTTGAGCCCTATTTACTGGGGACGAAAAGGTTTTGGGGTAAAGCTACGCGATATCAGGTAGTTTAAGGAATATAGGGTGGTTAAAATCACAAAGATGAGCGGAGGCGTAGGGGATTGGGAAGAGTCCCTTTTGGAATCTGAACATGATCCTTCAAGGAAAAAGACCAGCTTGGAGAATATCATTAATGTAGTCCTGCTGCTCATGGGGCTATTTGTCATATTATTCATGGAATCATTCTTCAAGTGGGTCCTGCTGCTCGCCATAATCATCGTCTATTTCTCACAGAGCTTCAAAATCAAATGAAAAAGTATAAAAACAGGGATAAACCTAAAAAACCAAAAGGAGAGTGAGGAAAAGAAGACAGGAAGACAGTTGAGGCAAGGTATGGACATAAAGAGAATAGTGAAGGATATTGAATCTTCGGACTGGTGGACTGAGGAAGCGCCGGGCGGCCTTGGCCTGAGCCTTTATTTCATGGATTGCTTCACAAGATTGGATGAACATATACCATTCCCTTACTCAATCAGGAATTTCCTATTGCTCGAGAACGGCAAATTCAGGGAAGAGACTCCGGAAGACGCGAAGAACAGGCTGTTCCTGTGGATGATCAAACAGACAGAGAAAGACAGCAAGATTGCTGAAAGATTGCTGAAAAAGCAGAGATTGTTCGAAAAGAGGCTTGCGGGTTTTTTTGAGAAGATTGGGGTGATGGATCTTGAAAAGGCAACAAACAAACGATTATTGGGATTATACAACAATCTTTATAGGATTTATGTGCCTTTCATAGCTATTGCGGCAATACCTGAGATAGGGGACAGCTTTGCTGAGCACCATGTTGTGCCTGTCCTGAAAGGAAAAGAAGGCATAAGGGAGGATGAGATCAATGAAGTCATGATCATGTTCTCTACTCCGGCCATGTGGAGCTTCATGGACCATGAACGCGCTGATTTCCTCAGGCTCTGCCTGGGCCGCATAAGGAAAAGCAGGGGATTTGGGAGGATGCTGAAGCGGCATGCCAGGAGATATTTCTGGATAAAGAACAACTACTCGCAGACATTCGATCTTGATGAAAGATATTTCCTTGAAAGGGTTGATGAGGAGATAAGGGGCATGACAGAGAATGACATAAGAGGAAAGATTGCAAAGATCAGTTCTGACAAGGAGAAATTCAGGAAGAAAAAAGCCGCATTCAGGAGAAAGTATGAACTGAGCAGTGGGACTTTGAGGATGTTCAGTATCTATGAGATTTTCGGCGTGATGATAGATGAGAGGAAGAGAACGATGCTGAAGGCAAACCATTACATAACGAAAATCCTCAATGAGGCAGGAGCAAGATACGGCCTTGGATGGAAAGAGATAAGCAATTACAGCCGCGATGAGGTTAATTCCCTCCTGTCAGAAGGCAGATTAGTGCCGGAAGGGGAATTGAAGGGGAGGATTGAGTGCTGTGTCTATATGACATCGACCCTCGAGGGCAATCTGCTCATCAAAGGCAAAGAAGCAAAGCAGATAATTGAAGCGTTTGACAGGAAGATAAAGGAGGGTATTGTCAAAGGCATTGTGGCTAACAGGGCAGAGGGCAATATCACTGGGGAAGTGAATGTGATACTCGATCCCCACAAGGAGGAATTCCCCGAAGGAAGGATACTTGTCACGACAATGACAAGGCCGGATTTCCTCCATATCATGAGGAAAGCGAAGGCTGTCATCACAGATGAAGGAGGCATAACATGCCATGCTGCGATTGTGAGCAGGGAGATGGGGATACCATGCATAATAGGCACAAAGAACGGGACAAGGGTGCTGAAGACAGGGGATAAGGTGGAGATTGATACTCGCACAGGCATCATCAAAAAGATTTAAAATAAGAAGGTCATTGATGGTGCCATAATATGATTAATATGGGCTTAGAGGTGCTAAAATGGACATGAATGATATATTGGATATAGTGAAGAAAAAGGCAAGGCTGAAGAGAAGGAAGATAGTGATTGCAGAAGGCTGGGATGAGAGATGCCTTAAGGCTGCAGATCATGTGCTTAAAGAGGGCTATGCTGATCTTGTCCTCTTAGGGGACGAGAAGAAGATAAAAGAGGAGGCAAAGAAATTCAAGGTCAATATAACAAAAGCAGAGATCATAGACCCGAAGGCATCAAAGCTCAGGGAAAAGCTTGCAAAAGATCTTTATGAGCTTAGGAAAGCCAAAGGCCTTACAGAAGAGCAGGCAGGAAAGCTTCTTGATGATGTGAATTACTTCGGCTGCATGCTTGTGCAGACCGGATACGCAGACGGCCTTGCGGGGAGCGCAATATGCCCAACTGCTGACCTTATGAGGCCTGCATTGCAGATAATAAAGACAAAGAAAGACGCAACTCTTGTTTCTGAGGTGATTGTTGTCGATGACAGGAAGAACAAGAGGATATTGTTCATCTCTGACTGCAGCCTGAACATAGACCCTGATGCTGAGCAGCTTGCCCAGATAGGGGTGAATGCTGCTGATGTTGCGCACGCTTTCGGATTCAAGCCGAAGGTTTCGTTCCTGTCCTTCTCTACAAAAGGCTCAGGAGGGGATGCGCCGGTCATACTTAAATCAAGGGAAGCAACGAAGATCGCCCAGGATAAGAGGCTAAATTATGTCTTTGAAGGAGAGATGCAGGCAGACGCATCGCTGGACCCAAAGGCCGCAGGAAGGAAATGCCCAGGAGCAAAGGTGATGGGAGACGCAAATGTCCTCATATTCCCCAACCTTGTCGCATCAAACATAGCCTGCCACCTGATAATGAAGCTTTCTGAGAGTGTATTCGGGATCACCCTGCTTGCAGGGATAAGGAAGCCCGTCATGATATTAGGCAGGAGCACTCCGCAGGACCTTGTGACGAACCTTGTGATAACTGCTGCGATGGAGGCGAACTCTGAAGAGGGATAGGCAGGGAAAGATAAGCGGGAAAAATATGAAAATCTTCAGCTCAAAGGATCTTTTTGTATGGGGACCTAATGATGGGGCTCCTTTGACAAGCCATTATGCAGCATTGCCTGGTGTCAGGGAGATAAAGGCAGATTATGGCATTGCATGGCCTAAAGGGGCTCTTGCATTCAAGAAAGACAAGATGACCTGGTTCAATGAGATGAATGAGCTAACTGACAGCGGGAAAGAGTTTGTAAAAAAGCTTATTCTTGATGAGAAGGACAGGAAAAAGACCCTTGCTTTGTGGAGAAAAAGGATAGAAGAGCTTGAAGAAGTGCATGAAGAGATTGAAAAAACAAATGTGGCCGGGCTTTCTGATGAGGATCTAATGGATTTATTCAGAAGATTCACAAAAGCATATTATGGTATGTGGGGTCCAGGCATGCTCGCAGAGCCTGTGAATTTCGGAGCAGAGAAGATGCTGAAGGAAGAGATTGAGAAGATTACCCCCCAGGAAAAACTGAATGATGCACTTGTCATCCTCTGCGCCCCAACAAAACCGTCTTTCTATGCAAGGGAAGAGAGCGATCTGCTGAAAATAACCAAAGATCTCAGGAAGGACAAGAAAGATATCCTGGAAGGGAAATATGATTTCAGGAAAGACAGGAGGATTGCAGGGCATGTAAAGGAATATTTCTGGATACTCAACAATTATTACGAAACAAGGTATCTTGGCTGGAAGTATTTTGGAGGGATAATAAAAAAATGGCTTGAAGAGGGAATTGATGAGGATAATAAGATAAAAGAGATACAAGAGCATGTAAAAGAGTCTGCTAAAAAGAAGGGAGAGATGATAAAAGAACTTAAATTAAGCAGATATGTGGTGAAATTGTCAGATATTATCGATGAATTCATGCTTTTCCAGGACGAGAGGAAAAAATACAACCTGAAAGGGATGCATTACCTGGACATCCTGATTGCAGAGCTCGGAAGGAGGGTCGGCATAGGGATGCAGGACATGAAATACCTGCTGCCTGAGGAGATATTCGTCCTTTTTGAAAAACAGGAAGAATTCAAGAGTATCATAAATCAAAGGAAGGATGTATGCGTCATTGAATATGAGAACGGAAAATACAATGTCCTTGACCGGAAAAAATCTGGAGAGGCTTATGACTGGCTTTTTGAGGTGGAAATAACAGACATGAACAAGGTCGAAGGGATCATAGCGAACAAGGGCTATGCAAAAGGCAAAGCCTGCCTGATGCTGAGCGTAAGGGAACTGCCAAGGATGAAGAAGGGGGATATCCTCGTCACTACAATGACTGCCCCTGACTTTGTTGTTGCGATGAAAAAAGCGAGCGCTATCGTGACAGACCAGGGAGGCCTTACAAGCCATGCTGCTATCGTATCAAGAGAGCTGAAAATCCCGTGCATAACAGGGACTAAGATCGCGACGCAGGCGATAAAGGACGGCAGCATGATTGAAGTTGATGCCAATGAAGGCGTGATAAGGATAATAAAACGATGAAAAATATGGACCAAAAGGTGAAAAGATGGAATACATAAAAGGCCTGGCGAAAAGAAAGCTCAATAACTGGCTGAACAAGGAATGGTATCACCAGAGATTTGACGGGAGCCCGTTCTTCATGCATTTCATAGCAGAAGGGGAGATCGCTGTCCATGAAAAAAGAAAGCTTGGCGGGAATTTCACTGTCCATTACTGCTTCTATGATAACGGCAAGGCGGACTGGTATATCCTTATGGATGACATAAAAAAAGTTTCTGCTGCTGTCATCAGGGCAGGGAAAAAAGACCCGCAGATAAGCTCAAGGTTCATCAAGCTATGGCAGCCTGACCAGGACAGGTTTTATAAGAAATGCATCGAGATAGAGAAGATGGACCTTGGCAAGCTCAATGACAGGGAACTGATAAAAGTGCATGATGAATTCGCTGATATCATATTGAATAAGAACAGCTCAAGCTCGCTTATAGACGGATTTGCGCTTGGGACAGATGTGATGATCGCAGATGAGATAAAAGAGATATATGAAAAATCAGCCTTGAAGGACAAGATGCGTTTTGCAGATGTCTTCTCTATATTGACTGCGCCGGTGCATCTGTCATTCATAAATGAGGCAGAAGTTTCCCTGCTCAAGGTCGCTATTGAGATGGAGAAGGAAGGCCTGAAAAATATTTTTGTCAGGAACGAACCAAAAAAAATCAAAGACCTCATAAAGAACGCTAAATCACTCATCTCATTAGGGAAACACCAGAAGAATTTCTTCTGGGTGAAGAACAATTATGTATCCTCATATGTGCTGGATGCTGGTGATTTCATCGAAGAGATAAAAAGGCTTTTTGAGCTTGACATCGGCTTGAAGAAGGATCTTGACAAGATAAAGGGTACCCCCGCACTGAACAAGAAAAAGAAAGATGAAATGATGAAGCAGATAGAATTGGGCAAAGGCCTGAAAACCATGATCAGGATCTCAGAGGATTTCACATACTGGCAGGATGAGAGGAAAAGATCGACATTATGGATAACTCATTACTTCAGCCTCATACTGGCAGAGATATCCAAAAGGGTCAAGATTGACATAGAGGACCTGAAATACATGACTTGCAGGGAGACGAGCAGGATTTTTGAGCGTGCACCTAACGCAACAGACCTCAAGGCAAGAAGGAAGAATGGGGTCTATTACTGGGAGAAAGAGGGCATGGAGGCATTGCATTCAAAGGATGCTGATGAGGTAAGAAAGGCTGTCCTTGGTGAGACCAGCCTGTCAGACATAGACGATTTCAGGGGCCTGACAGCATGTACTGGCAAGGCAACAGGAAAGGTGAAGATAGTGAAAAGCGCAACCGAAATCGCCAAGGTCGAGAAAGGGGATATACTCGTGGCTGTCATGACCAGGCCTGATTATGTGCCTGCGATGAAAAGGGCAGCAGCAATAGTGACAGATGAAGGCGGCATAACCTCCCACGCTGCTATCGTTTCAAGGGAGATAGGAATTCCATGCATCATAGGCACCAAGATAGCCACGAAAGTTCTTAAGGACGGCCAGCTCATAGAGGTCAATGCGAATCATGGATGGGTGAAGATAATAAAATGAAATGGGACATAGACAAGGCTGATTCGGTCGTGTGGATCGCCATAGAAGCCGCAAAATCACTGTGCGGCTCGATGAAAGACATGTGCGGCATATGCTTCAATGAGCATCTTGTCTCTGTCAGGGAAGGCCACAAGTTCTGGTGGTGCTGCCTTGAATCAGAGAATGAGAAAGTAGGCAATTCACTTGTCGAGAGATTCAAGAACAGGGCATTCAGGCAGAAATTCGACAGGGACTACAGGAATTTCTACAAGAAGGCTGTGAAAGAGCTTGACGCATCCGACAGGAACGATTTCCGGAAGATCAGCGGCAAGAAGCTTTTCAGCATATTCAAAAAATCAAATCATCTCTACATACATAATTTCGACTGGGGGTTCTTCGCCGAACCTATGGATTTTGTCATGCCAAAGATGGTAGAGGGCAGGCTGCTTAAGCAGAGTTATACTGCCCAGGAGATCGCAGACATGATTGCGATAGCTGATACGAGCTTCATCAACAAGGAAACGCAGGGATTGATATGCATAGGCCTTAAGCCGAAAGGAAAGCAGCAGGGACTGCTGAAAAAACACGCTTATAGGTACAGGTGGCTGCAATCAGCCCACATGGGAAGGAAAGACCTCCCATTGTCATATTTCCGGGAAAGGCTTGATGAATTGGGTAAAAAAGGCCTCAATAAAGAGCTTAAAAAGCTTAAGGATTTCAAGAACGGGATAAACAGCAGGAAAAAGGAGATAGTTGGGGAAAAGCCGATTGACAATGAAACAAAAGCGCTATTCGGGATCATGGATGTGATCGGCCCATTGCATGACATCAGGAAGGAACTGTTCATGAGGACGATCTATACGGCGGATACTTGCAGGGCAGAGATTGCGAAAAGGAACGGTTACACAAAAGAGCAGCTCTCTGTTTTTTCCGCAGAGGATATACATAAGCTTGAGCAAGGGAAGGGGATGGACAAAGACCATGCAGACAACCTTCTTGAAGTCTGCGTCTTATACATAAACAACAGGAAGAAAGTATGGGAGATCCATTCAGGGAAAGAGGCAGAGGACATCATAAGGATGGAATTGTCTGTTGACACAGGAGGGATAACCGAATTCAAAGGCATGGCCGCTTCACTGGGAAAAGCCAGGGGCAGGGTGAAGATAATCAACGGGACAAGAGAGATGGGAAAGATGGAGCAGGGCGATGTGATAGTGTCTAGCATGACTAAGCCAGAGTTTGTCGTTGCCATAAAGAAGGCTGTTGCGATCGTCACTGATGAAGGCGGTGTAACGTGCCATGCGGCTATCGTGTCGAGGGAATTGAAGATCCCATGCATAATAGGGACTAAGATCGCGACGCATTTGCTCAAGGATGGGGATATAATCGAGGTTGATGCAGACAAAGGCGTTGTGAGGAAGATAAAATGACCATGCTAAGGACGTGGGCCCGTGAATATGCCCTGCATTACTGTGAAATCTGCATCTATTTCATTGGCGATCTTGTCAGGGATATCAGTCCAACAACAACATATGATGTCGCGCTCATACCTGACAATGGGAGAGAGGTATATTACATAGATGAAGATGCGCAGAACAGGCTGGAGGAAGGCCTGGTAAGGAGGTATATGAAAGACTTTAAGTCATTCAGTCTTCTTGAGAAGTTTGGAGATGATTTAGGCCTTGGATTCCTGGAATTGGCAAAGGAGATAGCAAAAAAGGATCTCAAGCGGCTCAGCAACAAAGAGCTTCTTGGGGTTTTTGAGGAATACTGGGTCTCGAGAGTGAGGCACGGCCATGCGCAATATGCAATCTTCCTTATGTCGGACCTCGCAACAGAAATGGCCAATGAGCTTATACTGAAAAAAGTTAAAAACAGAAAAGAGCAGGAAGAAGTGCTCAAGACAGTATTCACGCCCTTAAGGAAAGTATCTGTCATAAAAATGAAAGAGGACGTCCTCAATGCAAAAGATATCAGCAAGGTCTATGAAGAATATAAGTGGGTGCCCTGCATAGATGTTGGCAGCAATCCCTGGACAAGGGATGAGTTCATGGATACAATAAAAGATTTCAAAAAGGATCCTGAGCCAAAATACAGCCTCGATGAGATCCCAAAAATGCTGAAACTGACAAAAGGAGAGGAAGATATCATAAGAAAGGCCAACCTTGCCGTATACGTCAGGGACCTTAGAGATGATTACAGGAGAAAAGGGATTTATAACCTTCTTGGTTTCTTTGAGGAAATATCAGGAAGGATCGGGCTTGACAGGGAAGATATGGGCTATATGCTGAAAGAAGAGATTGTTGCTGCCCTGCATGGAAACTCAAAGCCAGATATGCAGAAGATCCAGGAGAGGAAGAAAGGATTTGTGCTATGGTTCAAGGGCAAGAAGCTCATGTGCGCAAGCGGCAAAGATATTGATAATATCATTAAAAAACTGGGCATTGAAATTAAAAAAGAGACAAAAAAGGATATCATCCATGGGGTTATTGCAAATAAAGGTAAAGTGACAGGCACTGCAAAGATAGTAAAAGGCAACAATGACCTTGGCAAAATCCAAAAGGGCGATATAATCATAGGTGTCACAACCCACCCCAATTATATAGCTGCAATGGATAAGGCGGCTGCTTTTGTGACAGACGAGGGCGGCCTGACATCGCATGCGGCAATAGTTGCGAGGGAGATGGGCAAGCCGTGCATAATAGGCACAAGAATAGGCACGAAGTCATTGAAAGACGGGGATATTATAGAAGTGGATGCTGATAATGGAATGGTAAGGCTGGTAAAATGAATGACAATGAAAAGAAAATGCTTGATGAATGCCTCGGGCAGAAGTGGTACGCGCAGAGCTGCCCCATATATCCTTTCTTCATAAGCGCTGCTGCCACCAGCGGCTTCTACATGAAGAGATTTGTGGGGTTCGGATACACAAAATACCTCTATGTGTTCAAAGACGGGTACGGGAGCATGAATTATTTTGAGGAAGATCTTGTAAGGCTTGGGGGCATAATAGAGAAGAAAGTGGAGAAAGACCCAAAATACTTCCAGAAGCTGAAGAGGAGATACGATGCCCAGATGAAAAGATATCTCAGGTTTTACTCGAAGATGGATAAAAAGAGGGTTGAGGGATTGAATGACTATGAACTTGTGAAGCTTGCCAAATATGTCTCAGAGGGGCTTTCCATAGCAGTAGGCATAGGCCATGTGATAGAGCCATTCGCCCTGAAGACTGATGTCAAGATAAAGGAAGAGCTGAAAAGGTACGTGAAGGATGAGAAAGGCCTGAACAACATATTCACACTGCTCATGTCCCCTGTGAAAAAATCATTCGTGAATGAGGAAGAGGAGCATCTCTGGCTCATATCAAAGGAGAAGGACGAGAAAAAGAGGGAAAAGCTCATACAGCAGCACATAAAAAAGTTCTTCTGGATAAGGAACAACTATACGGGAAGACAGGCGATGACAAGAGAAGACATCACTGATTCCATAAAGACGCTGAAGAACAATAAGACCGATTTCAGGAAGATCTTAGACGACAAGAATAGGGCAATAAAAGAGCTCGGCCTTGAAAAGGGCCTCATTGTGAAGATAAAAGCCACAGAATTCCTGATACACTGGCAGGATGAGAGGAAAAAGAACATACTTATAGCCATAGAGCATATAGACAGGATGCTTGAGGCATTGGGCCTGAGGTTCGGCATAAGGCATGACCTCCTGAAGAATGCAATACCTCCTGAGATAAGCATAGAAAACATGAAATCCAAAAAGTATGTGAAGATGCTGGAAGAGAGGATGAAAGGGGGCCTTTATCTGCAGACAGCAGACACATCGACTGTCGCGACAGGGGATTATTACATGGATTTTGCAGCAAGATTCAACAGGACAAAAGAATCTGATATAAGGGAGATAAACGGCATGACTGCGTCATCAGGCACTGCGATCGGCAGGGTGCAGATATGCACGAACCTTGAGTCGATAAGCCAGTTCAAGGAAGGCAATGTGCTTGTCGCATCGATGACGCGCCCGGAATATGTCCTGGCGATGAAGAAAGCAGTAGCCATAATAACAGATGAAGGTGGCATAACATGCCATGCAGCCATTGTGAGCAGGGAGCTTGGGATACCATGCATAATCGGTACGAAGATTGCGACCAAAATACTCCATGATGGTGATCTTGTCGAGATAAAAGGCAACCATGGCCTGATAATAATACTTGAGAAGGCGAAAAGCGGCGGGAAAGGATGACAAAAATCCGTGAAAGTGAAGAGATGAAAGACAAAAAAGGCATATGGCTTGAGTATGTAAGGGAAGTGATACCTCTCCATACGGCATCGACTATTGCGATGGGCGTGGTCAACGAGTCAGGAAAAATGATAGGATCACCATTTACAAGGATTCTTGTGGCTAATGATGCCCAAAGGACATGGTGGTGCAACTGGGAAAAGGATATTCATGTTATAGGGGAATTTCTTATCAGCTGGCTGAAGGATGGAAAAAACAGGAGATCCCACTTCAAAAAGCACAAGGAATGTTTTATCAACATCATAAACCATGCGGAAAAGATAATCAGGTCAGGATTAGGCGGGCTCAAAGACAGTGAACTTTCCCAGGAATATGCAGGATTCCACAAAGAGACTATGATATACCATGGGCTGTCATTCGACATAGACGCGATAGACATCGTCCTTGAGAAAAAGATAAAAGACAAGCTCAGTGTGCTGATGGAGAAAAACAGGAAGGGTTTTACACCAAAGGATTTCAACAATGCCCTTGGCGTCATCCTTACGCCGAATTATACATCTTACATGACGGAATTTGACATTGAACTTTATGGGGTATGTTCGTTCATAAAAAAGAACGGCGCAGAGGATTCGTTTGAGACGAAAAAAGAGGTAAGGGAAAAGATAAAGGCCCTGCTAAGCAGGTTTTGGTGGATTGAACTCACATGGTCCCAAAGAAACAGAAAGACATTTGAGGGTGTGGTCAGCGAGATAAAGGAGATAATAAAAAAAGGAGAGGATATTGACAGAGAGGCCATAAGACTGAAGAATTCAGCAGAGGAAGCAGAAACAAGAAAGAAGATCCTGGGAAAAGACCTTAAATTTGATGATGAGATGGATACTTACATAGATATATTTGAGAATTATGCTGTTTTCCATGATTACAGGAAAGAGGCCCAGATGAAGACGACAGAAGCCCTGAACATCATCCTTGGTGAGATCGGAAAAAGAAAAGGCCATGATCCCGGGGATCTTGCCTGGTGCTGGCCGGATGAGATAAAAAAGGTGTTTGAAGGCGAAGGTATTGATAAGAACAAGGCGGATGAAAGGAGAAAGTCCTTCTTCATGCTTGTTGAAAAAAAAGGGATAGAGCAGCATACAGGCAAGAAAGCGGCAGAAAGAAGAGGGGAGGAGCTCTTATCAGCATTCGAGGGGATAACAAACTTCACAGGAACGATTGCATCGCCCGGCAAGGAGATAGGCAAGGCAAAGGTGTGCTTCTCATCCCAGGATGCGATAAAGAAAATCGGGAAAGGCGACATCCTTGTTGCAAGCATGACACTGCCCGATTATGTGCCTGCGATGAAAAAGGCTGCTGCGATAGTGACGGATGAAGGAGGCGTAACTTGCCATGCTGCGATTGTCAGCAGGGAGCTTAAGATACCATGCATCATCGGAACCGGGATCGCCACAAAGGTATTAAAGGATGGCGATTATATAGAGGTAAATGCGAATCATGGTGTTGTGAGGATACTTGAAAAGGCGAAAAGCGGCGGTCAGGAATGATAGGAATGATAAAAGTATTGATGCTGGATTACGGCGGTGTAACAGGAAGATGGATAGAGGATGCCCAGATAAGTAATATTTGCAGGATTTATGGTGTTAAGGAGAGGTTTGCAAGGGGGCTTTATGGGCAGAACGGCCTTTATAGCCTGTATGAACAGGGAAAAATAACCTCCAGGGATCTGCACGAAAGATTATGCAGAAAATCTGGGAAAAAACTGCCTTATAAAAGAATGGCTGGGACCCTGGATGGTGTTTACAAAGACAATCATGAAGTTGTTTTGCTCCTGAAAAAGATAAAACAGAAGAGTGATGTCCGACTGGCACTGGCAGAAAACACCAGCAGCAAAGATCTAAGGTGGCAAAGGAAAAACCTGGATTCAATAAGACTGTTTGACAGCATATTCATTTCAGAAAAGGCAAAGACATACAAAAAAAACCCGGAATTTTTTAAAAAATGCCTCAAAACGCTGAAAGTCAATCCAAATGAGGTTTTGTTCTTTGATGACAAGAAAGAGAATGTGGAATCTGCAAAAAAAGCAGGCATAAGGGGATTTTTATTTTCTAATGTCAGGGAATTCAAAAAGATTATAGAGAAAGAGATGTTAAATAAAAATAATAAAAACT